>NC_019964.1:2700000-3000000 GCF_000328525.1 Halovivax ruber XH-70
CGCTCGCGGTCGTGGCGGCGGGAAACGCGGCGCTGGTCTACGTCCTTGGATCGGCGATCTTCGACCGCTCGGTCGGCGTCGTCGCCGCAGCCGTCTTCGCCGCTTCGCCGCTCGCGCTGCTCACCTCCTCGGTCTTCCTCCCCTACGCGCCGACGACGTTCCTGAACCTGCTGTTCGCCGTCGCCTACCTCCGCGGCGTCCGCAACGGCCACCTCCCGAGTGCCGCGGCGGCGGGCGTCGCCGTCGGGCTGGCGTTCTTCGCCCGGCCGTACACGGCGGTGCTGTTCGCCACACCGTTCGTCGCCCACGCGCTGTGGCAGGTCGTGGGGACCGTCAGTCGCGAGGGCATCGGCGCCGTCCGCCGTCCGGTCCCCGACCCGATTCGGCGTAACGCGCTCACGGGCGCGCTCGGGCTTTCGTTCGTCGCACTGACGCTCGCGTACAACGCCCGCGTCACCGGGTCGCCGCTCGTGTTCCCCTACCAGGCGTTCGCCCCCATGGACGGCCCCGGCTTCGGTCGTCGGGTGTTGCTGGACCACAGCATCGACTACACGCCGGCGCTCGCACTCGAATCGAACGGGTACGTCCTCCGGTACTACGCGGCCCGCTGGATGACCGCGGGCCCGCTCGGTACACTCCTGGCCGTCTGCGGGCTCGGGCTCGCCATTCGGCAGTGGGTTCCGGGCAGCCCCCTCACGACGGATAGCGCCGACGACGCCGACCACCGCCGGACCGCTGGCGTTCTCCTCGCCGGTGTCCTGCCGGCGGTCGTTCTCGGGAATCTGGCGTTCTGGGGCAACCGCAACGCGCTCGCGACGATGACCGACCCGACCGACGGCCTCCTCTCACAGTTCGGGCCGTACTACTACTTCGACACGCTCCCCGTCCTCGCGGTGTTCGCGGGGGTCGCGCTCGTCGCGGCCTGGCGGACCCTCCGTCGCGGACGCGTCCACGCGTGGCTGACCGCTCGCACCTCCACGAATGGTGCGCGGCGGGTGGCCATCGCCGTCGCACTCGTGAGCGCGCTCGCGATCGGCGGCGCCAACGCCGCGGTCGTCTCGACGCCGGTCGAGCGCCACGCCGAACACACCGAGACGTTCGAGACGGCCTACGAGCCGTTCGAGGAGGCGGACCTCGAGAACGCGCTCGTGTTCCTTCCTCCGGAGTACGGGGAGTGGCTCGGTCACCCGTTCCAGGCGCTGCGCAACGACCCCGGGCTCGACGGCGAGGTGGTGTACGCCCTGGACGGCGGCGTCGAACGAGACTTCGCGGTGCTCGACGCCTATCCCGAGCGCACCTACTACCGCTACGCCGCCCACGGCGAGTGGTCGCCCGACCCCGACGACGAATACGTGCCGACGCTCCAGGAGGTAACGCTCCGGGAGGGCACGAGCTTCGACGGTGAAACCCGCGTCGGCACCCTCACCACCGTCGAGAGCGCGATCGTGCGCCTCGAAACGTCCGACGGCGAGACGGCCACCTACCGGATTCACGAACCCGGCGACGCGGTCACCGTCGAGTGGCGAGTCACGGACGGTCGCGCCGAACTGGTAACCGTCGACGACGGGACTGGCTCCAACGAGACGGTCGAGAACGGGTCCGTCCCGCTCGACGACGTCGACGACCTGGCCCTCTCGGTGACGATGCACGAGACGGTCGGGTCGTCGCTCACCTACCGCCAGGAGGTCCCCGTCCGGAGTACCGACGAGGGCGTCGAGGTACTCTGGCCGGCGGAGCGAACCGTGTGCACGCTCGTCACGCGGTGTGAGGACGAGGGCACCTACGTTCCCGGGGAATCCGACCTGTACCTCGACGGCGTCTCCTTCGAGGCCGAGCTGGACGTTCGGGAGTGAACGGGCGAACGCGGTTTGGCAGCCTCGGCCGAGTCGTCGCAGTCGTCACTGTGGGACACTGAGACGAGGAACGGCGAGAACGGAGGCGGCGCGACCGGTTACCGGAACCGCTCTTCGAGGGCGACTTTTACGATGGATTTCGCGATGGCGGCGCCACCCTGGAGCGGATCGAGTTTGGTCTCGCCAGCGCGCTCGCCGTACGCGATCGGATGTTCGCGGATGGCGTACCCGCGCATCAGGGGACGGATCAGCAGTTCCGCGGAGAGGCCAGTGTTCTCGGTCCACTCGATGTCCTCGACGACCTCGCGGCGGTAGGCGCGCATCCCCGTCGTGGTATCGTGGACGCGGGCACCCATCAGGACGCTCGCGACGGCGGCGAAGGCGTGGTTGCCGAAGCGGTTGAACGCGGGCATCGCCTCGGCGCCGTGGTAGAGGCGGTCACCGCTGACGACGTCGTAGCCCTCGTTGATCAGCGCGAGGAACTCGGGCAGTTGCTCCATCGGATAAGTGTCGTCACAGTCGGTCGTGACGACGATCGGTCGATCGGGCGTCAGGATCGCCTCCCGGACGGCGACGCCGTAGCCCTGGGGCTCCTGTTCGATCACCGTAGCGCCGCGCTCGCGGGCGATCTCGGGGGTCCGGTCACTGGAACCGTCGACGCAGACGACCTCGGCCTCGCCGTCGGTCACCTCTGCGATGTCGTCGAGGACGGTGCCGATGGCCGCCTCCTCGTTGTAGGTGCCCATCACGACGCTTACGTCCGCGAAGGTGAACACGTCCTCCGTCGTGGCCGTCTCGACTCCAGTCCCTGTATCGTCCGTCGCGGCTCCAGTCCCTGTATCGTCCGTCGCGGCTCCAGACCCGGCATCGGCCGTCTCGGTGCTCGCCCCCTCCTCGGCCGTGCCGGAATCGGTGTCTACCGCCGGCGATCCGTCAGCGTCGGTCGGTTCTTCGTCGGCGCCTCCGTCCGTCGAGTCCGCGTCGAGGGTACTCATTGCCGGTACTCTCGTCCGACCGGTCTTATATTTTTAGGTTTGCCTAAAATACCGATGTGCGTCAGAGCGACGCTTCGACGTGGTCGGCGCATTTGATGGCGAGTGCGGCGATGGTCAGGGTGGGGTTCAGCGCGCCGCCAGTGGGGAAGACGCTGCTGGAGGCGATCCAGCAGTTGTCGAGATCGTGGGTTCGCAGGTCGGGGCCGACGACGCTCTCGGCGGGGTCGGTCCCCATCCGGGTCGTCCCCATGTGGTGGTTCGCGGGGATGGTGCGGTCGGGGCCCTCCTGATAGGTGATCTCCGCACCGAGTTCTTCGAGGATGGCCTCCTGCACCTCGTTCGCACGGGCAAGCGTGTTGCGAGCGCGCTCGCCGACGGACCAGTGGACGTGCGGGGCCGGATTGCCGTGGTCGTCGGTCCGTTCGGGGTCGAGCGCGACGTAACTGTCCGCCCGCGGGAGCGTCTCGACGAGCGCGCCGACGGCGACGTGGCGGCCGTACTCCCCGCGAATGTGCTCCAGCAGGTCGTCACCCCAGTCGTCACCGGTGAATGCGAGCCCGACCGGCGTAGGACCGGCGTAGTTGAAGAACTCGAGTTTGAAGGGTCCCACCTCGTCGTCCGCGTCGTCGTAGAACTGGTGAGACTCACTCGTGAGAAAGCCGACGTGGTGCTGGCGCGTCGGTTCGTCGAGGACGCCCCAGGTGCCGGCGAACAGGTGGTCCATGAAGAACTGACCGACGCGACCGCTGGAGTTGGCGAGACCGTCGGGATAGTGCGGCGAATCCGAAAGCAAGAGGAGTCGGGGTGTCTCGACGCCGCCCGCGGCGAGGACGAACGCGTCGGCCTCCTGCCGGTGAGTCCCCCCGTCGGGCGTCGCGTAGACGGCTGCCGAGATTCGGTCGGCGTCGTGGTCGAGTCGCTGGACGGGCGCCCGATCGATCACGGTCGCACCACGTTCCTCGGCGCGCTCGATGTGGACGGTCGCGTCGTACTTCGCCCCGGAGGGACAGACCGGCTGACAGGTGCCGTAGCCGACACAGGCGCTCCGATCGTCGTATCGCTCGGAGTTGCGAGCGTTGGGCACCGAATGGGTATCGACCTCCAGCGCCTCGCAGGCCTCCGCGAACAGCGAGTCGCTGTAGGAGGGCGGGAAGGCGGGCATCGGGTGGGGTTCCTCGCGCGGCGGGGCGTGAGGGTTGTCGCTGGCGCCGGCCACGCCGAGTTCGCGCTCGGCGGCGGCGTAGTACGGCTGGAGGGCCTCGTAGTCGAGGGGCCAATCGACGCCGACGCCGCGGGTGCTCCGCGAGGCGAAGTCGTCCTCGTGGAGGCGCATCACCATCCCCTGCCAGTGGAGGGTCGTGCCGCCGACCCCCTTGACGCGGGCTCGATTCAGCGGGTAGTGGGCCTCCCCGGAGGCGCCGTAGGCGTCGCGTTCGGGGTCCCCATCCCAGACGGCCTGGCGGCCGGCCGACGGCCGGAGAAATCGCTCCTGGCGCGCACGGCGATCCGCCGGGTCGAACCGGGGACCGGCCTCCAGGACGACCACCTCCTTCCCGGCCGCTGCCAGTCGGTCGGCGACCAGCGCGCCGGCGGGGCCAGCGCCGACGACGCAGACGTCGGCGTCCGTGACCGGGGTGCGATCGCTCGTCCCGGGCGTCGGTTCGGCCGTTTCGGCGGGCGGCCAGTCGCTCACGGCGTCGGCCCCCGCTGGTAACTCCCGGTACCGCCGGGGTGGCCCGGCGGGTTCTCGATACCGATCAGTTCGCCGCCCGCCGGCGAGGCGTACAGCGCGAGCAGCAACTCGTTGATCACGTAGTACCGAATTCGCTCGACCTCGGTGCCGTCGGGATTCTCCGCCGCGGTCGCCACGCCTGCCGCCCGAAGCAGATCGTCGCGCTGATCGACCGACAGGTCGGCGAACGACGCGTCGTGACGCGTCGCCGCGTACCCGTCGAGGGTCTCGGCGGCCTCTCGAACGCCGGCGGCGTGAGACTCGTCGTCGAGACGACCGGCGAGGAACGTCTCGACGAACTTAGCGACGCCACTCACTTCGCCAGGATAGACCACTTCACCGGCGGCGACCATCGTTCGTCGAAGCTCGTTGTCTTCCTCGGGATCAGTCTCGCGGAGATGTGTGCCTACGGCCACGGCGCCGGCACCGGCCCCGACCGCAGCCAGCGCGGCCACCGCGTCCCGCCGTGACAGCTCCATGCCGGAGATTAGGTAAACCTAAACCTTATATTCGTTGGAACGCCTCCGATCGAGTAACTGTAGTCGGCGAGTCTGGTGGGTGTTATCGGCCGCGAACCGACGGCGGGAAGTGGACGCAGCCGAATCGGTTCACACGAACTGCCGACGGAAACCGTCGAGCGATCGGCGGCCGAGTCACGCCGACGAGGACGCACTGAACACTCGATCTATGAACATTCCACACGTACGTACGGATCGCAGCGAGGGTGAGGGGCTGCCGATCGGGTTGACACTGCTGTCGGGGGCGATCGCCGCGAGCATGCTGGTGCCGATCAGCTGGTTACTCTTCGAGGTACTCACGGTCGATCCCGAACAGGTCTGGTCGGACCTCACCCGGCCGCTCACGGTCGAGGTCCTCACCAACAGCATCCTGCTGACGATCGGCGTAACGACGCTATCGATCCTGCTGGGCGTTCCGCTGGCGTGGCTGACCGTCCAGACGGACCTGCCGTTCCGGCGATTCTGGACGGTCGTCGTCGCCCTGCCGCTCGTGATCCCGAGTTATATCGGCGCGTTCTCGTTCGTCTCGGCGTTCGGCCCGCGCGGGGAGTTCCAGTCGATCCTCTCGCCGCTGGGCGTCGATCGGATCCCGGAGATCTACGGCCTGCCGGGGTCGATCGTCGTCATCACGCTCTACACCTATCCGTACGTCTACCTGACGACGCGAGCGGGCCTGCTCTCGTTCGACCGGACGCTGCTAGACGCCGCGCGCACCTTAGATCACGGCCGCTGGGAGGCCTTTCGCCGGGTGACGTTCCCCCAGATCCGACCCGCCATCACTGCAGGCGCGCTGCTGGCAGCGCTGTACGCCGTCTCCGACTTCGGAACGCCGGCGATCATGCGTCTACGGGTGTTCACCCGTCAGATCTACGTCGAGTTCACCAGCTTCCAGTCGGAGTACGCCGCCGTCCTCTCGCTGCAGTTGCTCGCCATCGTCCTCGTGGTCCTGGCTCTGGAGTCTCGCGTCCGTTCTGGAGGGCGGACGGGGAGCGACGGCGCAGGTCGCGGTGACGCCGCGGATCCGGCCGTGTCGCTGGGCACGTGGCGCTGGCCAGCCACCCTGTTGCCAGCGGCGGTGTCGGGCCTGGCACTGCTGGTCCCGATGTGGATTCTCGGTCTCTGGCTGGTGAACGCCGACCCGAACGCCAGCGACGCGCTCGCGCTCCAGGGATACCACGTCATCAACTCGGTGAAGGTCGCCGCCGCGGCGGCCATCGTCGCCGTGCTGGCGGCCCTGCCCGTCGCCTACTTCGCAGCCCGCCACGACTCGCGGCTCTCGGACCTCTTCGATCGAGCAACCTACGTCGGCTTCGCCGTCCCGGGAATCGTGCTCGCGCTCGCACTGGTCTCGGCGGCCACCGCCTACGACGGCGCCCTCGGGACGCGATTCGACCTCGTTCCGACGATCTACCAGACGATCCCGCTGCTCGTGTTCGCCTACGTCGTCCGCTTCATGCCCCAGGCGGTCGGCACCATCCGGACGAACACGCTCCAGGTCGACCCGAAACTCACCGAGGCCGCCCAGACGCTCGGCTCCTCGCCGCTTTCCGCCTTTCGCAGGATCACCCTGCCACTCGTCAGGCCTGGCATCGTCGCCGGGGCCGCGCTGGTGTTCCTGACGGCGATGAAAGAGCTCCCGGTAACCCTGCTGCTTCAGCCACTCGGGTTCGAGAACCTCGTCACGCTCATCTGGGAGGCCCAGGAGCAGGCCTTCTACCAGTACGCCGTGATCCCCTCGATCATCCTGCTGGTCGTCTCCGGCCTCTCGATGGTCGTCCTCCTCTCCCAGGGCGGTCGCGAAGGACTCTAGCCCGGGCTCGCCTCGCCGTCTATCGGCTCGACCACCGACGGATCGTCGAACGACGGGTCGTTCACTGCCGTCGAGACGGGGTACGCCGTCATCGAATCTGCCGGGTGCGGCCGCAGGTCGGCGACCGGATCCGGCTCGCGCAACCACCGCCGTTCGGCGGCCGGTTCGAGAATCGCCGGCATCCGATCGTGTAGCTCCCCCACCAGTTCGTTCGGTTCCATCGTCACGATCGTCACCGTCTCCGACAGCCCATCGTCGTCGACGTCGCGTTCGATGCCGCCGCCGAACGCGTCGAGGCCGGCCTGCGAGTCGCCAGCCGGCGGCTCACGTCGCTCCCACAGCCCCGCCATCGCGAACGGCCGGTCGTCCTCGAAGGCGATCCGGTAGGGCTGTTTGCCGTTTTCGGTCGGGACCCACTCGTAGAAACCGTCGGCCAGGACGAGACAGCGTCCCGCTGCAGGCGTCTCGCGATCGGACGGCGCCCCCTCGTCGAACCCACCGTCGCTGTTCCGTTTCACGTACGCCGACCGAAAGCTCCGCGTCTCCGCGAGCGTCTCGGCACGCGCGTTGATCAGTCGGTCGCGATCGGCGTCGGCCCACGGCGGCGTGAATCCCCACTCGAGCTGGCGAACCGTCTCCGGTGCTTCGTCCGTGACAACCGGGACGGACTGGCCCGGCGCGGCGTTGTACGTCGGGGTGAACGAGCGCTCGAACCGCGCGTCGAATCGGTCTTCGACGTCCGGCGGCGGGACGAACAGCGAGTACCGGCCACACATACGCCCCGCTCGGGCCGCCAGCACCGAAATCGCTTCGGCCGTCGACGGCCGGGAGTGGGCGAGTGGCAGAGATAACGCGTCGTTGCCACTGCGACACCCGTCAGTTTGGCCAGTAAATCGGCCCCTTCGACAGGCGAGCGGTCAGTAAGGCGTCCGTACCCTTGTGCGTCCGCCGGAAGGGATCGTCCATGGACGCAACGCGAGACGGTGAGCGCGAACCCGTCGAATTCGTCGTCAGCGCGGACGGACGACTCGAACTGCGCGACCCCGATCGACAGGGGCAGTGGCTCTCGACGGACCGACCGGTCGAAATCGTCCGGTAAGAACACCACGTCCACCACGGGCGTAACCCAGTGGCGACAGCGCGAAGAAATTACGACGAGTCGGCGTTTTCGGCGTGTGCCTCGATGTTCGCCCAGACCTCACCCATCACGTCACCCGTCTGTTCGACGAGCGCCTCGACCGCCGGCCCGCAGTCGCCCGGTGCACAGCCGAGATCGCGGATTGCCTTCGTCGTCGAGGCGTGATAGGCGTGGACGACGCCATCGTCCTCGTAGACAACCGTCGTACAGGGCAACAGGCCCGCGAGTTGCGGATCGATCTCGAGGGCATCCCTCGCGATTTCGGCGTGACAGACGACGATCAGCGCCGTCTTTCGGATCTCCTCGTCGAGGACGCCCGCGACGTACTCGTCCAGCCGTGTGAGCGCGACGGTCTCGAACCCCTGGTACTCGTGTTCGAGCTGGACGTGCGCGACGGCGTCCTCGAATTCCAGATCGAGCGTGGTGTGTAACGCCTCTTCGACGGTGGGTGCGGGCTTCGGCGTGGCCATACGTTGCCGCTTCGGGCGCACCAATATTAAACGCTGGATTCGAGACACATGTTGGGAGAATGCGCTCCGGGTCGCTTCGTTCCCCGTTCAGATTCTCGCGGTTCTCACTCACTACGTTCGTTCCGAACCGCGCAGTTCACGAAATCGAGGATCTCGCTCACACTCGATCCTCGCTCCGCCAGGACAGGGATTTGAACCACGCGAAGACGGTCGGCTCGCTCAGCTCACGGTTACACCGTTCGCATCGCGGTTCTCACTTCGTTCACGGGTCGTTTCACTCCCCGGTCACACAAACGAGGCCTCGCGTGCGCTCGGCATCGCACTCGTTCCGAACCGCGCTCCGCTCGCCGCTGCGACTTCTCTACTTCAAATCCCTTTGTCGGGTATCTGCCGCTCACGGTATTGTTCGCGGCAGAATACGCCAGGACAGGGATTTGAACAGATGCGAGACGTTCCGGGCGTTCGGCCTCGTTTCACTCGGCCGTTCCGGGGCTGCGACTCGCGTGTTCAAATCCCCTCTTCCAGCGTTTTCGCGTCACGGGTTGTTCGCGACGCTACGCGTCGCTCACGGGTCTGTGACGCGAAAAACGCCAGGACAGGGATTTGAACCCTGAATCCCGAAAGGGAACACGCTTTCCAGGCGTGCGCCTTACCGTTCGGCCATCCTGGCTCGGTCGAAGATTGCCGAGGGGTTCGAATAAGTCTTGCGAGGTTGGTCGACGGAACCCCGTTCGGGGACACGCACGAGGTCACACGCCGCGGTCGATCAGCGACCGTGCTCGCGCGCCCACACGAGGAGTCGGCGTTCGTATCGGTACGTCACCGCCGCGGTGACGACGGCGACGGCGAGTCCGATCGTGACGACGGCACCCAGCGGGACCGCCAGCGCGTCGAGTGCAACCGCGCCCTGGGCGAGCACCAGGAAGGTCAGTCCGCCAACGAGCCCCCACAGTGAGGCGGATTTCGCGCGCGGGTCCACGACTACTCGAGGTTCGCGATGGCCTCGATCTCGACGCCGACACCTTTCGGCAGGTTCGCCACCTCGACGGCGCTACGGGCCGGCGGCTCGTCGTCGAAGTAAGTCGCGTAGGTCTCGTTCATCGCCTCGAAGTCGTCGATGTCGCCGAGGAAGACCGTCGTCTTGAGCACGTCCGCGGGCGTCGCTCCCTTCTCTTCTAAGATCGCGACGAGGTTGTCGAGCGCCTGCTCGGTCTGGACGGCGATCGGTTCGTCGTCGAGGAGGTCGCCCTCGGGCGTCATCGGAATCTGGCCGGCCGTAAAGAGAATCGAGCCGTTCGTCGTCGCCTGACTGTACGCCCCGACCGCTGCCGGTGCGTCGTCCGTACTGATGATTCGCTTCATACTGATCGATGGACCGGGCTAGGACATAAATGGCGGCGAAACCGACGCGGGCTCTAGTCGCCCGGCGATTTTCACCGACACGACTTGACCCTGACGGGCGACTCCGTCGTTCCTCCTGACAGGGCGTTGGGAACCGCGCGACCGGCGGTCGCTCACTCCTCCGCTTCCAGTTCGAGTTCGAATTGTTCGTTCTCGGTGACGGCGTTGAGCACGACGCTCGTATTCGACTCCTTGATGTCGGGATCGGTCAACAGCGCCTTGATCTGCTCGTTCATCCCGTCGGTGTCTTTGAACTTCCCGACGGCGGTCACGTCGTAGTCGCCGGTCACTTCGTAGACCGAGGTCATCTGGCGGTGGCCACGGAGCCGGTCGGTGATCTCGGGGAGGGCGTCGCCCTCGACCTTGAGTTGAATAATCGCCGTGACGTCGTAACCGAGCGCGCCGTAATCGACGCGCGGTGTGTAGCCGTCGATCACGCCGCCATCCTCGAGGTCGGCCAGGTGGTTCGAGATCGTCGTCACCGAGACGTCGAGTTCCTCCGCGAGGCTTCGCAAACTCGCCCGTCCATCGCCCAGAAGTGAGTTCACCAACTTCGAGTCGAGATTTTCGTACGTCATCGAATCGACCTACTCATCGGACCCACTATAACTTTACGAATGTACGATTACACGGAGAACATCGGAGGTTTGCGCGGAACAGTAGGGTTTTAGTGGTTGAGATAGACGTGATAGACGAGCTTCGGATGACAACCGGCAATCTCACAAGCGCGGAGGAAACAGTGCTCGAAACGATCGAAGATGAAGATATCGACTTTCTCCGGTTACAGTTTACTGATATCCTTGGCGTGGTGAAAAACGTCTCGGTTCCGGCCCGCCAGGCGGAGAAAGCGTTCCGCGAAGGGATCTACTTCGACGGCTCGTCGATCGAGGGATTCGTCCGGATCCAGGAGTCGGACATGCGCCTCATCCCGGATCCAAACACGTTCGCCATCCTGCCGTGGCGTACGAACGAACACGGCGCCGCCGCCCGGATGATCTGTGACGTCGTCGATACGACGAGCGGCGAGCCGTTCGCGGGCGATCCCCGGACAGTGCTCAAGCAAGCGATCGACCGGGCGAACGAGATGGGTTACACCGTCAACGCCGCACCCGAACCCGAGTTCTTCCTCTTCGAGGAGGACGAGGAGGGACGTGCGACGACGCAGACCAACGACGCTGGCGGCTACTTCGACGTCGCGCCGAAGGACTTGGCGAGCGACGTTCGCCGGGACATCATCTACGGGCTGGAGAGCATGGGCTTCGAGATCGAAGCCAGCCACCACGAGGTGGCTCGCGGCCAGCACGAGATCAACTTCGAGTACGACGACGCCATCTCGACGGCCGACAACGTCGCGACCTTCCGCACCGTCGTCCGCGCCATCGCCGCTCAGCACGACCTCCACGCGACCTTCATGCCAAAGCCCATCGCGAAGGTCAACGGCTCCGGCATGCACATGCACGTCTCGCTGTTCACCGAAGACGGCGAGAACGCCTTCCACGACGGCGACGACGAGTTCGACCTCTCCGAGACGGCCCACGCCTTCCTGGAGGGAGTGCTCGAACACGCACCCGCGATCACGGCCGTCGCCAACCCGACGGTCAACAGCTACAAGCGACTCGTTCCGGGCTACGAGGCCCCAGTGTACGTCGCCTGGTCCGACCGCAACCGCTCTGCGCTCATCCGGAAACCCGCCGCCCGGGTCCCGGCCGCCTCACGCATCGAGCTTCGGTCGCCGGACCCATCGTGCAACCCGTACCTCGCACTGGCGGCGATCATCCAGGCCGGTCTCGACGGCATCGAACGCAACCTCGAGGCTCGTGACCCGGTCAGAGAGAACATCTACGAGTTCGACGAGGCGAAACGAGCCGAGTAC
The DNA here is from genome assembly GCF_000328525.1 of Halovivax ruber XH-70. Classification (NCBI taxonomy): domain Archaea; kingdom Methanobacteriati; phylum Methanobacteriota; class Halobacteria; order Halobacteriales; family Natrialbaceae; genus Halovivax; species Halovivax ruber. Next base: position 2,711,791 of record NC_019964.1, read on the forward strand.
GGAATCGACACGCTGCCCTCGAACCTCGGCGAGGCGATCGACGCCTTCGAAGCCGACGAAGTCGTCCAGTCCGCACTCGGCGAACACGTCAGCGAGAAGTTCGCCGAGGCCAAGCGTCAGGAGTTCGAAGACTACCTGGTCGATGTCTCGCAGTGGGAACTCGATCGGTACCTCGAGACGTTCTAACGGCTGCCAGCACCCGTTCGATCACATCTTCGGCCAGAACGAGCGACCCCGTCCCACAAAATCGACGTCGTGACTGTCCGGATGATTTTTCCCGACCAATCAGGAACGCCACTCTCCCACGCGGTTGCGAAGGCGACCGGGGAGACCGAGCGCCGTGATCGTCAGCCCGAACACGACCATCAGGAAGTACACCCCCAGCGTCGAGGTCCAGACGACGAACATGGCCAGGATGGCCCAGCCCGACGACAGGAAGTAGTACGCGGCGATCGTCATCGCCGTCCCGTACAGCAACACGAGGTAGGGACCCCAGCCGTGGGCGTGACCGCGTCGAACGCGACGACGGACGTACCGCTTCAGGTCGGCCTCCAGCGTCTCGCGCTCGACCGTTCGATCGTCGACGCCGGCTTCGAGCGCCTCGAGATCTCCGCGCAGACGCTCGATCTCCTCTCTCAGGGCCGCCGGATCGTCCGATCGATCGCGGGTACGACCGCCGTCGGCACGCCGGGTGCCGTCACGGCTCTCGTCGTCGCGGTCGGTGGCGTCGTCTGTCATCGCTGCCTGGCGGAACTGTCGAGAGCCGGGACTTTGTAGCTGCCGGTCCGGTTCGACGACCGATAGGGGCGGACCCCGTCTCCCGGAGCGGAATCGTCGGCGATTGGACGCGCCGTCGAGGCCACTCGGCGTGCCGAGACCGCCCAGGGAGACGCGGACGAGTCGCCGACGAGCCGACGAAAAACAGACAGCAGGCGAGGACCGTCCCGCGACCGACACACGGTCCGTTCGTGTCCCCCCCTTTTTCATAGACAAACACGGCGGCCACATCGGCGGTTTCGGCCGATCTATGGCCAGCGGGAGGTTACGATTCCAGCACAGGTTCCGTCGCGGCTCGGATCTCGTCGACGTCGGCGTCGGTCTTGAACGCGGTCCCGCTGTAGTGCGCCGGCGAGGCCTCGTACCCGGCGTCCCGAAGCGCCGCGAGGAAATCGTCCATCGCGTTCGCCGGGAGCGTCCACTCCTTGCACAGGCGGTGCTGATCGTAGTGTGTTGGCTCGTCGAGTTCGGCCTCGAGCGTCGAACAGAGGTCCCTTGCTCGCTCGGCCGTCCCGAACGACGACGGAATCCGTTCGCGAACGGCTGCGACGAACGCCCGATCGTGGGACGCGTCCAGCCAGACCGGGCCCGCCGTCAGGACGCGACTGGCGCCACACGCCGGACAGGTCTCGAGCGGGTCGGCGAAGTGACCGCGTGTGTGCTCCCGGTAGAGACAGTCCTCACAGTGAGAGACGAACCCGAGCGCGTCCAGGGTGGCGTCCGCCGCAGTCGCCCGGTGGTCGAGTTCGAGAAACGTCCGTACGTAGTGACTCTTGGCGTACGTGAAAAGGGGCGTGACGCCGATATCGTACCGCGCCGCCGTTCGGGCGAGCGCCGAGAGCAGGACGCGAACGCCCATCTCGGCGTGGTAGTCCGTGTTCCGGGGGACAGCCGAATACGAGCGGATGCCACTCTGAAGGTGGGCACCACACAGCGGGGCAGTGTCGGTCGCCGTCACGCAGACCAGATTCCGTGCGTTCGCGAACGCGGCGTCCGCGAACGGCATCGGCGTCCCGTACGGATCGAGATCGATCACGTCGAGCGCCCGGTCCATGTCCCGCCCACAGCCGTACATGAACGCGTTCGCACCCTCCTGCACCACGTCGAACGTCTCCTCCACGTCGTTTCGCGCCGCGTTCTCCCGCGCCAGCGACACGGCCCGTTCGTCCGTGTCGACACCCATCGCCGTCCACCCGTTCGCCGCCGCTCGAATCCCGCGGACGCCGCTGGCCGTCATCGCGTCGAGATACGTCGCCGCACGCGGCTCGCACTCGTCACGGAACGCATCGAGGACGGCGATAGTCAGATCCCGGTTCAGTTCCTGACGCGGATTGTAGAAGACCGCCCCTTCGACACCGTCGGTCGATTCGGCCGGGACTGTCAGTTCGACGCCGCCCTCCGAGACGCGCATACCCGGGTTCGGGCCGCCCGGGCGAAAAACGCCGCGGTTCGGCCATCCCAAACCGATTTTACACCCCGGCCCAGATGACAGGGTGTGACGAAGCACGGACCCGTCGAGCGATGGCAGGCCGACCTCGCCGACGTCGGCGAACTCACTCCCGAGCTCGTCGAGCGCATCTCACGACTCCACGGCGACCGGGGCGTCCGCGCCATCGAGGCCGTCGCCGAGCGACGGGTCAAGGGCTACCGCGACTTCACCGTCGTCGTCGGCCACGCAGACGAGTACGTCGTCGAAGACGGCACCTGTACCTGTAAGGACGCCAGATACAACATCGATCCCGACGATCCCACCGACGAGTGCTGGCACGTCCTCGCCGTCCAGATCGCTCGGCGAATCGGGCACGTCGACGTCCACGACATGTGGTACTCGGACGTCCGCGAATTTCTGTAAGTCGATCAATAATACGACCAGGACTTCGTGCGCCGGCCACTCGATCGCAGTTCCCGGTTACTCCGGCAGTCCGGACATCCGAGCAAAGCGCTCGTAGGCGAGTTCGATCGTCTCGATCGCCATCCCCTGATTGGTGCTGACGAGGTCGGGGCCACGCCACATCGTCGGATAGGCGCGTTTGAACTCCCAACCCCAGACGCGATCCCCCTTGAACCCGTTCTGCAACTTGACGACCACGTTCTTCCGGGTCACGTTCCCGCTCATGACGTCCTGAATCCACTCCCAGAAGGCCACGTCGGTAGTCATGCCACGCTGGAGGACCAGGTCGGCGTGGGCGAACGTTCCCGGAAGCGTGTGGACGTGGTCGTTGACACCACCTTCGCGGTACTGAACGGTCTCGAGTTGCATCGTGATGCCGGAGACCTCGGCGAATCCGGCGACCGCCTCGCCGTCTACCTGCACCTCGAAGTTGTACTGTGAATATGGGTTGTCGTCTGCCGTATAGGGTTGCTCTGCCATTGTGTTCGTCTCCGTAGCGCCGTACTGACCGGCTCACTCACTCCGCGTCGAACGAGTTCTGGAGGATGATCCCCTCCCCGTCTCCGTCGATGAACGACCCCTGCGTCGACTCGGACGACCCACGGTCGGTGGGCTCGGCCAGTTCCGTCGGTTCGTTCATCCGTTCGTTGATCTCACTGATCTCCGCACACCACCGCCGCCGTTCCCAATGTGGGAGCGAGAGGACCTCCTCGTGACTCCACCCGAAGTGGTAGGCCACGAAGGCGACCTCCGCGAAGAGGTCCTCGGGATCGACGACGCCGGTCACTCGTTCGCGTTTCCCGCTTCGACCTCCGACGGTGACTCCAGATCGGCGTCGTCGGTCGCGCCGACGGCGTCGCCTTCGATCGGTTCGCCGTCGTCGGTCGTCCCGATGGGTGCGGCCTCGTCGGCCGCCGAACCCGCAGGCGGGTCGGCGAGTGAGACACCGGACGTCGCGTCGACGTCGAACGTCTCGCCACAGTCCGGACAGGTCGTCGTGACGGCATTTCTGCCCCGGTTGTTGACCCGCTCGTACATCGCCTGCAGGTACTCGAGGTCGGCGACGAACAGGTTCTCGACGACGTCGATATCGACGGTTTCGAGCGTCCCCAGTTCGGTCACGACCCGAGACAGGAGGACGATCGTCAGGTACGATGAGTTCGACTGCACGTGTGGTTCCGACAGGGGCTGAATCTCGTCGGCAGCAGTCGCGAGGCGCATTCGGCCCTCGCGATGGAGCGTCCCCTCGCCGTCGACGTACCCCCGCGGCAGGGTGAACTCGAACTCGGTCTGTAACGTCTGGTCGGTCATCGGTGAGCCTCCAGCTGGTCCGACAGCACGCGAAGTCGGCTCGATTCGACGAACGATCCGTTCGTCCCGGTGTGAAGGTACCCCTCCTCGTCGACTCGCCACGTCGTCTCGAGACGCGAGCGGGAGATGGCGAACGGCCGAAGCGGCTCACTCGATCGCATCATACGTTCTTGCGCTTCATCTCCTCGAACTCGACGGTGTAGGTCTCGACGGCGATGGCGTTCTGGCCACCGCTGGCCTGGGCGTTCAGCGTCGGCGGATCGTACTTGCGGATCCAGGCGTTCGTGAACTCGAATCGGATGACAGAAGTGCCGGCCTGGTCCTTGAGGACGACGGCGATGTTCTTTCTGGCATCCTCGCCTTTGCCCTCCTCGACGGCCTTCCGCCAGTCGTCGAGTCGCTTGTTGTCCTCCTCGGCGCCCCGAGCGAGAACGAGCGGCGAGTACCGCGTATCGCCGAAGAGCTTCCGGGAGTGTTTGGCCTCGTCACCCTCGCGGTAGTCGAGCTGGTCGGTCTCCTGTGTCGGGAGCTGTACCTCGAGGAATCCAGGGACGTCGACGCCGTCGAGCTCGACGGTGAATTCCGTGCTTGGCAGCGGTCCGTGTTCTGGCATGTATTATCGTGAATGTGAACTGTCGTCTGGTGGTCGGTGCGCTCAGGCCTCGCCGGTGTCCTGGCTGATGCGGAAGATGACGAACTCGGCCGGCTTGACCGGAGCGACGCCAATTTCGACGATGAGTCGACCGTTGTCGATGTCGTCTTCGGTCATCGTCTCCTCGCCACAGCGGACGTAGAAGGCCTCGTCTGCCGTCGATCCCTGCAGGCCACCCTCACGCCAGACGGTGGTCAGGAAGTTCTCGACGGACTGGCGGATCCGGGCCCACAGGTCCTGGTCGTTCGGCTCGAAGACCGACCACTGTGTTCCCTCGTCGATGGACTGTTCGATGAAGAGGAACAAACGGCGGACGTTCAGGTACTTCCACTCGGGGTCGCTCGAGGTCGTGCGGGCGCCCCAGACGCGGATGCCGCGGCCCTGGAAGCTCCGGATGCAGTTGATACCCTTCGGGTTGAGGACGTCCTGTTCGCCCTTGGTGACGTCGTGTTGCAGGCCGACGACACCGCGAACGGTCTCGTTCGCCGGAGCCTTGTGCACGCCGTGCTGGACGTCGCTTCGCGCGTAGATACCGGCGATGTGGCCGCCCGGCGGAGCGAGTTTCTCACGGTTGGTCACCGGATCGAGCACGGAGACCCACGGGTAGTAGTATGCCGCGTACGAGGAATCGACCGGCGTCTCCAGTTCGGAGACCGGACCGGGGTTCTGCTCGGCCTGCAGGACGGCAAAGCGATCGCCCATGTTCTCGCAGTGTGCGACGATCGAGTCCGTCAGTCCCTGCACGTCGTTCTCGTCGGGAACGCAGACGATCGAGATATCGTCGAGTGCGGTAAAGGCTGCGAGGCCGGTTCGGAGCCCCGGTTTGTCGATACCTTCGTAGTCGTTGAGCGACACTTCACCCTCGGCGTCGGGCTTGGTCGGCTCCTCGGTGACGACTTCGACATCCACGTCGACTTCGCCCGATCGGATGTCGTCGAGTTGCTCGATCAGGTCGTCCTTCGATGGGTTGCCCTCGGTCTCGAAGGGGCGAGCGATTCCCTTGAGATCGTTGTACTTCAGTTCGTCCAGATTGTCCGGGATGTAGACGACAGTTTCCTCCTCCGCAGCCTCCACGAGGCCACCGTCAGCCGCGGCTGTCGGCGTGTCGCGGTTCAACCAGGTGAGGCCGGGAACCGGGCGACCGTCCTCGACGTACTCGACGTCCACGAGGACGGAACTCGAGAGTTGCTTCTCGTAGAACTGGCTCGACTTCGGATCGGACGAGAGTCCGTCGAAAACCTCCTCGACGTCCGGGGCCGGTTCCGGACGCGCGGCGTCCGGCTGGCTGACCTCCTCGAGATCACACGACCAGTACCGGACGACCATATCGAACTGATCGCCACGCTGCCCGTCGCGAACGATCACGGCGACCGAGTTGCCCCAGGAGCCGGGGCCGTTTGCTTCGACGTTCAGGACGTTCGACTGATCGTCGGCAACCAGTGTCGTCGTCGCGACGTCGTTCGGATCGGCTGGAGTGACGCGGCCGACGTAACATCGGCCACCGCCGTTCTTGAAGTAGCCGTCGAGCGCGACATCGAGATTCGAGTGCTTCGGACTCGACCCGTAGAGTCGCTCGAACTCGGTGTAACTCGTGACGAGTTGTGGTTCGACGGGACCGCGATGGGTCTGCCCGAGGAACCCAGCCGTGCTCGTGCTGACACCTTCGACAGACTTGCTTCCGCTACTTACCTCTTCGACATACACGCCGGGGGATTGATATTCTGGCATTCCAGGTGACCTCCTAAATTTGTCTCCCTGTATCTGAGTTTTTACAGTGAATTAATATAAATCTTTCTTAGTGATAGTATTTTTGCATTGTTTAAACAGATGGCCGAATGGACCAAGGAAGATTAGATGCGGCAGCCAATAAGCAGAATATAATAAGATTGGGGACGGGTAAAGTGTAAATTTCCGATATATACGGTGATTGGATTACATCCCAGTCCCCGGCCAGCGTATCCGGCAGGGATGCAAGAAGCGACCACCGGACAGTGTCGGACCACGTCGATCTCGTCGAACAGTAGAGAGCGCAAATTCAGTCTTCAGGGACGACGTCGACGAGGATCTGGATCGAGTCCGCCGCCTCGCTGACCTGATCGTGGGCATCGATCAATTCGAGGAGCGGTTCGTCGGAGTCGAGTGCCGACTGGAGACGGGATACCGACTTGAGGTATCGTTCCAGGCTCTCCTCGGTCGTCACTTCCTCGAGGGGTTCACCCAGTTCGATCAGCAGATCGAGGAGTCGGTCGACCTGTTCGCGGTAGGATTGTTCGCGGTCGTCGGTCGATTTGAGATCCTCACGGGAGAGTTCCGCGATGTCGCGTGCAATACGTGCCCCCTCACCCGTGTGCGGTTCGAGTCGATCACTCAGCGCGGTAAAGAACCGAACACGGTCCTTGACCGTCTTTCGCAAGGCGTAGGTCACGAGTGTGCGCCGCTCGTGTTTCAGGTCGGTCACCGTCTCTTCGAGCGAGCCAACCCGTCGAGCGATTCCCTCGAGGCCGTCCGGGCGCTCTTCGGGTTCCTGTCTGACCGGTGTCCGGTGCGGGTTCTCGTCGTCCGTCAGGTGCTGAACGACGAGCGCGAACAGCAACTCGGGGTCGTACACGAACGAACGGCCGGGCTGGTCGTCAATCGTCTCCCAGCCCCCACCCGGCGTCCGCTCGAACGAGCCGAGAAACACCGCCGGATCGGCGTCGTCGGCCGGCTCGCTGCGGTGGGTCTCGTGATACTGTTCGGCCAGCTGGCTGGCCACTGCCTCGACGTCATCGTCGTCGGGATCGACGACGGAGAGATCGATCGACGGAACCGACGCGTCCGCTGGCGGCGTTTCCCGGTGTGTGAACTCGAACACTTCGACGGTTCGGTTCGCCACGGCGTCGCTGTCGATCGCACCGTCGGTGTCGGCGACGGGAACGGTCTCTACGGCCACCTCGCTGAACTGAATAAAGAGGTGTATCTCGTCGGTCGACGGGCTCGGAAGCGTCTTCGTGGTCACCTGCTCGACGACGATCGGCCGACCCCTGCCGTCGATCGCGAACCCGGCATCCACGGTGACGTCGAGTCCGTCGTCGGTTTCCGAGACGTCGTGGACCGCGAGCCCGCAGACGATTCCCGAGCCGTTCACGTAGCGAGTGAGCGTGTGCAACCGCTCGGCGTGGTAGGTCTGTTCGGCCTCCATGTCGCGGGGCGTCATCAGCTTGCCCTTGAAGAACCGGTTCTTCTCGAACTGGGAGAAGCCGGTCGCATCTCGTTTCGTATAGTCCGCTTCCGGAGTCATGGCGAGAGTGTAGATATATAATGAGTGTCCGTTAGTATAAAATATCCGATCAGCGGGTGCAAGGTCCCGGCACCGTCACGGGAGCGCAGCTGGTGGCCAACGGGTGGCACGAACCGGCGTCGAACGTCGCCGGCTCGCGGCGAACAACCGACAGAAACCAGCGAGAGAAGGCCACGGAGCGTCCGTGTCTCCCCAACATCGCCATAGTTATCACCCCCAGTTCCACATACATCGACACGAAAGACGTATCAATTATGGTAACGAGGTTCGAATCGTTTCGGCGGTCGAGGTGAACGGACGAGCGATGAAGGCAGCGATCGAATCCGAGACGGGAAACCAGCTGGTCGTCAGCGTGCTGGACAACGCCGACGAACACCATCGGATAACCCTCGACCGAACCGGCACACTGCACAGCCACTCGTGTGGCGACGAAGCGCGGAAGGCAGCCGCACTGTCGGGCGAACAGGCCATCCGTGCCCGTCGAAGCGTGCGATTCGCCAAGTACTACTGTTATCGCACGCACGAGATCGCGGCGATCGACGCGTACGGAGCCGACCAGATCACCTACCCTGAGCGGCTCGCTGCGACCGCGCTCGTTCTTGCCGCACTCACGCCGGAGACGATCGAGCGGCTGTTCGAGACGGTGTCGAACCGGTTCGAGGAGCCAGCCGACCACGTTGTCGAACCGCCGGCAGTAGACCCCGACGCCCAGTGGACGCGCATCGAACAGGACCTCCTGCTCGACGGAGCGCGCGAACGACTGCCGACCCTCGCCGACGCGACGATCGAACTCGAGGCGATCGGCGCCCTTCGCCAGCTACTCGATCGCTACCCCGACCGACGGAGCGACCGGCTCCCACGTCGGCTCGCCACGATACTGGGGTCGAACCACTCGGAAGATATCAACCACGACAGGACAACCGCTCCCGGGTGGTCGATCGTCGATACCGGAACCCCGCACGTGCACTGGGAGGGAGGCGAAGTGACGCCTGGACCGGATACTGACGGAGCCGACGACACTGGCGTAGCCAACGACACTGACTGGATCCACGGCGCGCGGATCCAGCTTCCGTGTCCCGAGCGACCGGTTCGGACGCCGGCAGGGTTGCAACGGCACCTGCTCGATCACCTCCGGTGCCAGCTTCGGGACTGCTACGTCGGTATGGGACTCGCGCCGCCCAGCGATTGCCGCGTGCGCGGTCCCGGGATCGCCCGGTGTACCGAGCTGTACGAGACACACCCGACCGAGCAGCGGTATCACGATCCCGACGCGGTCATCGACTGGACGCAGTTCGCGCCGGTCCCGCAGTTGTAAGAGCGACCGGACGGCGACGGGCGTGACCTGACGGACGGACTCCGCGCGATTGTGGAGACACGCGCCTCGCTCGCCTGAAGAAGGAATTCGGTACGTACTAAGTGTCCGCCCGCAAGAGTTGCCGCCATGAACACGTTGCTCTGTTCGAACGAAGACGTCGACGAGTACGCGCGCATGCCGGCCGTCATCGACGCGCTGGAAGCTGCCTTCGCTGCCTACGAACGCGGAGATGCGCTGATGCCGGCGAAGTCCTACGTCGACCTACCACAGTACAACGGCGACTTCCGGTCGATGCCGGCGTACCTCTCGACAGACGACTGGGACGCAGCCGGGCTGAAGTGGGTCAACGTCCATCCCGACAACCCCGACGACCACGGACTCCCGACGGTCATGGGGACGATGATCTACTCCGACCCGGAGACGGCCTACCCGCTCGCGGTCATGGACGGCACCGAACTGACGATGAAGCGCACCGGTGCAGCGGCAGCCGTCGCGACCGACCACCTCGCCGTCGAGGACGCCACCTCGATGGGCATCGTCGGTGCCGGCGTCCAGGCCTACACGCAACTCGAGGCGATCAGCGAGATCCGCCCCATCGAAGAAGTCGTCGTCAGCGACCTCGACGACGAACGCGTCGAGCGCTTCGTCGACACCTTCGCGGACGAGTTCGACATCCGCAGCGGTTCGATCTCGGAGGCCGGCCACTGTGACGTCCTCTCGACGGTGACGCCCGTCGAGAACCCCATCGTCGGTCCCGACGACGTCGGCGAGACCACCCACGTCAACGCGATGGGTGCCGACGCCGAGGGCAAGCACGAACTCGCCGACGACCTCCTGCTCGACGCGACGATCGTCATCGACGACCACGAGCAGTGCACCCACTCCGGCGAGATCAACGTCCCGTACCACGATGGGACACTCACGGACGACGACATTCACGCCGAGATCGGCCAGATCGTCGTCGGCGACGAGGTGGGTCGCACCGGCGATACGGGCGTGACGGTCTTCGACTCGACCGGGCTCGCGATTCAGGACGTGGCCGCCGCCCACGTCGTCTACGAGGAGGCGAGCGAGCACGAAGGCGGCAGTCCGTTCGACCTCGTCGGCACCGGCAACTGAGTTCCACCGTACGACACGCGCCGCACCGCCGCGTCGGACCTACTGTCCGCTCACGAGGGTTCGACTTCGACCGCGACCTCGCCGCACTCGGTGCAAATTCCCTCGAACACGCCCGTCTCGCGGTTTAATTCGAGTTCTTGCAGTGTTTCTTCCCCGCACGTGGGACAGTTCCGCTGGTACTGAATCTCGCGACTTCCCCGCGGCGCGCCGAGGGCGAGCAGCGTCGCTCGCTCGTCGTCCGCGTTGTGAGCGAGCTGGAACTCGTCGGGTGCGAAGCGGATCGCCTCGTTCTCACCGACGGCGACCTCGCCGGTTTCGGTCTCGAACGTCACCGTCCCGCTCGTGACGACGAAGAGCTCTTCCTGGTCGCGATGGCGGTGGTAGTCCATCCCCAGCTGTCCGCCCGGTTCGAGTTCGGCGTAGTTGATCGCCAGATCCTCGGTGCCGAGCGGTTTCGAGAGGCGGTTGTACACGTCGGCCGGAGAGATCGATGGTCCCCTGCCGTCTTCCTGCAGGTCGACTTTCTCCATGTCGTCTTCGCCATCGGGCCCCGAGTGAATAAATCTAGACGCCGGAGAGCGTTGCTCGCCCAGCACCCACCGACCGGGACGGTCACCGATCCCGGACCCGACGCGGAATCGACGCCGTCATCCGGAGTTCGGGACAGTACTGGGCGATCGGTTCCGCCTCCGGGGCTGGAAGGTCGTAGGCGGCGAAGAGGGTGTTCTCGTGGAGCGTCGCGGCTGCCGACTGGAGCGGCCAGGGCGCGTGGGCGATCTCGCCGACGAAGACGTTCGGGCGCCGCGTCGTCCTCGCCGTCCGAGCGCCGTCGGGTGCGTAGAATCGCCGGCGATCGGTCAACCACTCGGCGCGCGTCCCGGGTTCGGCGAAGGTGATGGCGTCGTCGGGTTCGTACGTCACCGCGAACCTGGCCGCGGACGTACCCGGCTCGTCCGGGCCAGACCGAACACCTGGTTCGGTCGTCCCGTCGCGCGTGCTCGCGAACGAAACCGAGTTCCCGCCGTGGGGCGCCGTTCCCTCCGTTCGCGAGACGTGCATCCGGGCGCACCGGACTGGCAATCGGGTGAAGCGACCGACCACGGACGCGATCGCGGCGCTGTCGACGTCGACGCCGAAGAAGTACAGCCCCGGCTCGCCGCGGTAGGTGACGTACGTCCTGACGTTCAGCTCCGCCGTCGTGTACCGCAGGAATCGTGGCGTGTATCTGATTCCGGCGTTCGACGCGACGAAGGGAACGACGCTCACCCAGGCCCGGCCCCTCCAGGTGTCGAGGGCCAGGGGGTCGGGGATATGGGGCCGCAACACGTCGGAATCGACTGGCCAGTGAAGGAAGAGACCGTCGCGCCAGGTGAGCGTGAACGGGTGCGGGAGGCGCCCGATGGGTCCGCCGGCACTCACCGGGAGCCGGTCCGTCTCGCGAACAGAATCACCGCGGCTCATGGCCGTGCTCCGACGACGACGGATAAAAAGGCGGGTTCCACACCTCGTGACCGTCACGCCTCGCTGGCTTCGAGTTCGAGGGAGTAGACGAGGGTCGGATACGCCTCGTCGCCGATCTCGTGTGACGCCTCGTCGGTCACCTCGAACCCCTTCGCCCGGTAGAACTCGTGGCCGATCTCGTTGCCCTCCAGCATCTCCAGCCTGAGCGTCTCGACGGCTTCCGGCAGGATCGAGATGCCGCGTTCGAGCAACGCCGTCCCCACCCCGTTCCCCCAGCTGTCGGGATCGACGTAGATCGACTTCAGACCGGCCTCGTTCTCGTCGACGAACGCCTTCGTCTCGGCGTCTCCCCACCGGAAGTCCGCGAACCCCAGGCGCTCGCCCGTCTCGTCGACGGCGAGCAGGACGCCCTGTCGATTCGCCGTGAGCGACTGGTGCCACCCGGCGACCGTCTCGTCGTCCGGATCGGGCGACTGGCTGGCGAGCACGTCGGCGGGAAGGAGATCGGCGTACGCGTCCATCCAGGCCCGCGCCTGGATTCGGGCGATCGCTCGGGCGTCTGATCGGTCCTCGTACTGCCGGACGTGCATGGCTGACCGATTATTACCTGGCAGCCACCTATAGTTTTCTCCGGTGGCGACACTGCGTTCGCGAAAACCGTCCGAAGACACTTCTGTTCCGAGCGAGACGGGCACAGCGTCCCGCGGTCGATGCTCACTCCACGATGTCGATACCGGGCCGACCGGGTTCGGCGTTTTTCACCGTCCCCTCGTCGGCCTCCGCAGCGTCGATCACCGTCACGGGCGTGTCGAACTCACGTTCGATCAACCACGCCGCCGCCTCCAGCGCCTCCCGTTCGGCGTCGGGTGCGAGTGGCTCCTGCAGTGCCTCGCGCTCGGCCTGTAAGTCCTGGCCGTAGCTCGCGGCGGCGTCACCCTGCTCACGGATGTGATCTTCGCCCATCAGCTCGCCGATCAGGTTGGGCGCGTCGCTCTCGATGGCGATCTCCAGGGCGTCGTACTTCCAGTCGGGAGCGACGACGACGTCGATCCGCTCGGGGTCGGCAATTCCGGCGACCTCGACGATGTCGCGGACGTCCTCGCGGGTGTTCTCGACCAGCCGGCGACGGCGTTCGACGCCCTCGCGGTCGACCGCGGCCGTCGGCCACTCGGCGTCGGCGACGAAGCCGTCGTGGCCCAGTTCGTCCCACAGCTCCTCGGCGAGGTGCGGGGCGACGGGTGCCAGTAGACGCACGACCGCGGTGAGGCCGCGTTCGAACGTCTCCGGGTCGGGGTCGGCGTACTCGGCGTACTGGCGAAGCGTCCGGACCAGCTCCTGTGCTTCTCTTAGTGCGCGATTGAACTGCAATTCCTCGTACTCCTCGCCGGCGATGGCGACTGCGGCGTCGATCTTACCGCCGACGTAGCGCGAGACGGCGTCCGCAGCCCCGGTCGGCGGCTCGGCGACGAACGACTCGACCATCCCTTGCAGACGCGTCAGGAATGCGTACGTCGAGCGGACACCCTCTTCGCTCCAGTCGAAGGCGGTGTCGGGCTGGGCGGCCTGCATCATGAACAGGCGAGCCGTGTCCGCGCCGTACTCGTCGACGATCCGCTGGGGCGAGACGACGTTGCCCTTCGACTTCGACATCGCAGAGCCGTCGAGCTGGACCATTCCCTGGGCGAGCAGGTCCTCGAACGGTTCGCGGAACTCGAGGCCCTCGTGGTCGGCGAGCACCTTCGTGAAGAATCGCGAGTACAGCAGGTGCATCACGGCGTGTTCTTCCCCGCCGACGTACTGGTCGACCGGCAGCCAGTCGTTGGTCCGGTCGACGTCGAACGGCGCCTCGTCCAGGTCGGGCGAGACGTACCGCAGGAAGTACCACGAAGAGTCGACGAACGTGTCCATCGTGTCCGTCTCGCGCTCGGCCGGGCCGCCACACGTGGGGCAGGTGGTCGCCTTCCACTCCTCGGCGGCGTCCAGCGGATTCCCCGTCGTGTTGATGAACTCGGGGAGTTCGACCGGCAGGTCCTCGGCGGGGACCGTGACGGGGCCGCAGTCGTCGCAGTGAACGATCGGGATCGGCGTCCCCCAGTAGCGCTGCCGGGAGATCCCCCAGTCGCGCAGCTGGTACTGGGTCGCTTGCTCGGCGCTCTCGATGTCCTGGGTCAGCCGGTCGCGTGCCGCCTCGCTGTCGAGGCCCGAGTACTCGCCGGAGTTGACGAGGACGCCGTCGTCGGTGTATGCAGATTCCGAAACGTCCGGTTCAGCCGGTTCCGAATCCTCATCCTCCGGCTCCTGTGCGATGACGGGGACGATGTCGACGCCCATCTTCTCGGCGAAGGCGTGGTCGCGGTCGTCGTGACCGGGAACGCCCATCAGCGCGCCCGTCCCGACGTCCGAGAGGACGAAATCGGCGACGAAGACCGGGATCTCCTCGCCGGTCGCTGGGTTGGTCGCCGTCAGGTCCGTCGCGACGCCGTTCGGCTCGTCGCCCTCGGGGTCGGCCTCGTTTTCGACGAAGTGGCGGACGTCCTCGTCTTCCTCGGCGAGCTGGTCGCTGATCGGGTGGTCCGGCGCCAGGGCGAAGAACGTCGCGCCGTAGATGGTGTCGACGCGGGTAGTGAAGGCCTCGACGGGGCCGTGCTCGGAGATGGAAAATTCCAGTTCCGTTCCGTACTGGCGGCCGATCCAGTTGCGCTGCATCTGGCGGACGGAGTCGGGCCAGCCCTCGAGGTCGTCGATGTCCTCGAGCAGTTCGTCCGCGTACTCAGTTATCTTCAGGAACCACTGCTCCAGTTCGCGCGTCTCGACAGGCGTGTCACACCGCCAGCAGAGTTCGGCCTCGCCCTCGACCTGTTCGTCGGCAAGCACGGTCTCGCACTCGGGACACCAGTTGACCTCGGCGGCCCGACGGTCGACCAGCCCCTCCTCGTGGAACCGGGAGAAGAGCCACTGGTTCCACCGGTAGTACTCGGGGACGCAGGTGGCGACCTCGCGGTCCCAGTCGAAGCCCAGCCCGATCGACTCCATCTGCTCGCGCATGCGATCGATGGAGTCGAACGTCCAGTCCCGCGGGTTGGTGTCGCGTTCCTTCGCAGCGTTCTCCGCGGGCAGGCCGAACGCGTCCCATCCCATCGGGTGGAGGACGTCATCGCCACGCATCCGACGGTAGCGGGCGTAGGCGTCCGTTATCGTGTAGTTTCGCACGTGGCCCATGTGGAGCTCACCCGAGGGATACGGGTACATTCCGAGGACGTACGTCGGATCGTCGACGTCGTCCGGAGTCCGATACACGTCCGCATCGTCCCACGCGTCCTGCCATCGCCGCTCGACGGCCGCGTGGTCGTATCCCTGGTCGCTCATCAGTATCTACACGTCGAGAGACGGGCGACCCTATAACTTTCCATGCAGGTGCCCGCGGGTGGATCTGGGC
Source organism: Halovivax ruber XH-70 (assembly GCF_000328525.1). Taxonomy (NCBI): domain Archaea; kingdom Methanobacteriati; phylum Methanobacteriota; class Halobacteria; order Halobacteriales; family Natrialbaceae; genus Halovivax; species Halovivax ruber. The sequence continues at coordinate 2,727,033 of NC_019964.1, forward strand.
CGTGGGTTGTGCCCAACACACACACACACACACACACACCTATCGGTGGCAAACAGTCTCACAGGGTTAAAAACGCGAACGCGATCCGGGCCGCACCGCGGCTTCGTTCGCGACAGGCGCTCACTCGGATCGTCAGCTAATGTCGATCTCGTGGCCGCCGCCCTCGCTCCCGGCGAGTTTCGGGAGTGTCACGGTGAGAACGCCGTTGTTGTACGTGGCCTCGACGCCCTCCTCGTCGACCGGTTCCGGGATGCGGATGCGACGGTCGACCGTTCGCTGGGTCCGCTCGCGGCGGATGTAGTCACCATCCTCGGTGGTCTCCGTCCCGCTCCGACTGGCTTCGAGATGGAGCGCGCCGTCGACCAGCCGGAGATCGACGTCTTCCGTGTCGTAACCGGGCAGGTCGGCAGTGACGACGTACTCCTCACCTGTGTCGGCGACGTCCACGCCGATCGTTCCGGGAACGGCCAGTCCGCTCTCGCCGGCCATCGTGTCCTCGAACTGGTTGCTGAGACGGTCGAACAGTTCTTCGAGATCGTCGAACGGGTTTCGGCGCATACGCGGCTATAGGGGCCGAGCGGAGATAAGTTCCCCCCACGATCGTCGAACGCAACGCCGACTACCTGTCTCGGACAGTGCGCAGGGCTCCACCAATCCTGATCCGAGCTGCCGGTCACTCGACCGCGTGTTCCACGTCGTAGGAGCCGAGCCAGCGCACCCAGCCGTCGTCGAGGACGGCTTCGACCGCCTCGACGGCCGCCTCGATTCGCGGCTCGTACAGTCCACCCTCCAGGTCGAGATGAAAACGGTAGTCGCCCAGTTGCTTCCCGCTCGGTCGGGATTCGATTCGCGTGAGGTTGACGCCCCGCTCCTCGAACGGGCCGAGAAGTTCGTACAGCAGCCCCGGGTGGTTGGACGCCGGATAGATGACGATCGTCGTCTTTCCGCCGGCCGGCGAACGAGCCGACTCGGGCCCGAGCACGAAAAATCGCGTCTCGTTCGACGGACGATCCTGGATCTCGGTCGCGAGCACGCGAAGGGCCTGCTCGGCCGTACTCGGGTGTGCAATGGCCGCGACGGACGGATCCTCCCGGGCCAGTTCGACGGCCGCCGCCGTACTGGCGACGGATTCGCGCGCAACGTCTGGATACTGGTCGGCGAGAAACGACCGACACTGGGCGAGCGCCTGGGAGTGGCTCGTGACGGTCTCGAAATCCTCAGCCTGGGCGAGCAACGCGTGTGTGATCGGGGTGACGACCTCGCGAACGATCGAGACGTCCCGCGCCGCGAGTGCGTCGAGCGTCTCGGTGACGCTTCCCTCGATGCTGTTCTCGATCGGGACGACGCCGCGATCGAACGACCCGTCGGCGACCGCCTCGACGATCGCCGTCACCGACGGCCGGAACGCGACCGAATCGCTCACGGTGCGAGCGGCCCGGTGGGAGTACGTTCCTTCCGGACCGAGCGTGACGGTGTGCATACCCCTGCTAGGCCGTCCCCCGAGAAAAGACCGCGGATCGACCCATCGGGTATCGCCGAACGGAGGATGGTTGACGGGAGGGAGGAACTCCAGGCTGCAGCGTCGGCACACAGCGTACACAGTACGAGAAGCGTCGCTCGTCGCGAACTATCGGCGCAGTAGAAGGGGGCTCAGTACGCCGTCCGATTACTCCTCAATGTGTTCGATACCCTGCTTCGAGACGTTCGCTTCCGTGATCTCCTGGGGCATCCAGTCGGGCTTGTCGTCGGGAGCGGTCTCCTCCCACGCCCAGCCCTCGTAGATGTGTACCTTGTCGGTTCCCTTCTCCCGGAGTTTGAGTTCGACCCGGTCCGCACTCGATTCGCTCGAGCCCGGTTCGAGCCGGCGGGCCGCCTTCAGGGCGGCCTGTCTCGGCGTATTTCCGGAGAAAACACTCGATTCGTCACCGCTTCCTTCGCGAAGTGCGAAGTTTCGCTTACCATCTTCACGTACCATGGTTCCAGCCTCCATGCCAACTCAGCGCACAATATGACATAAAGATATCCCCGACAATCAGCCGACAGCGGCGGTACGTTTAAGTGACGGGCGCGACCACCCTCTTGGGTATCACCGGCTTCCCGCCGAAACCGGGCGACGACGTCGGCTGTACACGGTGTTTCAGGTGGATCGATGGACCCTGTTCGAGCCCGGTCGCCAGCACGGGGCGCCGCCCGATCGGGACACGGCCGGCGTGGACCACCCGTAGTCGATCCGACCACCAATGTGGATCGACCCGACGTCGATTCGCTCCCAGCGTGTCCCTCCTTGTCGTGAAACCCCTCACCGGCGAAAAAACCGGGACCGCCACGCCGTTGCGTAGAAAACACTTAAGTATATCCTACGGCGAACCTCTCAGTAGAACCCCGCGATGGTCCGGAAAAAGAAGCTGAGTCCGAGTGGTGCCAAAGACGAGGACGGCAACTATCACAACGTACACCTCAACTTGCACGAGGACGAACTCGCCGTCGCCGGCATGGACATTGGAGACGACGTGTTCGTGCGCGTCCGCGACGGCAAGATCATCATCCAGAAAGCAGACGAGGACCAGCTCGACCACGAATTCTAGCCGCTCCGAGAGATCCCGTCGCTGGCTCCCCGACCTGACCGGGACGGGCCGACCACTACGAGACCTCGCCGTCAGCGACAGTTAATCACCCGACGGCTCGCCGGTAGGCTCCTGCTAGGGCCATCGCGCGGCCGGCAGTCGCCGCATAACTACGCCGGGTTGTCGATTTTTGCTCGGTAATGGAGTCCGACGTGAGCGCCGACGACGAGTCGGCGTCGGTGGTCGTCCCCGCCATCGACGCACCGAGTAGTGTCGCGTGCCTGCGGTCGCTCGGTCGGCGCGGCGTCCGAACCGTCGTCGTCTCCGAGACGCCGACGGCGCCCGCCGTCCACTCGGCGTACTGCGACGAGGTAGTTCCGGTCCCGGCCCCGCAGGACGACCTGCTTGGGTATCGGGACGCACTGCTCGATCTGGCCCGTCGCGACGCAGTCCACGCGATCGTCCCCGTCCGGGAGGCCGACGTGTACGTCCTCTCGCGCTATCGCGAGGAGTTCGCCGCCGAGATCGAACCGCTCTGGCCGGCGCTCGAGACCCTCCGTCGCGTCCAGGATCGGTGTGCGCTCTTCGAGGCGGCCGAGACCGCTGGAATCGACGCACCGGAGACGCGCCTCGTCGGCGAGATCGACGACCCCGATCGCGAGTGGATCGTCAAGCCGCGCTACTCGATTCTGGCCGACGCCTACGTCGACTGCGACCCGGCTGACTGTACGGCACCGCCGACGACGACCTACCTGCCGCCAGGGACCGAGCCAGACGTCGCGGCGCTCACCGCCGAGATGGGCCACGAACCCATCTGTCAGGAGTACGTCCACACGCCCCACGAGTACGGTTTCTTCGCGCTCTACGACGAGGGCGAGCCCGTCGCGACCTTCCAGCACCGCCAGCGCCGCGGCTACAGCTACGCCGGCGGCCCGAGCGCCTTTCGCGAGTCGGTCGACATCCCTGCGCTCGAAACCGCCGGCCTCGCCCTGCTCGACGAACTCGACTGGCACGGCCTCGCCATGGTGGAGTTCCTGCGCGACGAGGAGACAGGCGAATTCAAACTCATGGAGATCAACCCGCGGTTCTGGTCGTCGCTGCCGTTCACCGTCCAGGCAGGCGTCGACTTCCCGTACTACTACTGGCAGCTGTGCAACGGCGGCGGCGAGATCGCCGCGGCGTACGACGTCGGCGTCGCCGGCCACCTCCTCCGCGGAGAACTGCTCTACCTCCACTCGATCCTCGCCGACGACGTCGACCTGGTCGACCGACCCTCCTTTCCGATCGCGGTCGGCTCAGTCGCCCGCTCGCTCGTCTCACATCCCCGGTTCGATTACCTGCAAAAAGACGATATCCGACCGTTCGTGCAAGACCTCCGAAACGCGGTCGGCTCGCTGCGAACACGATAACGGCGAGAGATCGACTTGTGCTAGAAACGAAAGCGTCCTGTCTCGAAATCGGCGCTCACTCGGCTCCGAATCCGGCCAGATCGAACTCGAACGCGGCGACGGGAACCTCGAGGTCGTGCTCGACGAGCACCGCGGGGTGCAGTTCCCCGATCACGCCCACCGTGTTGCCGTCGACGACGACGCTCGCGGCCCGGCCGTCGACGAACGACGGGTGGTCGGTCGGCGGCGTCTCCAGGTCGACGTCGAACGCGCGACAGAGTGCCTGGAGGCGGGACTTCGCGTCCTCGTAGGCGGCGTCGTGACGAGCGAGGACGCCCGCGACGTGGCGCGACTCGGCGACGCCGGTGGCGGCTGTCTCGTCGACCTCGGCGACGAAGCCGACCTCCGCCAGGTCCTGCGGGTACGCCCGGTGGGTGTTGTTCTCGAGCACCAGGAGGAGCGAGGGGAGCGCCCAGGGGCGGACGATCCCGAAGTCCTCGCTGTAGGGGTTCTTGATCCGGGCGGGTTCGCCGCCGCCGAGGACGTCAGTTCCGGGGTCGACGCCCATGCGGTCGTAGGCGTCGGCCTCGCCGATGAGGTGGAAGTCGAGCATGTCCTCGAACCCGAGCCCGACGAGCGTCTCGCGGACGGCCTCCTCACGCCGACTCCGCTCGTGACGGCCGCCGACGGTACCGATCTCGGGGTAGTTCGGCGCCAGTTCGTTGAAGCCGTAGGCCCGGCCGAGGTCGTCGATCACGTCCAGCGGGTGGAGGACGTCCACGCGGTACGGCGGGATCGTCACGTCGTAGGCGAGTCGACCGGTCGACTCGGCGTCAGTCCCGTTTCCGGTAGTCGATTCGTCGGCCTCGTCCTGGACAGTCGCCTCCAGGCCGGCCCGTTCGGCCAGATCCTGTACCTCCTCCGGGTCGAGTTCGATCCCGAGGATGGACTCGATCCGGTCGTGGGTCACGGTCTTGGTCTTCGTCGAGAGCTCCGGTCGGACGAGAACGGGCGACCCGGTGTCGGCCTCACTGGCTTCGGCGCGCCCGTTCTCGACTGCCTCGCTGTCGCCGGCCTCGTCGCGGCCGTCGCTCTCCTCGATGGCCGCCGCGGCGACCGACGGATCGGCGTACTCGACGGTGACGTCCTCGATAGTGGCGCCACGGGCGTCGAGCGCGTAGCAGATGATCGCACACATCCGGTCGATCGTCCACTGGTCGGTGCCGGTCAGTTCGACGAACAGGTCGCGCGAGTCCGTGGAGACCTCCGTCCGGCGACCGTTGATCACCGGCGGGAAGGAGAACAGCCCGATGTCGTCGTAGATCGCGGGCATCGCCTCGTAGTCGTCGACGACGGGGGCGTACTCGCGACCCGTCGGGTGCTCTTCTAAGACCTCGCCGGGCGTCAGTTCCCGATCCGAGTCGAGGGGGACGAAGCGCTCGCCATCGGGGGCGACGCCGGTGTAGCGGATCGTCGGGTTACCCTCGGTTGCGGGTGCGCCGCGGAGCATCGTCAGGTCGTGGATCCCGATCGCGCCCTTCACCCGGTTGCGGCCCATCGTCGCGTGGAGCTTCTCCTGGAGCTGGATGAGCGAGTCCAGCGACTCCTCGTCCAGATCGACGCCGCGGATCACCGCGCCGGTGACGTACGGCCGCTCGGCGGGGACGGCCTCGTCGACCCGGATCGTCCAGTCGGCCTCGGTCGTCGTCGGGACGTAGACGCCGCGGTCCTCGCCGTACTGGTAGCGCAGCGAGCGGGCGATTCCCTCGACGGAGAGCCGATCGAGGCGGTCAGGCGCGAACTCGAGTTCGAAGTCGCCGTCCTCGGTCTCGCCCTCGTACTCCAGGCCGAGCGCGAAGAGGTCGTCTTTGAGCTCGTCGTCGGCGACGTCCGTCACGTCGGCGAGCGTTCGCAGTTCGTCGGGATCGATGTCGACGGTTGGCATCAGTAAATCACCTCCGCGTTCCGCAGGAACTCGAGATCGGCCAGCGAGCCGTGGAGGTCGCGAATGTCCTCGGCGCCGGTGACCAGCATGGCCAGCCGTTCGAGGGCGAGCCCCCAGGCCATCACGTCGGCCTCGACGCCCAGCGGTTCGAGCATCTCCTCGCGGAAGATGCCCGAGTTGCCGATCTCGATCAGTTCGCCCGTCGTCGGGTGGGTGCCGAACAGTTCGAAGCTCGGCTCCGTGTAGGGGTTGTAGTGCGGTTTGAACTCGATGTCTGTGATCCCGAACTGGGCGTAGAACTCCTCGAACGTCCCCATCAGGTCGCGTACGGAGAGTTCGTCGGCCATCACCCAGCCCTCGATCTGGAAGAACTCGAGCAAGTGTGTCGAGTCGAGCGTGTCGTTGCGGTAGGCCTTCTCCACGCTGAAGAAGCGCGCAGGTGGCTCGATCTCACCAATCTGGTGGCCCGAGAGGTGCCGGGTCGAGAGCGACGTCGTGTGGCCCCGCAGCGCGAGCGCGCGGGCGAAGTCTTCGTCCCAGGGCGAGTGGTAGCCCTCACCGTCTTCACCGACACCCTCGCGGTGAGCGCGTTCGACCCGCTCGACGAGGTCGTCGGGCAGGTCGTCGATGTGACTCGGCTTCTCGAGGGCGAAGCGGTCCCAGTGAGTCCGCGCCGGGTGATCCTGGGGCATGAAGAGGCAATCGTTGATCCAGAAGTCGGCGTCGACGTGCGGCCCGTCCATCTCCTGGAAGCCCATCCCGACGAGGACCTCCTTGACGCGCTCGGCGGTCCGCCGGAGGACGTGCATCCGGCCGCCGTGTCTCTCCTCGGCGTCGGCTTCGACGTTGTACTCGGCGAACTCGGCGTCGCGCCAGTCGCCGCTCGTGAGCAGGTCAGGGGTGAGCTGGCCCACGGTCTCGGCCGTCTCGACGCCGGCCATGAGCTCGGTCACGCCGGCGTCGGTGAGCGTGGCCGACCGCGTCGTCGACTCCTGGCGCTCGAGCAGGTCCCGCCGTTCGAGCTGGTCGACCACCTCGTCGTCCAGCTCGAGGTCGTCAGCGGAGACGCCATCGTCCCCCTCCGCTGGGGCGATCGCCAACAGCGCGGCGGCCTCCGGATCGGAATCGGGATCTGCGTCCGAATCGGCGGTAAGTTCGCCGCTGTCGATCGCGCCATAGCCCTTCCGCGCGTAGTTCGAGAGGGCGATGTCGACCTGCGGACCCTCGAGCCCGGACGCGCCGATGACCTGGCCCATCTGGGCGGGTGTGTCGTCGGCGCCGGCGTCGAGGGCCGCTTCGTAGAGGCGCACCTCGGGGAGGCCGTCGGCCTCGTACGTTTCTCCCTCCTCGGTGAGGGTGATCGATTCCTCGACGTGCTCGGAGACAGCGACCAGGCCCTCCTCCTCGAGGGCGAACAGCGCACCCGTGACCGTCTCGGGCGGCAGGTCGGTCGCCGCCGCGAGGGCGTCGACGGACTGTGCATCGTCTGCGCTCGCAGCCTCCAGGACCGCGAGCTGTGCCTGTGGCAATTGCATTCGCTTGTGTAGTAGCGTGCTCGTCTGTCAGTTAGCGCTTCCGACTCCCGGCGCGCGCCGTGCGCGCGGTCCGATCGGACGGTTTCGCCCCACGCCGCCGATGTGGCCGCGTGGCGATCCACCGTGCCCGTCACCGGGCGAAGAAGAACGCGAATCCCGTCCGCGACTGCAGCGGCTTCTGGGCGACACACCGACGGCGGGATTCGCTCGTCATGTCCACGACACCGTCGAGCGCCGGCAAAAAGTTTGCGAACGGGTCGCGAACAGTTGGGTGGGAACCGGTGGCAAAATGCGGTCCCTCCCCTCACGAGGGAGCAAGGCCTTTCTTGTACTCGAGGCCCGTATCCCTGACCGTGACGGTACCGCGTTCCGAGGCCGACGGTGTGACCATCCGGCGCGCGGAGCGAGCGGACATCCTCGCCGTGGTCCGGATCGAGTCCGCCTCGTTCCCGCAGCCGTGGCCGACGAACGCGTTCGAGGCCTTTCTCGGCGAACCGGGGTTTCTGGTCGCCGTCGACCCGGAAAACCGCGTCGTCGGCTACGCCATCGCCGACGTCACCCCGACCCACGGCGGGCTCCTCGGCCACCTGAAGGACATCGCCGTCCATCCGGAGCGACGCGGCAACGGCATCGCGACGGCGCTTCTCGGTCGCGTGTTCACGCTGATGTACACGAGCGGGGCGGACAGCCTCAAACTCGAGGTTCGCGAGTCGAACGAGCCGGCGATCGAACTCTACCGTTCGGCCGGGTTCGAGCCGCTGCGTCGCGTCGACGGCTACTACGCCGACGGCGAAGACGCCATCGTGATGCTCCACGACCTCGACGGGTGACCGGCCGGACGGCGGGCTGACAGCCACGAACGACGAGTGTCAGACGAGAATCGAGACTCGGGAGCGCCGTCGTTTTCTGCCTCGCGCCAGTACGACCAGGTATGGGATACGCCTGCCCGGTCTGTGGCGCCGAACAAGCCGACGGTGTCCACCTCGCGAACCACCTCGCCGTGACGGCGTCGCTCGGCCGCTCCGACCACGAGGCGTGGCTCGCCGAGTACGCACCGGACTGGCGCGACGACTCGCCCGACGAACTCGCCGACAGAGTCACTCCCCACGCCACGGAGATCGAGACGCCCGCGTTCGAAACCGACGACGGCAGCCGCCCACAGACGGGCTTCGAACACGAGCTGGCCGCCCAGACGCGCGGTTCCGGCCGCGGCAGCCACACGGCTACGACTGCCGGTCACGGAACGGGAGCGGACCCGCTGACAGACACCACCACTCGATCGGCTGACGTCGAGTCGGTCCTCGCCGAAGCACGCGAACTGACCGAGGAGATCCGCGCAGGCGCCGACGACGAACGGGACGGCACCGAAGACGGCGACGATCACGAGGAGGCCGCCGACGGTCCCGCACCGACGGACGGAGACGAAAACGCGTAACTACCGTCCAGCCGACCGGACAGGTATGGAACGGAGAGGACTCTTCGCACCGGAGACGATCGAGGAGGCACGCGAGTACTTCGAAGCCGTTGGTCCAGCAGCCCAGACGAGCGTCCGCGAGGCCGCCCGCGTCATGGGATTCGGCCAGGACGAGTATCGCGATCGCGTGACGAGCGAGGTCGTCACGACCGCCCGCGACGCCACCTTCGCCAGTTTACTCGAGGTCACCGTCGCCGACCGCGAGGCGTTCGACGACTGGCGAGCAACGTACGATGGCGACGTGCAGGTCAACGGGCACGAGGCTGTCGACAACGTCGTCTGGCACGCCGGCCCCACCGACCAGGCTGTCGCCGCGACCTTCCAGGACGAGCCCGACGCCGCCGTCGCGACGCTGCGCCGGCAGGCGTTCGGACGGATTTACCGGGAACTGTTCGAGGAGTGACCGCCGAGACGGTCCCGAACCGCCACCTTCTATCACGTCGCCCGCGTCGGAACGCCCATGAGCGATTCGGCTCCGTCCGACGACCCCCACGCCCACGACTGGCCGGTGCGCGAGTCGGCGATCGAGTACGAGACCGGCTGGTACGACGGTGGCTACGACCTCGTCACCCAGCCCGACGGCAGCGAGAAACGGTACTACTGGGCCGACCTCCCGCCCGCCGTCGTGGTCGTCGCGAACACAGGGGAGGAGATCTGCTTCGTCGAACAGTACCGGCCGGCGACTCACGAGACCCACCTGGAGTTGCCCGCCGGCATCGTCGAGGACGGCGAGTCCTACACGCAAGCCGCGGCCCGAGAACTCGAGGAGGAGACCGGCTTCCGGCCGGAGACGACCGTCCTCCTGCAGGAGTACGCCGTGGCGACCGGCGTCCTTCGACACGACCGCGGGATCGTCTACGCCGACGGCCTCGTCCCCGGCGAGCGCGAACTCGACTCGAACGAGTTCCTAACCGTCACGACGATTCCGATCGACGAAGCACTCGCTCGGGCGCGCGAGCCGCCGGCCAACGACGCCTCGATCAGCGCCCTGTTGCTGGCGAGCGAAGACGGGTTCCTGTAGCCCAGACACCGGCCAACGCCTCGGTTTCCGGTCGGATACTGATGCCGATCGGCGCAGCGACGGTCAGGAATCGGCGGGTTCGAGGTCACGAGTCAGAATCGTGCGCTCACCGGGAAGCGACGCGCCAGCGAGCGTCAGCTGCGGCACTGATGGCCGATTCGACCCGCTCCGATCGAGTTCGAGCGCGGACACCTCGCCGAGGACTGCGTCTAGCTCGTCTCGAACTGATTCAGGTTCCGGAACCGCGAGGACGATAGACGAGAAGTGCCCGTCCGTCGGCGAGTCGAGTGACGACGCGACGGGGCCGTCGGTCGGCTGGACCTCGATGCGAAAGCCCCACGGCGTATGGAGGAAGGTCCGGTTGGTACCCACGTTGACGTGCCAGCCGCAATCGCGCGCTCGCTGGAGAACCGTCTCGAAGTCAGGAACGATAACGCCGAAGTGATCGAATTCGAGCCCCGGCCCGGGCGCGAGCGTCACGTTCGCGGTCCCCAACTGAGCGCCCTGTAGTCGAAGTCGGAACCCATCCGGCTGTGGTTCGCCGGCCGGAATCGAGCGAGATTCGTCGTCGACGCGTCCATAGCGGCGGTGTGGTTCTACCCCCTGATCGGCCAATGCGGCCGCCGCGTGCGAGACATCCGGCACCTGAAAGTGAAGGTGAAAGAGCCGCTCCGTGAGAGCCATACCGATTCGACACGGGCAAGCGACGTAACCATTTGCTGAAACGGGGTTCAGTTGCCTCGGTGAGAGATTCTGATCAAACACGAGTGGTCGAGACGAACCGACCGAACCCGTCGGCCTTATTCCCCACTGGCCCCACGTTCCGGCATCGATGGACGGAGAGACGACACCCGACGAACTCGCCGACGTGCTCGAGACTGACGACGACGTTCGCGTCGTCGACATCCGCAACCCGGTCAGTTTCACCCAGGGGCACATCCCCGGCAGCGAGAACGTCCCGTTTCAGGAGTTGCCACAACGGGTCCAAACTCTCGCCGACGCCGAGCACATCGTGACGGTCTGTCCGCACGGCAAATCGAGCGTCCAGGCCGCCAGGCTCATCGGCTCCTACGAGGGCTGCGCCGACGCGACGGTCGAGAGTCTGGCCGGTGGCCTGACCGCCTGGCGCGACCAGTACGATCTAGAACAGGCGGACGAAGCCGAGACGACCGAGTCACCGTTTTGAGAGACAGCCGAGTCACCGTTCTACGACGCTCCAGACCGGCGCACCGCCGAGGTCGGCCGGCGAGGCTGAGACAACACACACACACACACACACACACACACACACACACACCGACCGCACGGTCGGTCGTGCTGACCGGTGGCGCCGCTGGGTCGATCACGGCCATCGACAAGCGCGAGAAGAACGAGGTCAGATCATCGGGGTCAGGCGACGTTGAAGCCGCGATCGCGGAGGAACTCTTCGATGCGACCGGTGTGATTGCCCTGGAGTTCGATGTGGGAGTCCTCAACGGTCCCGCCACAGGCGAACTTCGATTTGAGATCCGACGAGAGACTGTCGAGATCGACGTCTTTCGGATCGAACCCTTCGATGATCGTTACCTCTTTGCCGTACCTGCGCTCGTCAATGCGGATTGTGAGCTGCTGCTGGCCCTTGGCGACGTCCTCACAGACGCAGAGCTCGTCAGGCAACCCGCACGTCGAGCAGACTTCCGACATTACATCAGGGCGTACGAAAGGGGCATATTAAACACTATCGGGACCGAGACGCCGTCAGGTGGTCTTTTTTCCGTCAGACCCGGTCGACTCACTCGTCACGGCCGCCGATCGGCCCGTACCGACGGACGAGTTCGTCGACGGCCTCCCGCGCGTCGGTGGCAGCCGCCGAGTCGACGCCCGACCCGTAGGTCGCCCGTTCGCGAGCGAGAGCGACGTCGTACACGCGGTCGTCGAGCGCCGTCTCATGGTCGAGCGCCGCGAGATAGGCGCGCGGCGATTCGGCCGGTCGTCTGGGCCGATACCGGCGGCCGAGCAGGATCTCGAGGCGTCGGAATGCACGCTCGGCGTCCGTCGCCGGATCACCGCTCGGTCGCTGCCAGTAGAGCCTGACCGTCCGTACCAGCGCCCGATCGACGCCCGTCCGGTGGGCGGCGGCCGCCAGTCCGACCGCGATCAGCCCGCCGAACGCGAGTTGGTCACGAGAGGGAAGCGGAATCGAGCCGCCGGTATCGCCGTCAGATCCGCCGCCTCCGGTCGTCGCCCCGGTGTCGGACGAGTTAGTGTCGGGCGCTGACGGGGGCGACTCGTTGGTCGGGTCCTGCTCCGGATCTTGCTGGTCCGGGTCGTCCGATCCAGGGTCTTGCTCAGCCGGGTCGTCCGGTTCGCTCTCGTCGGTGTCGACGGCGGGGTTCCCGTTCTGACGCGCCTGGTCGACCCGGTCCTGATGGACGGCGTCGCGCTCGCCGGCCGGCGTCGGTTCGAACGGAACCCAGCCGATGTCCGGGAAGTATACTTCGGGCCAGGCGTGGGCGTCGGTGCCGCGGACGACCCACGAGTCCGACCCGGTCTGCTGTCCTTCGGTGTAGCCCGTCGCGTAGCGGGCGGGAATACCCTCCTCCCGGAGCATCATGACCATCGTCGTGGCGAAATGGACACAGTAGCCTTCGTCCATTTCGAGGAGGAACGACGAGGCCACGTCGCCGTCGGGGCGGCCGACGGAGAGCGAGTACGACTTCGAGTTGCGAAGGTGGGATTCGATCAGTTGTGCTTTCTCGAACGGCGTCTCCGCCCCTTCGACGACAGCGTCGACACGATTCGAGAACACGCCGGACTGACTGTCCGGCTGTTGTCCGTACCGTCGTTCGACCGAAGCCGGATAGTCAGTGCCAGCGCGGGCTAGCGAGCGCGACGATGGGTCCACGATCGCGCTCTCGACCGTGTACCGATCGCCCTCCCGCAGGGTGACCGATGGGTACAGTTGCCCCTGGTCGCTCACCTCCGTGTAGGCCGCCATATCGCCCTCGACAGAGAGGGGTGCGCCAGCCGTGGGCATCACCTCTACCGGACTCTCGACGGTCACCGTCTGCGTGATGCGAGACGTCCTGCTCGCCGGTGGTGGGTCGAGCGGTTCGTCGTACGGACGCAACTCGCCGGTCCGAACCCACTCGTCGCCGGTGAACCGATCGTAGATGCCCGTCCGCCAGTAGGACGGAGCCTCACTCTCGATCGTAAACCGAACCTCGGGGGAGAGTTCGACGCTCCCGCCGATCGCCGACCGATCCGGCGACCCGGCGATGCTCCCTTCGAGGGTTCCGGCACCGGTTCCGTGAATGAGACTCGAATCGCTCGATCCGCCGGGCACGAATGGGACGAACAGCGAGCAGACGATCATCGTCACCAGCACGACCGTCAACACGTCGACCGACTCGAAGCCGGCATCGCGTCGAGCGAGTTCGCCGAACGCGACGACGCCGGTGCCGGCGACGGCACCGACGAGCGTGGTGGTCGGCGTCGCGTCCCCGGTGAGTACCAGAAACACGAGGGCCAGGCCAGCCGGCACGACCGCCGCCCCGTACTGCCCTCGGAGCGCGAGATACCAGGTGAGGAAGGCCGGGGCAGGGGCGTACGCGATCGCCATCGTCTGGGCCTCCATGACTCGCATCAGTTCCATCCCACCCGCCAGCGTCAGGAAATCAGCGAGGAGGGAGTCTAACATCGACACCAGCATCCCGGGGTCGATGCCAGCTGCACTGAAGTAGAGCAAGAGGCCACCGACGGCTGCGACGCCTCCGATCGGGACGGCCACCCGTTCGGAGAGGAGCGGCGCCGCGACCAGCCCAGCACCGAGCGCGACGAGGACGATCGTCGTGAGTTGCTCCGTCCCGCCGACGATCGCCGTGAGTTCCCGGAGGACCGTCACGTACGCCCCGATCAGGACGAGCGCACAGCCGAGTGCGAGGAGGCGAAACAGTGACGATCCCGCGAGCCAGTCGGCTTGGATCCGGTCGACAGCCCCAGTCAGGCGGGTCGTCTCACCCGGGCCGGTCGCTGTACTCATGCTGTCCCTCCGGTCGCCAGCTGGGCCTCACTCGGCGAATTCGTTCCGGAGATCGCATCACCAGACCCGGTGTCGGGTGGACTCGTCTCGTACGCACACAGGTCTGCGAAGGAGACGGATCGCCCCGAAAGAGACAGGACGACGCCGTCGGCCGCGGCGTCGACGACGATATCGGCGTCCTCGCGATGGTCCGGTGCGACGGAACCCGCCTCGAGTTCGGCCAGCGCCAGAAAGGCCTCCTCGCGCGTCGCCGGCGTGGCCTCGACTCGCCGGTCGCCGGGGAGCCACAGGACGACGCCGACGTCCATCTCGAACAGGTGGTCGGCGAGCGTCGCCAGCGCCGCAGCGAGGTCGTCGGCATCGCCTTCAGCGACGGTGCCCGCCATGGTGAGTCGGTCGAGACCGTCGTCCGCGACGAACTCCTTGACGACCAGATCCCCGTCGGGTCGTTTGGCCGCCGACTTCCAGTGGACGTCGCGCAAAGAGTCACCACGTTCGTACTCGCGGAGGTGTTCGAAGACCGCCCGGTCGAACTCGGTCGCGTCCGAGACGTAGCCTTCCAACTGGGCTCTGGCGTCCGGCCGCAGTTCGTAGACGGGTGGATAGACGACGACCGGTTCGGTCTCGTCGTATCGATACCGGCGGGTCACCAGCCCGAACGGATCCTGGACGGTCACGGTGAGCGGACCGACCGATCGAACGCCACGCGATCGGAGCGAGAGGTCGTACGAGAGGTCGGTCGTTCCGGAGAGGACGCGCTCCAGCCGGTTCCCATCGGCCTCGAGGCCTCTTCCGAGCTCGTCGGTCACGGTCACGACGGTGCCGCGACGAGCCGTGAGTTCGAACGAGACCCGACGCCGCTCCCCGACGTAGCCGGGTGCGACGGGACGACGGCGAAGCGACGGCCGGGAACTGACGCCGACGATGACGATCGCCGCGACGCCAGCGACGACCAGCGGCGCGATGACGGCGTTTAGCGCCTCGCGACCACCGTTGACAGCGACGAAGCCGCCAGCAGCGATCGCCACGAGCACCGTCGCGCCTCGCAGTGTCGGTCTCATTCGACTGGCACGGTCGAGAGCGCGTCGGCGACGAGTTCGGCACCGGGCGTGTCACGGTGACCTCCAGCGCCGGTGGCGATCCGGTGGGCGAGCGTCTCCGGTGCGACCGCCTGCACGTCCTCCGGGGTGACGTAGCCGCGGCCCTCCGCGACGGCGTGGGCCATCGCGGCGCGAACGAGCGCGATCGTCCCCCGCGGGCTGACCCCGATCTCGGCGTGGTCTCTGGTGTAGGCGGCGAGTCGCGCGGCGTACTCGCGAATCGGTTCCCGAACCGTCGTCTCCGCAACCGTCTCGCGCGCCCGGAGGACGTCACGCCGGTCTGCGACCGGTTCCAGTTCCTCGATCGGGTGGTGGGCCGCCGCTCGATCGAGCAGCGCTGTCTCCTCCTCGGGGTCGGGATATCCGAGCGAGAGTTTCGTCATGAACCGGTCGAGTTCGGCGAGCGGGAGTTCGTAGGTCTGGTTGGGTTCGACGGCGTTCTGGGTCGCGATGACCGTAAACGGCGTCGGGAGCGGCCGGGTCTCGCCGTCGACGGTCACCTGTGACTCCTCCATCGCCTCGAGCAACGCGCTCTGGGCCTTCGGCGGGGCCCGGTTGATCTCGTCGGCGAGGACGACGTTGCCGAAGACGGGGCCCGGCTGGAACTCGAAGTCACGCGTCTGCTGGTTGAACACGTTCACACCGGTGATGTCGGAGGGCAGCAGGTCCGGCGTGAATTGTACGCGAGAGAATTCACAGTCGATCGACCGGGCGATAGCCCGCGTCAGCATGGTCTTTCCGACGCCAGGGACGTCCTCGATCAGGATGTGTCCGCGGGCCAGCATCGTGGTGACGACGGAACGGATGACGCCTTCGTTCCCGACGATGACCTCGGCGACGTTTCGTTCGACGGCCGCACACAGGCTCGCGGCGTCATCGACGGGGAGGGCGTCGATCGATCCGGGGCCATGTGTGGGTTCCTCTTCCTCGAGTCCGGTGCTATCAATTCCAGTCATGATGGTCTCGGTGGGCGGCAGGCGCGGATTCGTTACTAACGAGTGGGTTCCGGTACAAAATAGGCTTTGTGTTCCCTCAATATAACGTGCACGCCGAACACACCTATCACGGCCGGCGTGGTCGAGAGCGTGAGTGAGGACGTGGATTGGTGAAAACGTGTCTCCGCAGGTCAATCTGGGATCGACGGCCGCACCGCTCGTCGGACGTGACGATCGGAAACTATCCGCCGTCTCCACCTTACAGGCGTTCGACGTTCTGTGCGCGCGGGCCTTTGTCGGCCTCGACGATCTCGAACTCCAGTTCTTGCCCCTCCTCTAGGTCGGGACCGCCGATATCCTCCATGTGGAAGAACACGTCCTCGTCGGCGTCGTCAGTTTCGATGAATCCGTAACCGCCCGTATCGTTGAAGAACGCAACCGTACCTTTCGCCATTGCACGTTGACAATGGCGTGTTGACAGCTTAAAGGTTCTGGAGGACGGTACCGAGACACACAGTCACGTGCCCAGGATCGTCGGTTCAGTGGATGTGCAGACGGAATAGTGCCATCACCCGACGTCGACAAGCTGGCCAGACGTCGATACGAGAGTCGTTGGGTCGGGAGCTACCACTCGATACACGACGGACAGACGTAACCCCGATCCGTTCGCCAGCGACGGTCGGTCGAATCACCGCAGGCAGCACACGGGCCCGGCGATCCCGCGGCGAACGTCGTGACTGGTTCCCGTTCGTCCGACTGCGCGTCGCCACTCGGCTGTGCGTTCGTGTCTGTCTCGGATTCGTCGGCCGGGGAATCGTCGGCCCCCCGTCGCTCGTCGTCTGCCTGTCGCTCGTCGTCCCCCGACTCGTCGCTCCGCGCACCGTCGGTGGCAGCGCCCTGGTCGGCTTCGACGGGCGAGTCGCTCGGAGCGACGTCACTCCCGTCTGCGGTCGTCTCGGAAGACTCCGCGCCCGTATCGGCGGACTCTGCGAACTCGTCGAGCGTCGACCGTTTCACGGGAGTGCACACGAGCGCGTAGACCGTAAGTCGAACGGCTTCGCCCGCGAACCCGGCACGACAACCGATATCACCAAATAGCGCCAGGCAAAATCCGCTCCTATGTCGGACGTTCCGCCACCCACGAACGTCGGCGAACAGCTGTCGAAACTCGTCGAACTCTTCGGCGACATCGCCACCGGAGAGTTGCTGGCACCGCTGCTCTTCCTCGTCGGCGCGCTCCTCGTCGGCGGTTCCATGGCGTTCGTCGGCTACCTCGCCGCGGGGGCCGCCGTCGACGCCGTGACACCCAGTTGAGTACGAAGCTGTTCTCAGTTCGGTGACGCCGCCGACAGCGCCGTCGCCGCCCGCTCGATCGCGGCGCCGATATCCGGACCGAGCGGCGATCCGACGACGATGCCGTCGACGTGTTCGAGGATGACACGGTACCGGTCGGTGACCGTCTCGACGGTTCCCGCGACGCAGAAGGCATCGATCATCCCCGGTGTGACGTGTTCGAACGCGTCGGTGAGCGCCCCGCGTTCGAGCGCGTCGCTCACGGCGGCCGCTGCCTCGTGATCGATATCGTGGCGATCGAGGACCGGCTCCGCGGCACCGCCGGCGATGAACGCGACCGGTGGTCTGGCGGCTTCCCGCGCGGCCGCCTCGGTCTCCGCGACGCTCGTACTCGCGAACGCGAGCGTGCGAAGCGGGTCGCGATCGGCCGCGCGTTTCTCGCGTCCGCGGTCGAGCTGGTCGCTCGCCCAGGCGAGGTCGCGCGGGTGGGCGGCGTTGATCAACACGCCGTCGCCGTGGGCGGCGCTCATCCCGAGCATCCCAGGTCCCTGCGCGCCGACGAAGACGGGGACGTCGACAGGGTCGACGTTGAGCGACGCGTCCTCGACGGTGACCGCGCCATCGTGGGTGACCGTCTCGCCGGCCCAGAGGTCCCGAGCCACCTGCATCGTCTCGAGGACGCGTCGCAGGGGCCTGTCGCGGTCGATTCCGAGGGCAGCGAGCGTCGACCGGTCACCCGCGCCCAGGCCACAGACCGCCCGGCCGCCGCTCACCTCGTCGAGCGTTGCCACGGCGGACGCAAGCGTGGCCGGATGAGTCTCGTAGGGGTTGACGACGCCGGGCCCGAGGGCGATCTCGTCGGTCGCGTCGGCCATCCGGGAGAGGGTGATCCACGGGTCCCGATTGAAGTAGTGCGAGCTGGTGAACGCGGCGTCGAATCCGGCATCTTCCGCCCGTTTGGCCAGCGAAGCGAGCCGATCGACCGGATGCTCGGGCGTAAGTTCGATCCCCCACGAGATGTCGGCAGGATCGACGGACCCGAGCGTCGACGCACCGGACGACGAACCCCCGTCTTCGGCGGAGCCGGAGGAGTCTTCAGTCATTCGTACGACCACTCCCGGAGCGCCTGTCGCACCTGATCCTTCTCGACCGAGCGGAAGAGGGAGGCGCCACCGGCGTGATCGCCAAAGTCGAAGTCGCGCACGACCACCGCAGGGGTGCCGTCGTCGCCCTCGCCGGTGACGAGGTTGGCCGCCGAGGCGAGTTCGTCGACGATGGCCTGGACGGTGACGCCGAGTTCGCGCCCGTCGCGATCCGTCTCGCCGCGCCAGTCCCGACTGGCCGGCATGCCCGCCCAGCCGAGGGCGACGCCGCGCTGGCCGTGGCGGAACGGCCGGCCGCAGGTGTCGGTGACGACGACGCCGACTTCGTCGATGCCGTCGGGGACGTCCCCGTCGCTGCCCGCAGTTTCGATTCGGTCGGCCGCTTCGGCGTCGAGTCCGTCGGCGCGTTCGAGCAAGCCGGCCCGGAGCCCCGCGGCGCGGTCGGCCGGTCGCTTCGGGAGCAAGAGCAGATCGTGTTCCGGGACGTTCGAGCGGTCGATCCCCGCGTTGACGCAGGTGTGCCCGAAGCACGTCTCCGTGAGCATGAACGGGGTCTCGACGATGATCTCGGTACTCTCTTCGAGGACGGCCTGGGCAAATCGCGGATCCTTCGCCTCGCCCGTCAGCGCCTCGAACCGCTCGGCGAGTTCGACGGCCCGCGGTCCCGCCGGAAAGTCTGCGAGGTCCGCCGTCCGGCCCTGTGCCTTCGAGACGACCGTACTCGCGACGGTGACCACGTCGCCCGGCTCGATCGCGGCGCGCTCGGCGATCATCGCGGCGAGGTCGTCCCCCGGTTCGATTTCGGGCAGGTCCGGGACCGGGTGTAGTTCCATGCCCGATTCGAGGGCCAGCCGCGTAAAAAGCCCACCGTCACCGGCGATGGCGGCCGGTCGCACGCGAGTTGCGTGTCGGGGACAGCTGTCGTGACCCAGCACAACAGTTAAGCGCTCGCTGCACACACGTGTATGCATGGGCGAAACGGAGTACCGGAACGTCAGGCTTACCGCAGACGCCTACCAGCGGCTCAAAGATCGGAAACAGCCTGGCGAGTCGTTCTCGGATACGGTCGAGCGCATCGCCGGCGAACGGTCACTCCTCGAGCTGGCGGGCCTCGTCTCGGACGAGGAAGCGGCGGAGATGCGAGACGCCATTCGAACACGAGAGGAACGCTCACGGGACCAACTCGATCGCTACGTCGAGGAACTCGACTCGTGATCGTCGATACGAACATCCTCATTCGAATTCTACAGAACGACCAGCAGGCGATCGCGAAAGTCGCCGACATCGAAGCACAGGTCGGGCAGGTGCGGCTCTCGGCCATGTCGGAGTTCGAACTGTATCACAGCATCGAACGAGTCGACAACGCGACGGAACGCCGTCAGGCAATCGAGGCTGTGCTCGACACGAAAACGACGTACCCGGCCGATTCGACCGTCATGAAAAAAGCCGGTCGAATCGATGGACAGCTGACGGCCGCCGGCCGCGAGATCGGACTGGCTGATACGGTGATCGCCGCGACCGCACTGGTGCACGAGGAACCGCTCCTCACGGAGAACGTACGCCATTTCGATCGAATCGATGAATTACGTGTCGAATCCTACTGAGGAGTACGACCCGACGCCCCCAGACCGAATATGACTACAGCGCGAGACACAGCCGACGCGACGAACGACGAACCGGACCACGTCGTCACGGCGTTCCTCCGGAATCGCGGGGAGATCCTCGTCTGCAAACGGAGCGACGCCGTGGGAACCTACCCCGGCGCCTGGGGCGGCGTCTCCGGGTTCGCCGAGGACGAGCCGGACGAGCAGGTGTGGCGCGAAATCGACGAGGAGACTGGACTGACCGCCGACGAGATGTCACTGGTCCGCGCCGGGCGACCGGTGTCGGTCTCGGATCCAGAGATCGATCGCGAGTGGGTCGTCCACCCGTACCTCTTCGACGCAGCGTCGCGCGAGATCGACCTGAGCGAGGAACACACCGAGGCGGCGTGGATCCCGCCGACGGCGCTCGCGGGCGACGACGCGGCGGGCGCGTCAGGAACGACCGAGCGCGAGACCGTGCCGAAGCTCTGGGCGACCTACGAACGAGTCGCACCGACGGTTCGCTCGATCGCGGCGGACGACGACCACGGGGCCGCCTGGCTCTCCATCCGCGCGATGGAAGTGCTCAGGGACCGGGCCGGTCTCCTGCTCAGAGAGCGGGCAGCGACTGCGGACGCCGAACCTGACTCGGAATCGGCTGTGGACCCGGACGGCGAATGGGACGAACTCGCGGCGGTGGGCAACCGACTGCTCGAAAGTCGCCCCAGCATGGCCGTCCTCCGTAACCGCGTCAACCAGGTGATGGCCGAAGCGTCGACTGATGGCGAAGCCAGTGCGGAAACTGACACGCCAGACGCGGGTTCGGTACTCGAAGCCGCCGTCGACGGGATCGAACGAGCGGTCGCCGCGGATGCAGACGCGGCCGGCCGCGCGACCGAGGTTGTGACTGGGCGACTCCTGACACTCTCGTGGTCCGGAACCGTCCACGACGCTATCCTCGCGGGCGAACCCGATCGGGTCTTCGTCGCGGCGTCCCAACCCGGGAGGGAAGGTGTCGCGACGGCAGAGACGCTGGCGGACGCAACCGCCGTCACGCTCTGTCCCGACGCCGCGGTGGCGCACGTCCTCGCCGAGGAAGGGATCGACGCCGTCCTCGTCGGTGCCGACACGATCCTCCCGGACGGCCGCGTGGTGAACAAGACGGGAACGCGCGCCGCCACGCTCGCCGCCGCCCGCGAGGACGTTCCAGTCTACGCCGTCGCCGCGAGCGACAAGATCTCGACGCGTGAGACGGTCAACCTGGAGTCCGGCGATCGGACGGACGTCTACGACGGCGACGCACGGATCGACGTGACGAATCCCACGTTCGACGTGACACCCGCCGACTGCGTCACCGGCATCGTCACCGACCGGGGCATCCTCGAACCGGCCGACACCGAGCGTATCGCGGCCGAATTCCGCGAGAACGAAACCTGGAGCTGACGACTCTCGGTCTCGGACCGATCGCGTCATCCCTCCTGGGGCGGAAGCGACACACCGAAACCGGTCGGCCGCGAACGGGCCCACGGGCGGCCGTGACGAGCAGTTACCCCCACCGAGCCCCGTGTGACGAGGGATTTTCCCGAGCCGCCCGTTCCCAGACCCGCGAGCGACGGCCGTCTTCGCAGCCGGCTCCGGGCGAGCTAACGGTGGGCAACCTTACGACCGAGCGCGCGACACCTCGGCCCGGAGCGCCCGGTGTTTGACCAGGGCGAAACCGACGAGGATGACCCCGAAGCCGACGATCGTCCGGAACGTGACCGCTTCGTCGAGCAGTAGCCATCCACCGATCGCCGCGGCGACCGGCGCCGCGTACCCGACGAGGTTGACCTCGACGGGGCCGACCCGGTCCAGCAGTGCGAAGTAAATCAGGTAGCCGACGCCGGCCGCGACCACGGCGAGGTAGGCGAGACCGACGAGCGCCGACTGGGTCCAGACGGCAGCGGAAAAATCCTGACCGGGAATGGCGACCGCGACGACGTGTAGAATCGCCGCGCCGACGAGCATCATCCAGGCCTGCATGCTCTGGACGGGCAGCGTCGTCCGTGTGCGACGCGTGAGGACGGCCCCCAGGGCGAACGCGGCGGCTGCGAGAAAGACCAGGAAGCCGCCGACGCTGCGCGCCGCCGTAAGCGAGCCCGGATCGGGGTCGGCGACGACGATCGCCCCGACGAGCCCGACGACGAGTCCCGCTGCACCGAGGCGAGAGATGGCTTCCTCGGGGAGAGCGAGACGAGCGAACGCCGCGGCGAGAATCGGGTCGAGACTGACGATGACGGCCGCGACTGCGCTGGTCACGTACTGCTGGCCGGCGAAGAGGAACGCGTGATGCGCGGCGACGAACAGCAACCCGCCGAGTCCGACGTTGAGCCAGTCCGCGCGTGAGTTCGGGACCCAGTGGCGGGTCGACCACGCCGCATACCCGAGCAGGAGTAGTCCCGCCACGTCGAAGCGCAGCGCCGCCAGGAGAACCGGCGGCACGTCGGCGACCGCCGCTCTCGTCGCGACGAACGAGAGTCCCCACAGCGTCGCGAGGAGGACGAAGAGTCCGGCCGTGGCGTAGCGATCGCGGGACACGATTTCGAGTCACGCCGAATTATCAAAAATATTACCATCGTGTTGAGACGCCTCACCATACCACAGTCGAGGCGACGTGCGACCACAGTTGGAACGACGTGTGACCACAGTCGAGACGGCGTGCGACCGCAGCCCGGACAGCCCATGAGACGGCACACGGGTCACCAGAGGTCGGACCGTTCGACAGCGCCGGTCCACCCACAGTTACGTACTCAGGAAACGGAGGCGGGCACATGCACGCCGTCCTGACCGGCGACGCCGATCTCGCTCGTGAGTCACCGACGGAGTCCGTCTCGTATTTCGTCGACCAGGTCGATGGAACGCGATCGGAACCGCTCCCCGGAACCACCGCAGTCGTCGCCTGCTGGGGCGACACCGCTGCAGTCGAACGAGACCCCACACGGGCCGCCGTCAGCGTTGACGGCACCCGGGCGACACCGGACGCCGAGGGCCACCACTGGGGGACCGTCTGTCCGACCGACGAGGCCTACCGCGGGCAGTTGCTCGACCGAATCGCGACCGTAGGCGCGAACGGCGATGTCCGCCTGACGACGGTCGGCTTCCCCGGACACGAGTTCTGCCACTGCGAGCGCTGTGACGACCAGTTCGCGGCAAGCGACCATCACGATCGGGCGGGCTGGCGAGCGAGCGTACTCACGGACTTCGTCGCCGATACCGCCGACCGGGTCGGCGGTGACCTGTCCGTCACGCTGTACCCGGATCCCTACCCCGGGGCGAGCCGTGCACGGACCGGGCTCGACCCCGCGGCGCTCGAACCCCACGTCGACGAATTCGTCGTACCGCTCTGTGGAAACTACGAGACACCGTACTGGGTCGAAACGCTGGCCCGCGGGTTCGGCACGGAGCTAAGCGGGCTGGACACCAGCATCTCTGTCCAGCTTTCCGTCGACGGGACCGACGTCGACCGACTTCACGACGTAACGCGGATGGTCGAGCCCCACTGCGATCGAATCGTCTACGGAACGTTCCCCGAGGACGTCGACACCGTGGAAGCCGTGCTGGACAGACAACGTGCGAACGATGCGGTGGTACAGGCGTACGGACGGATGAGGGCGAGGAACCCGTAACGAGGTGGACCGGATCGAAACGATCACGGCGACTGACTGTGCACTCGGATTCGTGTCTGTCTACGACGCGATCCTGTTCGACAACGACGGGGTGCTCGTCGACCCCCCGGGAATCGAAACCAAAACCGCGGCGACGAAGGCGGCGTTCGCCGCGGTCGGCGTGACGGAGCCGGATCCGGCCGACGTCGACGCGATCCTCTCGGGACCAACCGAGGCCGAACTCGAGGCCTGCTGTGCCCGCTACGGCCTCGACCCGGAATCGTTCTGGCGGGCTCGGGAACGCCACGACGAAGACTCGCAACTCGAGGCGTTTCGCGCCGGGGAACGATCGGTGTACGACGATATTGGCGCTCTTCGGGACGTACGGCGCCCGCGCGGCGTCGTCAGCAACAACCACCACTCGACGATCGAATTCGTCCTCTCGCACTTCGAGCTGGAACCGCTGTTCGACTGTTACTACGGTCGCCCGATGACGATCGAGAGTCTCTCGCGGAAGAAACCGAATCCACATTACGTCGAACGCGCCGTGGCTGACCTCGGGGTGACGTCCGCGCTGTACGTCGGTGACAGCGAGAGCGACGTGGTCGCCGCCGATCGTGCCGGCCTGGACTCGGCGTTCGTCCGCCGATCACACAACCGACGCGCGGCGCTCTCCGTCGAGCCCGACTACGAGATCGAGTCGCTCCGGGCCGTGCCCGCCATCGTCTCTGGGTCGTGATCGTCGGCGTGGCGAATCATCTTCGACGCCGACGCCGCGGATGGCGGCGAAATCGGTCGGGAGTAGCAGACTATTGCAATCTCGAGCGAGAAACGAGGGGCCCGGCGAGCGGTGTGGCAGTTAGCGGTTCGATGTAGTGGGGTACTGAGTAGTGGGCTGCGCCTACGGCGGTTCGCCCGTCGCGTCTAGAGCCCGATGTTCAGTGCATAGGGCCAGGTCGCAGAGGCGACAGCGAGGAAGGCCAGCGCCGCACCGGCGCCGTAGACGTTCTTGAGGAAGGCCGTCATCTCGTTCTGGGCCTCCTCACCCTCCATGCGCCAGAAGTCGTGCATCGTCACGGCGGCGACGAGCAAGAACGCGGCGAGTGCGCCGGCACCGAGCGTCGGGAAGACACCCGCGATGAGCGAGAGGCCGCCGAGGACGAGCAGGGCGCCGCTGCCGAGCACCGAGAGTTTCGGCGCCGGGAGGCCCTTGAATTCGGCGTAGCCGGCCATTCCTTCGACATCCATGAAGTGGTTCAGGCCCATGAACGCGAGCGTCCCGCCGAAGAGGACACGAGCGAGGAGGAAGGCGACCTCCATCGGTGTGGATTCGAACATCAGTCGGCCACCTCCAGCGTGGGCGTGCTGGTTCCGTCATGGGCAGCCGATCGAGACAGGTCGAGACGATCCGCCGAGTGCGACGGACGCGTCGTGGGAACGGTCATGCAACTACTGAGAGGGGCCACGAGAGTATATACGTTCTCGGACATTTGTGAAATGAAGTAACACCGGTGTAACCGCAGGATCGACTGGAGCGATTACCGCGGGACGGGGCACCACCACCGGACGAACCGAGAAGAACGGAGGACGACCCGGGAGGAACGAAGCGCTAGAAGAATTTGAACAGGTCGTCGCGTGCCGCCTCGTGAAGGTGCGTCCGGACGGCCTCGGTGAGCGGATCGATCGACCCGCGTTTGGCACAGATGGGCGCGATCGTGTCCTGCCACTGTTTCCAGGGCGGGTGCAGGCCGAGTCGGTCGCAGAGGTCGTCGAGGCGCTCGTCGCGGTCGTCGACCTTGTCCATCTTGTTGACGGCGACGACGGTCGGAATCCCGAGGTCCCGGAGGAAGTGAAACATCTCGACGTCGTAGGGGATCGAGTCCGGCCCGGAGTGACGGTCGATGATGTCGATCACGCTCTTGCCGTCGACGACGAGCACGCCGACGAGAATGTGTTCGGCGTACTCCTCGACGTAGCGCACCACGTCGGTCTTGATCTGTTCGCGTCGCTCCTCCTCGACGCCGCTCATGAAGCCGAACCCGGGGAGGTCGGTGAGGACGAAGTCCTCCGCGGCCCAGTCGTAGTGATTGGGCTGGCGCGTCACGCCCGGTTTGCCGCCCGTTGCAACCGCGTGGCCGGTGAGTTCGCGCATGAGCGTCGACTTCCCGACGTTCGACCGCCCGACGAGAACGACCTCGGCGTCGCGATCCGGCCGACCTTCGAACATACCGGAAGACAGGCAGGGGCGAGGCATAAGTGACGCGACCGATCATCGACGCCGGTGGGCGGGCCGAACCGATCGGTTGGATGGCTGGTCCGGAACGGAACGCTCGTCATCCGGGTACCCCGGCTGGGGACCCCAACTTATGTGGGTCCCCTTCGTCTGTCCGGACGATCGTGCGACTCGTCCAGTTGACCGTGCCGACGGGCTCTCGCGAGGCCATCACTGGCGTCCTCGACGACCGTGAGATCGACTACGTCGTGACCGAGGAGACGAGCAGTCGACGCTACACCGCCGTGATCTACTTCCCGCTCCCGAAGGCGGCCGTCGAGCCGGTGCTCGACGAACTCGGCGAGCAGGGCGTTCCCGAGGACGCGTACACCGTCGTCCTCGAGGCCGAGACCGTCATATCGAGGCGGTTCGACCGACTCAAGGAGGCCTACGAGAGTGACGACGTCGACGAAGACCGCATCGCGCGCCAGGAGTTGCTGAGCGAGGCACAGTCCCTGACGCCGACGCGGTCGATCTACGTCGCGATGACGATCATCAGCGCCGTCGTCGCCACCGCCGGCCTCTTCCTCGACTCGCCGGCCGTCGTCGTCGGCTCGATGGTCATCGCGCCGCTTATCGGCCCCGCCCTCGGGGCCAGCGTCGGCTCGGTCCTGAACGACGAGACGCTCTTCCGGAAGAGTCTCGTGTACCAGGCGCTTGGCGTCGGCCTCGCGATCGCCGCTGCCACGTTCTTCGCGCTCCTCGTCAACGTAACCAACATCGTCCCATCCAGCCTCGAACTCACCGAAGTCGGGGAGATCAACGAGCGGCTCGCGCCGGACCTGCTCGCGCTGGCCATCGCGCTCGGCGCCGGCATCGCCGGGATGGTGAGTATCTCGACGGGGCTGGCGACGGCGCTGGTCGGCGTCATGATCGCCGCAGCCCTCATCCCGCCCGCCGCGGCCGCCGGCATCGCGATCGCCTGGGGCGAGCCAGCAGCGGCCCTTGGGGCGACGACGCTTGTCTTCGTGAACGTCCTCTCGGTCAACCTCGCCGGGCTCGTGACGCTGTGGTACGCCGGCTATCGGCCGGAGGGGCTGTGGAACCTGGGGCCAACCGAGAGCCGGGTCCGCCGTCGGGTGATCGGGCTCGTCGTCATCGTCGGAATCTTCGCGCTCTTCCTCGGCGGCATCACCTACGCTTCCTACCAGGTCTCGACGTTCGAACAGGATGCGAGGGAGGAGGTGGAGGCCGTCCTCGCCGAGGACGACGCCGCCCAGTTGTTAGACCTCAGCGTCGAACTCGACGAGAGCCTTCCCGTCCGCGAGCCCTCGAGGGTAATCGTCACCGTCGGCGCGCCACCTGGGGAGGTCGATCCGACGCTCGCCGCGGCGATTCGCGAACGCGTCGCCGAACAGGCGGCCAGCGACGTCTCCGTCCAGGTCCGCTACATCGCCATCGCCGAGGCCGATCCACCGGCGACAGGAGCAGACAACGAGACGAACGAGACGGCCGAATCCGTCGAACCGCCGGTTCCCAGAGCGCCGACGGGGCCGCCTCGGATCGGAGTGAGCGGTGCTCGCCCGGTCCTCGGTCCGGGCCGGTAGGCCTATACTCGTTCCCCGGCGAATCGGGACCGACGAGGCATACCCGTGCGTGAATCGATCGTCCAGTTGATACTGTTCGTCGCGATCGTCTCGGTGACCGCCGTCGCCGTGGGGACGATCGTCACACAGTCCGGCCACCTCGCGGATTCGATCGGTGGAGAGAGCGACCGGCGCGTCGCCTCGCTCGAGACGGACGTGGACATCGTCAACGACCCGGCGACGGACGCGTACGATCCCGACGCGGCCGGCGGCGACGGGGGTGTCGTCGTCTACGTCAAGAACGTCGGTGACGAGAGCCTAGAGCCCGCCTCGCTCGACGTGCTACTCGACGGCGAGTACCAGCCCGCGACGAACACGTCGGTTCCCAACGGCGATGGCTGGCGCCCCGGGACGACACTTCGCATGACGATTCCGGGCGACCCGGGTGCCGGTTCTCACCGCGTGCTCGTGCGGATTCACGACGCCGACGCGCGGCTCACGTTCGAACGTGCCTGAGTGACCCCCTAACCCCTGTCGATGTCCTGGCGGATGCCGAGACGGGTGTGTCGACCGCGACGGCTCACTCCACGACGACGTTCTCCCAATCGTGGTCGCCGTGAGCACCCTCCCGTTCGCGGGCGCTCTGGGCGACGCGGATGAACTCGGCGGACTCGCGTGCGTCCACGATGGTGTGGCCGCCCGCGTAGCTCAGTCCGGAGCGGATGCCGGCGGCGAACTCGGCCGCTACGTCGACCAGCGGACCCCTGTACTCCGTGAGCCCCTCGACGCCTTCGTCCGCGTCGGGGAGCTCGTCGGTGTCCGTCCGGGCCTCGTTCGCCGCGGTCGTCGCCATGCCGCGCGAGCGCTTGTACCGGGTGCCGTCGATCTCGACGGTCGCCGGCGGCGCTTCGGCGGTGCCGGCGAAGAGGCTCCCCATCATCACGGCGTCGGCCCCCGCGAGCAGCGCCTTCACGGCGTCGCCAGAACAGCGGATGCCCCCGTCGGCGATGGTCCGCACACCGTACTCGTCGGCTGCCTCGGCGCAGTCACTGACGGCGGTGAGCTGGGGAACGCCCGCACCGGCGACGCGACGTGTGGTGCAGTGCGAGCCGGGGCCGATCCCGACCTTGACGCAGTCGGCACCCGCCTCGGCCAGATCGGCGACGCCGGCGGGCGTCGCGACGTTACCGGCGATCAGGTCGACATCGGGGAACGCGTCGCGGATGGCGGCCACCGCGTCGAGACAGCGCTCCAGGTGTCCGTGTGCGACGTCGACCATCACACAGTCCACGCCGGCGTCGACGACCGCGTCCGTTCGCTCGATCGGGTCGCCGGCGATACCGACCGCGGCACCCACGGTGGCCTCGGCCGCGACCGCCTCGCGCACCTCGGCGGCCTGCTCCTCGATCGTCAGGAAGCGGTGGATCGTCCCCATGCCGCCGGCCTCGTCCATCGCGATCGCCGTCTCGGCCTCGGTGACGGTATCCATCGGCGCTGACAGGAGCGGCGTCGCGAGTTCGATCCCGTCGGTCAGGCGCGTCGAGAGGTCGACGTTCGAACGACTGTCCACGTCGGATCGCTGGGGGACCACCAGCACGTCGCCGTAGGACAGACCGGTCCGTAGCTCGTCCATACCGCCCCTAGTGACGGTGCTGAGCGGTAAAAGGGTGACGACGCCTATCGGCTAGCAGGATGGCTCCCGCCATCGGCCAGCGGTGGCAATACCTCGCCGACCACCCGATACAGCCCTTCCCTGACCACCGGTACGACAGCTCGCCCGATCAGCGTTGGTGACACCTGCCCCGATCACGGCCATCCCCGGAACGAATCCAATCTAACTTTCACTAATACAATTTAGAAGGAATTATTGTCGTGCTGGGTCGATGTCGACGTATGCCAGCACGACAATCCACGGACGAGACGGCGTCGCTTCGGAACTCACACACCGAGATGAGCGAGATTTTGATGCCGAACGACACGAACAACCTCGGCCGGGCGCTCGGCGGGTCCGTCCTCTCCTGGATGGACATCTGCGGTGCGATCGCCGCGCGGCGATTCTGTAATCGCCAGGTCGTCACTGCCTCCATGGACCACGTCGACTTCATCGCGCCGATCGATCTGGGGGACGTCGTGACGGTCTCGGCCTACGTCTTCGACACCGGTCGCACCAGCATGGACGTGATGGTCGACGTCCGCGCCGAACGCCCCGACGACGGCGAGCGGTGGGACGCGGCGACGTCGTTCTTCACGTTCGTCGCGCTCGACGCCGAGGAGAACCCCGCTGCAGTCCCATCCCTCCAGTGTGAGTCACCGGCCCAAGAGGAGCTTCGGGACGATGCGGTCGAGAAGCGACGAACACGTCGTCGGCGCCTCGCTGCGGCGGTCGACGAGTAAGAGAGAGAGAGAGAGAGAGAGAGAGAAAAACGGCAACGCGACGATCGAGGCAAGTCGGGTCAGTCGCTACCAGTCGAGGCTGCCGCCGCTCTGGTACTCGGTCACCTGCGTCTCGAAGAAGTTCTTCTCCTTGTTCAGGTCGACCTGTTCGGACAGCCACGGGAACGGATTCTCCGTCCCGTACTGTTCGTCCATGTCGAGTTGCGTGAGTCGCCGATCCGCGACGTACTCGACGTACTCGGCGAACTGTGGCGCGCTCATGCCGAGGACGTCGGCGGGGCACGCCTCGGTCGCGTAGATCTGCTCCAGATCGACGGCCTCGGCGATCAGGTCGGCGACCTCCGCTTCGAACTCGGGGGTCCAGACGTCCGGGTTCTCGACGCGAATCTGATTGATGAGGTCGACGCCGAACCCGACGTGGAGTGACTCGTCGCGCAAGATGTACTCGAACTGCTGGCCGATCCCGACCATCCTGTTCCGGCGTTTGAGCCCGAGCATCATGGCGAAGCCGGCGTAGAAGAAGATGCCCTCCATGATGACGTAGAAGCCGATCAGGTCGCGGAGGAACGCGCGCACGTCGTCCGCCGTCTCGATCGTGAAGTCGGCGTCGTCGATGGACTGGGTAAGGTCCACGACGAACGCGTCCTTCTCCGCGATGGACGGGACGCGTTCGTACATCCCATAGAGGTACTCGGGATCGAACCCGAGGCTGTCACAGCAGTAGATGAACGTGTCCGTGTGGATGGCCTCCTCGTAGGCCTGTCGAAGCAGATACTGGCGGCACTCGGGTGCGGTGACGTACTCGTACAGCGCGAGGACGATGTTGTTCGCGGTGAGCGACTCGGCCGTCGAGAAGAACCCCAGGTTCCACTCGACGAGCTGGCGTTCCGCGTCGGACAGCGTGTCGTCGTTCCACTGCGAAACGTCGTCCTGCATCGGGATCTCTTCCGGGACCCAGTTGTTGTTCACCCCGGCGACGTAGTACTCTCTGGCCCAGTCGTAGTCGATGGGCAGGATCTTGTTCGGATCGTGCTGGTCGTCGTTGTTGATGAGTGGCATGTGTTGGCAAGTATGTCGGGTGGTGGGTGATGCGGTGATGTCGGTTCGTCACTGGCAGGCGTCGCACGTCGGATCCTCGACGGTACACAGGTCGGTGTCACCGTCGGTCGTTCCGCCGTCCGGGTCGCCATCGATCGTTCCGCCGTCCGGGTCATCGTCCGTCGTTCCACCGTCTACGTCGTCGGCGTCCGTTTCACCCACCGTCCGCCCGTCACTGCCGGGTGCGCTACGGTGCTGGGTGTTCCCGTACTCGTCCATGTCCAGCGTGGACTTCTCGATCTGCGAGGCGCCGAGCGTCCGGAGGTAGTACGTCGTTTTCAGACCGAGTTCCCACGCCGTCCGGTAGACGTCGTCGAGCAGTGTCCCGTCAGTGCTCGGGAAGAAGACAGTGTGCGAGACCGACTGGTCGATCCACGTCTGACGGTGGGCAGTGAGCCGGAGTTGATGGCGTGGGTCGATCTCGAACGCGTTGCGATACCGTTCTCTGAGGGAGGACGGAATCGCGTCGATTTCCTGGACGGAGCCGTCGTGGTACTTGATCCGATCGATCATCTCTGCGTCCCACAGGTCGCGATCTTTCAGGTCGGAGACGAGGTGCTCGTTGACGACCGTGAAGTCACCGCTCATGTTCGATTTGACGTAGAGGTTCGAGTAGATCGGCTGGATGGAGGGTGTCGTCCCGTTGATCGTGGAGATGGTCGCGGTCGGGGCGACGGCCATCACGTTGGAGTTGCGCATCCCGTGTTCGGCCACGTGCTCGCGCACGATCGACCAATCGAGCGTCTCCTCGCGATCGGTCGGAATCGGCCGCCCTCGTTCCGCTTCGAGTCGGTCGACGGTGTCCTGCGGGAGGAGTCCGCGATCCCACTTCGAGCCCTCGTAGGACTCGTACGTGTCACGTTCCGCGGCGAGGCGTGCGGAATTGAAGATCGCGTGGTAGGAGACGAACTCCTGCCAGCGGTTGGCTTTCTCGACGGCCGCTTCGGCGTTCATCGGCACCTCGAGTTCCATGAGGGCGTCGTGAAAGCCCATGACGCCGAGTCCAACCGGCCGGTGTCGCGAGTTCGCCCGTGCCGCCTGGTCGGTCGGGTAGAAACACAGATCCACCACGTTATCGAGCATCCGCATCGCAGTTTCGATGGTGGCTGCCAGGTGCTCGCGGTCCAGTTCGCCGTCCGCGATATGCGTGGCGAGGTTGACGCTGCCGAGGTTACAGACGGCGTGCTCGTCCGCGCTCGTGTTCAGCGTCACCTCCGTACAGAGATTCGAGGAGTGAATCGTCCCCACGTGATCCTGGGGCGACCGGAGGTTGCACGGGTCTTTGAACGTGATCCAGGGGTGACCGGTCTCGAACAGCCGGGTGAGCAAGTCGCGCCAGAGCTCCTCGGCGTCGACGCGTTCGTACTGTCTGAGCTGGCCGTTCTCGGCCCGGCGTTCGTACTCGCGGTAGCGCTCTTCGAACGCCGCACCGGAGAGATCGTGTAACTCTGGCGTTTCGTCGGGGCTGAACAGCGTCCACGACTCGCCGTTCTCGACGCGCTCTACGAACAGGTCGGGGATCCAGGCGGCCGTGTTCATGTCCGGCGTGCGCCGACGCTCGTCGCCGGTATTTCGCTTCAGGTCGAGGAATGCAGGGAAGTCGAGGTGCCAGCACGCGAGGTACGCACAGGCCGCGCCGCGTCGCTTGCCCGAGCGGTTGATGGCGGCGGTGACGTCGTTGCCGATGCGGAGAAACGGAACGATACCGGTGGACTCGACGCCAGTGCTCTCGATGAGTGCGCCCGACGCTCGGAGGTTGGTCCAGTCGGTGCCGAGACCACCGGACCACTTCGAGAGCTGGGCCTGGTGCTTGTACGACTCGAAGATGTGTTCGAGGTCGTCCTGAACGGTCGTCAAGTAACACGACGACAGCTGGGGGTGGGTCGTCCCGCTGTGAAAGAGTGTGGGCGTCGACGGGGTGAACTCGAGGTTCGAGAGGACGTCGTAGAATTCCATCGCCCGGGCCTGCGGGTCGTCCTCTTCGAGGGCAAGCCCCATGGCGACGCGCATCCAGAACGCCTGGGGCAGTTCCAGGTGGTCGCCGTCCGAGGCCGTCTTCAAGAAATAGCGCTGGGAGAGCGTCTCCATCGCCATGTACGAGAAGTGTTCGTCGCGCTCGATCGCCAGATAGTCGGCCAGCGCCCGGAGGTCGAATCGGTCGGTCATGCGGTCGTCGAGCAGCTCCGCCTCGACGGCGCGCTCGACGTTCGCGACGAACGTCGCGCGGTACGCCTCGTCGAGCTCGAACCCGGTGAGGCGCTCGCCGATGACCTCCCAGTAGTACCGCTGTCGGAACACGTCGGCAGCGATGTGTCCGAACGCGGGGTCTCGTTCGATTCTGGCCGTCAGTGCCTGCGTGGTCGCGCGGTAGATCTCTTCGAGCGATGCGCCATCGTACAGGTTCCGCTCGATCGCTGCGACGAGTTCGTCACGAACGTCGTCCGGCAGCGTGGCCTCGTGACCGGTTCGCGCACGGTCGAGGATCGAACGGATCGTCTCGGCTGCAGTGGTCGTCTGTGTGGTCATGGTGGGTGTATTCGACTGTCGGGGCCGCTCGGCAGTGCATAGTTGGCACTGCTGGTGCTCTCGTCCCCTGAATGCGGAGAGTCCGTCCTCTCTGCACTATCGGGTACCGAGTGATCGACCATAAATGTGTCCAATATACTTTCAATAGTACAAGTGTATTTGTACTCCGCGAAGAGCCGCTGCAGCGCGTTCTGACGCACTGGGTGGAAGACGGTGAGAGCAGCGACAGCTACGAGGCGAAGGCCGTTCGAGATGGTCGGTCAGATAACTTCGAAGGAGTGGGCAGAGGGCTTCGGCTGGACAGGATGGAGTGCGTCGAAGCATCCGAACAAGTGTGTCAAAGTCTGTGCGGAAGCGGTCCGGATCAGGACAGGCGGTCCGAAGGGACGGACTCGACCGCGACCCGACGGCCGGAGACGGTCACCCCTCGAACGGTAACTCCGGTTCGTAGTCGATCGCGTCGATGGCGGCCTCGAGCACGGTCTCGACGTTCTCGCCGGTTTCGACGCTCATCAGGAAGTCCGCGTCGAGGGCGGGGAGCGACTCGTCGTCGGGATCGAACCGATCGACCTTGTTCGCGACGGTGATGACGGGTACCTCGATCGATTCGAACTGTGCGGCGATAGCGTCACGGAGTTCGAGCTGAGCCTCGATCGGGTAGCCGGCACCCCCACTGGGATCGAGGAAGACGAGCACGCAGTCGGCGAGGTGCTCGATGGCGCTCGCCGCCTGGGATTCGATCTCGTTTCGCTCCTCCGGTGGCCGGTCGAGCAGTCCAGGCGTGTCGACGAGCTGGTACCGGATGTGATCGCGTTCGAGGTGACCCAGTCCGACACCCTTGGTGGTGAAGGGGTAACTCGCCGTCTCGCCGCGGGCGCGCGTCACGGTGTTGACGAACGAGGATTTGCCGACGTTGGGGTAGCCCGCCACGACGATCGTCGGTTCGTCGGGGTTGATCTCGGGCAGGTCCCGCAGCGCGTTTCGCGCGTCGTTGATCGCCCGGAGGTCGACGTCGACCTGCTCGACGACGTCGGCCAGGCGAGCGAACGCCTGTTTTCGGTGCTTGCGCGCGGTGTCGACGTCGGTCTTGCGCAGCTTCGACTGGTACTCACGCTGGATCTCCTCCGTCTGCCTGGCCGCCCACGAGACTCGCGAGAGCGCCTGGCGCAGGCCATCAACACCGTTCCGATCGTCCTCGTCGTCAGCCACGGACTCCGGACCGAGCGTCACCTCCGCCAGGATCGCCTCCGCGAGTTCCATGTAGAACGGTGAGACGTCGTACTCGAAGTCCGGCCACGCCGTGACCACGTTCTCCAGATTGTCTGAGACGATGTTGCCCGCCGTCTGCAGCATCGACTGCTGGGCCTCCAGGCCCTGCTGGGCCCGCCCGGCCCGTGACGCGCGCGAAAACGCTTTGTCGATCAGCTCTTCCGACGTCGGCGTCGTCGGAAGGTCCTCGAAAATCATGCCCGTCGCTACGGGCGGCGTTCTTAAAAGCGCGTCCGTTGGCCGGCGCGAGTCCTGTCGAGTGTGTACGTGCTGCACGCCAAGCTGTCCCGGTGGCGACGCGCTTTTGCCGCCACACTCCCTTCGATCGGGTATGACAGACTGGCACGCCGTGATCGTCGGCTTCCTGGTCATGACCGTCGCGTCGATCGTCGGCCTCGCAGTGCCGGTCTTCGGCCAGCTAACCGCCGGGCTCCTCGGCGGCTTCGTCGCGGGCTACATGGCCGGGGGCGGTCTCTGGAGCGGTGCCTGGCACGGCACGCTCGCGGGCGGCCTCGGCGCTATCATCGCAGGGGTCGTGCTCGCTCTCGCCGTCGGAATCGGCGGGCTGGCACTCGGCCCAGTCGGCGCGGCCGTCGGCGGGGTCGCGGGACTGGCGATCGTCTTCCTCGCCATCGTGATCGGATTCGTGATGGCGATCGAGAGCGCCATCGCAGGGGCCATCGGTGCTGCGATCGCCTAGTCGACCCCCGTCCGGGCGAAGCGACTACGTAGCTGGCCTGTCAATACGACTGCATGGATAGCGACGATCTCCTGAAAGTCGGCCTCGTCCTGCTCGCCGTATTCGTGCTCTTTCCGCTCTTCTTCGGCGCGGTGTTCCTCCCGTCGCTGGCCGGGTTCGGCCACGTCGGGATGGGGATCGGTGGTGTCGGATTGTTGTTCTGGCTCGCTGCCAGCCTCCTCCCGCTACTCGTCCTGCTCGGCGTCGGGTACCTGTTGTACACCGTGGTGACCGGCGACGACGAGGATCGGGCCATCGAAGAACTGCGGGCCGCCTACGCACGTGGCGAACTCACGGACGAGGAGTTCGAAAACCGGTACGACCGACTCACTCGGACGGACGGCGCTGACGACGACTGGTAAGTGGCGGACGTGCCCGGGACGTGACGAACAGGCGCCGCACGCTGTCGATTCTGGCTGTAGCGACCAGGTGTCTCGACTCAGTCGAGTGAACGCTGCGAGTCGTCGGGGAACCAGCGATCGGTGGCCGTCGTCGGGAGTTCGGCGGTCGCCGACCCGGCACTCTCGTAGAGGTGTTCGAGGTGGGAGAGCGTGTGATCGATGGCGTAGCGCTCGACGGCCCCACGCGTGTCGCGGTCGGCCGCCAGACAGGACTCGATGGCCGTGACCATCGAGTCCAGGTCGCGGAGTTCGAAACGCTCGCCGTTGCCCGTCCCGATCGTCTGATCGAAGGGAGCGACGTCCGCCGCTGCGACCGGCGTCCCGCAGGCGTTCGCCTCGAGCGTCGAGAGGCCGAGCGTGTCGCCGGTCGAGGAGGTGACGAACGCGTCGAGCGACGACAGGAAGGTCGGCAGGTCCTCGCGGGGCAGGAAGTCCCGCAGTTCGACGTTGTCGGGCGCCTCACGTTCGAGCGGGCCGCGACGGGGCCCCTCGCCGACGACGACGAAGTCGTACTCGGGCAGTTCGCGGGCCGCCCGGAGGAGTTCCTCGACGTTCTTCTCCATGCTGAGGCGGCCGCTGTAGCCGATCACCGTCCGATCGGGGTACCAGTCCTCGTCGGTCGGCTGGAAGAAGTCCATATCGATGCCGACGGGGAGCGGGACGTGTTCGACGTTGCGATCGATCCGCTTGGTCGAGGCGGTGACGAGGTCGAACCCGCGCAGGAAGGCGTTCTCGATCGGAACGTACAGTTTCGCGAGGGCGGTCGCGAGCGGGCCGACCTTGATGCTCTGGTGGAAGTACTCCTCCAGTGGCGTGTGGTGGGTGTAGATCGACGGCACGTCGTGTTTCTTGGCGTACCGACGGCCGAGCCGACCCACCGGGGCCGGGCCGTGACAGTGGACGATGTCCAGCTCCGGCAGCGTCGAGAGGCGCCGGTAGAGCGGGACGCGATACCCGGAGTAGAAGGGGTTGGGCAGCGACCGGACGGGGTGTTCGCGCTCGCCCGGTTCGTAGTCGCCGTCCGGGTAGATCACGTGGACCTCGTGGCCCGCCCGCTCCAGTTCCTCGCGCCAGAGCTTGATCGTGTACGTTACGCCGTCGATCTCGGGGAAGTAACTGTCCGTAAAGAAGCCGATCTTCATTCAGCGGTCACCTCGTCGTAGAGTGCGCGATAGCTGTCCGCGACCGGCGCGAGCGAGAACGGCTCGACGCGCGCTGCGGCGGCCTCGCCGAGCGTCTCTCGGCGGGAGGCGTCCGTGAGGTCGTCGATCGCCGCAGCGAACGCCTCGACGTCCGGCTCGCCGGGGTCGGGCGAGACCTTCAGGCTGTCCTCGCCGTCGGCCAGCCAGGAGAAGGTCTCGATGTCGCGGACGACGACCGGTTTGCCGGCGGCCATCGCCTCCAGCAGGGCGATCCCCTCGTTCTCCTCGTGGGTGGGGAAACAGAAGACGTCGCCCGCCGCGAACGCCCCGCGGATGTCGTCGACGAAACCGGTGAACGTGCAGTTTTCGGGTGCGTTCTCGATCAGGGCCGTCGTCTCCCGCCCCTTCAACGAGAGGTCCAGCGGACCGAACCACGCGAAGTCGATCTCCGGACGTGCCCGGGCCAGTTCGACGAACGTCTCCAGGCCCTTGCGCTTGATAACGTGGCCCACGAGGAAGACGGTCGGTTCCGAGAGGTCGTAGCGCTCGCGGTACTCGGCCTCGAGCGACTCGAATCCCTCGAGTTTCTCGGTGTCGACGCCGTTCGAGACGACGGTCGTCGGCACGTCCGTGTACGTGTCGATCAGGTCCTGGTTGTACGCCGACGGACAGACGAGCGCGTCCGCGTGCCCGTACGCCCAGCGGAGATACGGCTTCAGCGGCCTGGCGAGCGCGTTCGTAAAACGGAAGCTGTCGCCGAAGTCCTCCGCGGTGACGTGCGTGTTCGCGACGACCGGGATCCCCTTCGACCGGGCGCGTTTGGCGTACCACACCGACCGCGGCCCCATGAGGTTGAAGTGCATGACGTCGGCGTCGAGCGTCGGCCGGGTCGTGTAGGAGACGTCCAGGCGATCGAGCATCTTGCGCTGGTGGGCGACCGACTCGCTGATCCCGCCGGTGACGTGCTCGGCGAGTTCGAAATAGTGGCTGACCAGCATGACTACGGTGTGTATCGATCATCTCGTGAGCGCCTCCAGGTGGCCGGTGTCGAGTCGGGTTCGCGAGTCGCCGTGGTCGATCGACCACGACCCTCGCTCACTCGACTTCGAGCCACGGCACCTCCATGAGCGCCGGGATGTGCGTCTCGATGTGGTGCTCCCAGACGCCCTCTTCGCCGAATGCTTCGCCGTGATCGGCGGTCACGATCACGCGACCGTCGAGTTCGGTGACGAGGTCGGCGATACTCTCCAGCACGATCCGGAGGTTCTCCTCGTAGAGCGCGAGTGCGGCGTCGCGTGTGCCGTTCTTGACGAGATCGCCCTTGTCGAGTTCGAGCCAGAGGCCCGCCTTCTGGGCGAGTTCGCTTCCTTCGAGTTTCTGTTCGACCTTTGGCCGGATCGATCCCGTGAGCGAGGAGAGCGCGCCGTCGCTCCCACCGTCGGCTGCGGCCTCGGCTTCCTCCTGTTTCTTGATCCCCTTCTGGATCTGTTTGAGCTTCGCCCCCTTCCCCCGTGAGAGATACGGTGCGTGCGGTTGCATGTAGTGCAATACCGTCCGCTCTGCGCGGTCGACGGCCGCTTGATTCTCGCGGAACGCGTCCTCGATACCCGCCGGCGGAACCGTCCCGAGGTCGTCGTCCCACCCGGTCTTCCAGACGTCGAAGAGGTCGCTGATGTGGTCGGTCGCGGTCCACTCGTAGTCACAGCTCGCCCCCCACTTCAGTTCGTTCAGCGGGATGCCGAGATCGTTGATGAACGGATTCCCGGAGAAGTACGCGAGGTCGTGGTCCCCCGTGAACGTTCGGTAGGCCCACTCGGGTGTCGACGACCCGACGCTGCGGCGCTTCTCGAGCGAGCCGTCCAGATACTCGTCGTAGACGTCCGCGAAGACGTCGTATCGACACGCGTCGAGTACCAGACAGTAGTCCCACTCCGATTCGAGAAACCGCTGGTCTTCCATTATCGGAGGCTTTCGAGTGGACCTACGTAATTGTATTGGGATCGGACAATCACGGCATCGGACCACCCGCGCCCGGCGAATCGCCAGCAGACGTCCACATGCGCCGGAACGGTCAGCCCCATGCTGCCGACGTGCCACTCACTCTAGATATCCGAGCTCGCGCAACCGGTCGCGGGTTCGGTCGTCCACGTCCGAGAGGATGTCGTCCGGGTCGGTCGGTCCGGACGCGTCGTCCCAGGTGCCGCCGACCGCAGGTTCGAACCAGGCGAGCGCGCGTTCGGCCGCGGCGACCACCTCGTCCGTCTCCGGATCGACCGGCGTCGTTTCCGCCGGGTCGAGATCGAGTCGGTACCCCTCGTCAGGGATTCGATCGGCGCGAACGTACTTGGCGACGGTACTGCGCGCCGCCCGCTGGCGCGCGCCCGATCGATGGTCCTCGGGGAGGGAGATACCAGCCTCGGACGCCTTCGCCTCGAGGTGGTGGCGCTCGATGAGTGGTCTGGCGTACTCGACGAAGGCGTAGTCGTCGGGAGCGTCGCGAACGGCTCGCTGACCGGGGTCAGGGCGAGACACGTCGTCGAACGAGCGGTACTCGTCGGCGAGCAGGGATCTGGTCGTGTCGCGGGCGACGAGAGCGGGTGGCGACGAGCCGGAAGCGGATTCACCGCCCGATTCACCAGCACCCGGTTCCAGCCCGTCCCATACCGTCGCCGGGTCGACGTCCAGCACGTCGAGGATCGTGTGGTACAGATCGAGCAGTTCGACGAGGTCGTCCCGTCGGCCCTGGTCGAGCTCGGGGTGTTTCACCAGGAGCGGGACGTTCACGAGTTCGTCGTAGAGGGCGAACTCGTGGCCGTAGAGGTCGTGTTCGCCGTGTAGTTCGCCGTGATCGGCCGCGACGACGACCGTCGTCTCCGCCCACCGACCGGTCTCGCGGAGCCACGCGAAGAGCCGGCCGAGTTCGGCGTCCATGTGGGCGATCTCGGCGTCGTAGAGGGCGCCGATTTCGTCCCACTCCTCGGCGTCGATCTCGCGCACCCCGGCGTTGTACGTCTTGGAACTCTGGCAGACGGCGTCGGGGTCGACGCCCGGCG
Organism: Halovivax ruber XH-70; assembly: GCF_000328525.1. NCBI lineage: Archaea > Methanobacteriati > Methanobacteriota > Halobacteria > Halobacteriales > Natrialbaceae > Halovivax > Halovivax ruber. The sequence continues at coordinate 2,767,059 of NC_019964.1, forward strand.
CGAACCGGTCGCGGTACTCGGCCGGTGGGTAGTACGGCAGATGGGCGTCCATCAGGTTGACGAACGCGAACCAGCCGGGGTCGCTCGCCGTCCGCTCTCGCTCGGCTGTCCTGACGAACGAACGGGTCCGGTCAATCACAGCCGGCGTCTTCGAGTCCGCGCCGTCACCGCTCGCCAGGTAGTCGTGGGCCGTCGCCCCGGCCCTGACGAGGCGCGAGGCGACGCCGCGGAGGGGCTCCGACTCGACGATCGTTCGCCACGTCCGAGCGAGCGGCCCCGAGAGGACGTCGCTCGGGAGCACCTCGAAGAACGACCGCTGTGCGTCGAACCCGTCAGTAAGTCCCGTATAGGGCGAGATCCAGGCGTTCGACGTGAAACAGCCCGTCTCGTAGCCGGCCGCCGAGAGCGTCGCGGCCAGCGTCGTCGCGTCGTCGAGGTACGGCCGCTCCTGCGTGGCGCCGTGCTGACTCGGGTACAGGCCGGTGAACAGCGACGCGTGGACCGGAAGCGTCCACGGTGCGGGCGCGACGGCCGACTCGAAGACGGTTGCGTCCTCGGCGAACCGGGTGAGTGTGGGAGTCGTCTGGCTGTCGGCGCCGTACGGGCCCAGGTGATCCTTCCTGACCGTATCCAGGATCACGAAGAGGACGTTCCGCTGGGGACTGGCGACCATCCGTCGCTTCCACCACAGCCAGCCCCTTAAATCGGCGCTGGGTACGGATCACGAAGGCGATGGCATCTGTCGGTCTGGAACCCGTCACTGCTCGTCATCTGCCAGCGGTCGGTACCTCTCGACACCCGGCGCCTGTCGGTGTTCAGTACCTCCCGCCACCCGGAACCTGTCGGTGTTCGGCACATTCCGGCGCTTGGACCCCGCCGGCGTTCGGTGACGATCGACGCTCGCGACGCACTCGTCGTCCCGCTCTACGGCGACGATAATCGGACGCTTCAAGTCGGGGAACGAACGAGTAGGCGTATGAACGGTCGGACCCGAGCGACGTTTCTCCTCGCGGGGCTCGGGGCGATTGCGCTCATCACGATTTTGCTGTTCGTCGTCGGCACCGGCCGCGTCGTCGACGCCCTCCGTACCGCCAGGCCGGCCTACGTCGCCCTGACGTTCGGGCTCGCGCTGTGCTGGCTCGCCGCCTGGGGCCTGATGCTCCGGACGGTTCTCGGCGTGTTAGACGTCCGAATCCCGGTCGTGACCGCGCTGTTCGTCTACGCCGGCGCCGTCTTCGCCAACAACGTGACGCCGTTCGGCCAGGCCGGCGGTGAACCCGTCGCCGCGCTGATCATCTCGAAGATCACCGAGTCGCGCTACGAGACCGGACTCGTCGGCATTGCGAGCGTCGACGTCCTGAACGTCGTGCCGTCGATCTCGCTCATCTTCGTCGGCATCAGCTACTACGCGACGACCGCCGCCATCGGCCAGCGCCTCGAGACGGCGGTCACCTCCGCAGTGGTGCTCATCGGTGGCGTTATCCTCGTCATCGGCGTCGTCTGGCGCTACCGGGAACGGATCGGCGAGCGACTCCCCGCCGTCCTCTCGTCGATCGCCGGCCGACTCGGCCGCTCGCGCGTCGACGCCGAGGCCTTCGAGGCGGAACTGAACGATCGACTCGATCACTTCTTCGAGAATATCGAACGCATCGCGACGAGTCGCTGGCGCCTCGGCGCCGTCGTCGGCCTCTCGCTCACCGGCTGGCTCTTCCAGACGGCCGCGCTCGTCGTCGCGTTCGCCGCCCTCGGCCACAGCATCCCGGCCTACGTCGCGCTGTTCGTCATCCCGCTCGCCAACGTCGCCGGCGCGGCGCCCCTCCCCGGCGGCCTCGGCGGGATCGACCTCGCCTTCGTCGCCCTGCTCGTCCCGACGACCGGCATCGCGGCCTCGACCGTGACCGCCGCCGTGCTCATCTTCCGGGGCGCCGTCTACTGGATGCCCATCGTCGTCGGCGGGATTTCGGTCTCGGCGTTCGGCGTCCGCTCACTCAGTTGAGGACTCGACAACGCCGGCCGAGACGGCTCACATCGACGATTCGGCGACCAGATCGTTCAAACACCGCCACGTCGGAAAGACGGTACCATATCGGTCAGACGGCACCACGTCGGTCAGACGCAACCACGTCGGTCTGACGACACTGCGTCGTTCAGGCAACAGCGTAATGCGTGCTCATATCCCACCTCCTGCGTGTATCGCGACGGGCACGCCGGGTTGAACGCCCTGCTGTACGCGCCAGTCCTTCCCGTGGTCGCCAGCCAGTACTCGCGCTGGCTCGCGCTCGTCGGCGCCGTCGTCGCCATCGGCGTCGCAACCCTCCCCGACTTCGACGATCCGCTCCCGTTCGTCGCCCACCGCGGCCCGACCCACACCGTCTGGTTCGCCGCCCTCGTCGGGCTGGCCGCCGGTGTCGGGACGGCACTCGTCGCTCCGAGCGTCCCAGTGGCGTTCGAGTTCGGCTTCCTCGTCGGATTCACGGGCATCCTCGCACACCTCGCCGGCGACGTGGTGACGCCGATGGGGATCAGCCCGTTCGCGCCGCTCTGGCGCGCCCACGTCACGCTCGAGTGGTTCGCCTCGAAGAATCCGCGAGTCAATCGGGCGTTCCTGCTCGCCGGATCGGGCGCGTTCGCCGGCGCGCTCGTCGTCACGTACGCTGGGGGGTGACGGAAGTCGATCGGCGAGCCGGTGAAGCAAGCGCTGTGCAACTGCAGCGATCATTTCTCCGCCAAAAGTGTCGCATCAGGGCAGCCGCTCGACGAGCTGGTCGAGCACGTCGGTTCGAACGACCAGCAGGCCGAGACAACCGGCCCAGAGTACCACCGTGGCGATCGGACTGTGGATCGAGAGTCCGGGGCTCCAGTCCGTGCGCAGCGGAAACAGCCACTGGATGCCCGCCGGCGAGAGCGAGTCGACGAGCAGGTGCGAGCCGTACGCGAGCCCGACCGCGAGTCCGGCTGTCCGATCGCGAACGGCGAGTGCAGCCGCGACGAACGCCAGCCAGGCGAACGGGGAGTGACTGATCCCGCGATGGACGAACGGCCACTCGAGCGCGGCCGGAAACAGAAAGTCCGCATCCGGGAGGACGCCGAACAGTAAACCAAGTCGGGGGTCGGCCGTCGTGAACGCTCGAACCAGCGTGTAGCCGACGAACGCGTGGGTCGCGAACACGATGGCGAGGAAGACCGCCCGCGCCGGATCCATACGTGACCAGTTGGAACGCAGCGCCTAACAACGTTCGGGAGACGACCGGCTGCACAGAGCTCCGCTCGTAGGCGTGTCGATCGACGGACGGTAGCAATCACACGATGGCGTCCGACAGGCACCGGTTACCGACCAACGCTTACGTTCGATGGTGGTGTGAACTGTGTCGATGGCGACGCCCACCACGATCGTCCTCGCAGCCGACCGGACGCCCCAGTGGCTGGAGTCGATTCTCACGTCCGACGGGGCGCTGGTCGTGCTCTTCTGTCTCTGCGTCATGGAGGGGGCGATGTTACTCCGGTTCATGCCCTCGGAACTCGTCGTGCCGGCCGCACTCGCGCTGATCGGGTCGACGATCCACGACGCGGTGACGATCGTCGCGATCGCGGTCGTCGGGACGACGATCGGACAGACGACGCTCTTCGTCGTCGCCCGTCGCGCGGGCCGCGAGTACGTCCTGCGAAAGCGGTGGGTCCCGCTCACCGAATCCCGCCTCGAGCGCTTCGACGGGTGGTTCGATCGGTGGGGACGGCTCGCGATTCCGGTGAGTAACACGCTCCTGTTCGTGCGCGGCCTGCTGACCGTCCCGGCCGGGCTGTCCCGGATCGACTGGCGAACCTTCGTCACCCTCTCGGCGCTCGGGTCGCTCACGTTCCAGTCCGTGCTCGCCGGCCTCTACCTGCTCGGCGGCTACCTGCTCGTGTGAGGTACCGGACTGTCAGAGATGGATCACCAGGACCGGAGCGCTCACTCCCTCCTGACTCCGCAGAACCGGCGCGCTCACTTTCACTCTCGTCGGTAGATTGGCGAACGGAACCGCACGCCTGCGTCGTGAAGTTTCCACTTGACCTCCGCGCCGATCCAGCCCACCGCGACGAGCAGGGCAACCGCCACGACCGCGAACTCGGCCCCGCCCATCCAGGCCGGCGTCGCGAAGAGCAGCCCGTTGTAGACCCGATGAGGCAGGAGCCACTCGACGACGTCTTCGGCCATCCGTGCCGGCCTGGAGAGGACGTGATCGCTATCCGTCGAGGACTCCGCCGTCCGTGAATCCAGCCCGAGCGCCGCCGCGCTCTGCCCGCCCGCGCTCTCCGGCCCGGTTTCCAGGCGTTCGGCCTCGTAGGGGAGTGTCGAGGGGACCTCCCAGACGATCTCGCCCGACGGGTTCACCTCGATCACCCGCTGGCCGTGCGAGTCGGCGACGAGGGTGTTCCCGTTCGGGAGTCGGTCGGCGTCTCTGGGCCACTGGATCACCCGGTCCGCCCACTCCCAGGAGCGGACCCACTCGCCGTCTTCGCGCTGGAACTCCTGGACACGACCGTTCTCGGAGTCGGCGACGACGAGCGCCGGCCCGCCGCGCGATTCGGGAATGTAATCCGGGTTGTGCTGCTCGTACTGGAGGGCGTAGTCGTCCTCCGCGCCGAGCGTCCAGTCGTCGACGAGACCCTCCTCCGGGTCGATGAAGACGACCTGATCCTGATTGCGCAGGCTCACGACGAGTCGCCCATCGTTCGGATCGCCAGGCGCGTCGACGTACTCGACGTCGTTGATGTGCGCCCAGTCGCCCGGGTACGGACCGCCCCCGTCTAGGGGGAAGTCGGCCTGGGCGTCCCAGAGCCACTCGACCAGTTCCGTCTCGGTGTTCACCACGAACACCTGGTCGGCGACGATGTCGGCGATCGCGACGTGGGTGTCGTTGATGCGGGCCGCATCGTGCCACTCGCCGGCGTTCTCCTTGTAGTCGTAGCGCTCGTAGATCGTCTCGACCGCGCCGGTCTCGAGATCCACGCGTTCGAAGACGTTCCGGGTGCAGGGAGGGTCCCGGCAGGTCGGACCCGCGGTGTGGATGGTGTCCGACGCCGTGTACTCGATGGTCATCGGATCGCCCGGGACCGGGTCGGCGTCGAAGTACTTGGTCCGCTCGTTGTCGTAGTACAGCACGTCGCCGTTCGGTTCGTAGACCGTGATCGTCCCGGCACGACCGGATTCGGTGACGACCGTGTGATTCTCCGTCGGCGGCGCGCGGGGGACGTCCGTCTGCGTCGCCGTCGAGAGGTTCCCGGCCGACGCGACGACGAGGGACGCGGCTGCGACGAGGAGGACGAGCGCGAACAGGAGTCGCAACCGGTTCCGCGTGACGAGCGGACGGAGTGAGAAGCCGGAGTGGTCACTCCAGTCGGCCAGGGGCCATCGATCATCCACGTCGCATCACCCGTCGAGTCCACGGCGTGACGCACCCACCATCGAGGACGGGGCGCCCCAGTGTCGTTGCGTCGCGCCTCATATCGGTGGCGTCCAACGACCGCCCTGATGAGTGTTCGCCTCGTAACGTGTAAAAGACCCACAGTCGAAGGAGACGGTATGCAGGACGCTCGCATTCTCGTCACCGGCGGCGCGGGATTCATCGGGTCGAACCTCGCGAATACGCTCGCGGCGGACAACGAGGTCGTCGCGCTCGACAACGGCTATCTGGGAACTGCGGACAATCTCGACGACGGCGTCGAATACGTCGAGCGAGACGTCCTGGAAGACGACCTGCCGACCGACGTGGACGTCGTCTTCCACCTCGCTGCCCGCTCGAGTCGCCAGATGTTAGAGGACGAACCGCGCCAGGGCGCCCGGGTCAACGTCGAAGGGTTCGTCAACGTCGTCGAACAGGCACTCGACGACGGCTGTGACACGTTCGTCTACGCCTCGACATCATCGATCTACGGCTCCCGACGCGACCCGTCGCCCGAAGATCTAGACATCGAGGCCGCGACGGGCTACGACGCCTCGATGCTCGGACGCGAACGCTACGCCGAGTACTACAGCAACTTCCACGACGACGTCACGCTCGCCGGGATGCGCTTCTTCTCGGTCTATCAGGGCTACGGTGGTGCCGAGGAACACAAAGGTGAGTACGCCAACACGGTCTCGCAGTTTACGGACGAGATCGCGAACGGACGCGCCCCGGTTCTCTGGGCCGACGGCAGTCAGACGCGGGACTTCACCCACGTCTCGGATATCGTCGACGGACTCGAACTCGCCGCCGATCACGAGGCGGACGGCGTGTACAACCTCGGGACAGGCGAGGCCTACTCGTTCAACGAGATGGTAGACATGATCAACGAGGTGCTCGGCACCGACGTCGACCCCGAGTACGAGCCGGTCCCGATCGACAATTACGTCTTTCACACCTGCGCCGACAGCTCGAAGTTCCGGGCGGAGACCGGCTGGGAACCCGCGATCGACTTCGAAGACGGCGTCGAGCGCGTCTGCGAACCTTATCTGAACGAGTGAGGCTGAACGAGTGAGCGTTCGTGAACGGAGCGGGTTTCGAGAACCGTGACCGGTCGGCGTCCGTGGCCATGCGACACGAGGCGTCGACCGGCGCGTGTGATCCCTGAACGTCCTTCGTCCCTACCGCCGCGATTCGAGGGCCGAAAGCAAGTCCGTGAGGTCCATCTCCTTCATCGAGAGCAAGACGAGCAAGTGATAGACGAGGTCGGCGGATTCGGCGGCCAGTTCGTCCGAGTCGTCGTCCTTCGCGGCGAGGACGACCTCCGTCGATTCCTCGCCGATCTTCTCGAGGACGGCGTTCTCGCCCTTTTCGTGGTCGAACAGCGACGCCGTGTACGACCCCTCCGGTCGGGTCGCTTTCCGATCCTCGATGACGGCGAAGAGGTCCGCGAGGACCTGCGGATCCGGTTCCGACGCATCCGGCTCCGTCCCATCCGTCGATACCGGGGCGTCGTCACTCATGGCAACGCACCCTCCACTGTGCGCCCGCCGGTGGCGACACTCACGCCGCCTCACCCCCGAGCTCACGGATGTCCGTGAGTTCGTCGTACTGCGCTGGATCCTCGCTGCTCCGTTCGAACACCGACTCCGAGATTTCGATCGGCACGTTCGTCCGCGCGGCGAGCGCGAGCGAGTCGCTGGGGCGGGCGTCGATCACGACGCTCTCGCGCGGCGTGGTCAGGTGGAGATCGGCGATGAACGTGCCGCCGTCCTCGCCGCGTTCCTCGAGATCGCTCACGACGACGCGTTCGACGCGACCGCCCAGTTCCTCCATCACGTCGAGCAAGAGATCGTGCGTGAGCGGGCGCCCGATGTCCGTCGCCTCGAGCCCGCGAGCGATGCTGGTCGCCTCCTCGGCCCCCACGAAGATAGGGAGCACCTCGGTCTCGCCCGCCACGCCGAGGACGACCACCGGAACCGGTCCCGATGGCGTCCCGGCGAGGCGAACACCGTCGATACTCGCGTCCATACGGATGCGACGGGACCGACCGGGAAAAACCCCTGCGACACCGGTGAGCGACGCGAGGTCACTCGGATAGCGACGAGCGCCACGGACCGGCTCGAGCGGGCACGGCCCCCGCGATACCACTCGGGCGATCGGTCGGCCGGCTCCAGTTGCCGCGGCCCCGCGGGGTCACTCGGGCGAGCTGGCGGCCGGCTCGGGCTCGAAGAATGCGAGTTCGTGCAACCGATCGTCGGGCGTCAGTTCCGGGTGGAACGCGGTCGCCAGGATCGGTCCCTGCCTGACCGCGACGGGGCGGTCATCGACGGTCGCGAGGATCGTGGCGTCACCGACGGTGTCGATCGCCGGGGCGCGGATGAAGACGGCCGGAAACGGCTCGTCGAGTCCGGCGACATCGAGCCTGGCCTCGAAACTGTCGCGCTGGCGGCCGAAGGCGTTGCGTTCGACTGTCACGTCGAGGAGGTCGAGTTCGTCGATGCGGTCGTCCCCGGCATCGGCCGAGACGACGATCAGGCCCGCACACGTCGCGAAGAGTGGCCGCCCGGACGCGACGTGTTCCCGGATTTCGGGGGCGATCCCCGCCCGGTGGAGCGTCCGCGAGATAGTCGTCGACTCGCCGCCAGGGAGCGCGAGCACGTCACACTCGGGGATTACCCCCGGTTCGCGCACCTCGTGGACCGACACGGACCGACCACGGCGATCGCACACCCGTTCGATGGCCCGCACGTGCTCCTCGACGTCGCCCTGTACGGCGACGACGCCAGCGGTCAGTGACATGGCTGGACTTCGGATGGGGTGGATAAAAACGCCGCGTCAGCGAGCGATCGACCGCACAGGCAATCGGAGTGGACACTGCAGGTGGGAGCCGAACACGCTGCAGGTGCTACAGATCCACAGAAGGCGTCTCTCGATTCCGTTCGCCGATCAGGAAATGAACGACAGCACCTGAATGACGACGCCGAGCAGGAGCCCGAACACGATGATGGTCTTCGGGTCGATACGGATGGCCTTGTCGTCCTCCGAGTCGAAGTACCGGACCAGTCCGGCACTGGACATCAGCCCGCCCGTGTTCTGTCCTTTGTCCATGTCCCCCGTTCAGCGGTCGGCGAAACTAAACCTTTCGACCGATCGTGAACCGATTGAGCGGCTCCAGTATCACCCCAAAGTGGGACTAAACGCGGAGCGAGCGCGTCGAACGCGCTAGCAGGTGTGAGCCTGGGGCAGTCGGTCTGAGCCGGCCCGGCGATGGAGTCGCGCCGACAGAAGGTGTCTGTAATACGCCATAGTCGGCATAAATTTAGCAGTAGATATAAAATAGCATTGGTAATAAACCGGTGTGTTTTTGACGGTTACCCGTGTGCATCCGGGTATGAGCACGGCCCTCGTCAGGCTGGTCGATCGCGTTCGTCAGCCCGAGTACACCGGTGCGAATCGCTGCATTCCCTGTACGATCGTAAACGTCGTCCTGGCCCTCGCGTTTGCCATCGCCGTCGGCGGCGTCGTGGGAATCGTCGGCAGGGCGGCGACGGGCGCACTCGCGGCCAGCGTGGTCCTCGTCGTGTCGCTGCTGGCCATCTACGTCCGTGGCTATCTCGTCCCGGGCACACCAACGTTCACCAAGCGGTACTTCCCGGATCGCGTCCTGGCGTGGTTCGACAAGGAACCCGCACTGGCGTCCCAGAACGACGGGCAGACGCAGGGCGACGAAGGGAGCGGGAAGTTCGACCCCGAACGCATCCTCGTCGACGGTGGCGTCACCGTCCCCTGTGAAGACGAAGAAGACCTCTGTCTCGCCGACGGCCTGCGCGAACGCTGGCGGAGCCACGTCGTCGACGTGCGCCAGGGTGACCGGGTCGAACAGGTCGCCGCCTTCGTCGAACGCGACCCCGAGACGATCACGCTGGACGACGACCCGTCCGAAGACCGCATCGTCGCCGTCGGGACGGAGGGCGGCGCCGTCGCCCACTGGGAGTCGGAAGCCGCGCTTGTGGCCGATCTGGCCGGCGCTCGGCTCCTGAACGAGCAACTCCCAACCTGGGCTGACCGACCGCTGCACGAACGCGGGCAGATCGTCGGTGGCCTCAGAGCGTTCCTCGAGACCTGTCCGGCCTGCGACGGGCAGATTTCGATCGACGAGGAGACCGTCGAATCGTGCTGTCGATCCTACGAAGTCTACGCCGTCACCTGTGACGACTGCGGGGCCCGACTCCTCGAAGTCTCGGCGTGAGTTAACCACACGCCGGCATAGAAGGGACCAGCGAGGCCACGCGAGGACGGTTGGTCACCGTCATCGACGCCGTCGAATCGCGCCGCGACCGAAGGAGTGTTTTCCCTGCAGCCCCAACCTGCGAGTAATGAGTCACCAGCGCGTCGAGCCGCTCGACGTCGAAGCGATCCGGGCCGAGTACCCGATCTTGGACCAGTCGGTCGACGGCACGCCGCTCGTCTACCTCGATAGCGCGGCAACGGCCCAGACCCCAGATCCGGTCGTCGACGCCATGTCCGACTACTACCGGGAGACGAACGCAAACGTCCACCGCGGCATCCACCACCTGAGCCAGCAGGCGTCGGCCGCCTACGAGGAGGCCCACGACCGCGTCGCCGAGTTCGTCGGCGCCAGCGGCGGCCGGAAGGAGCTCGTTTTCACGAAGAACACCACCGAGAGCGAGAATCTGATCGCCCACGCGTGGGGGCTTCGCGAACTGGGCCCCGGCGACGAGGTCGTCCTCACGCAGATGGAACACCACGCCTCGCTGGTCACCTGGCAGCAGGTCGCGATGCGCACCGGCGCCGACGTGAAGTACATCGAGGTCACCGAGGACGGCCGCCTCGACATGGACCACGCCCGCGAGTGCATCACGGACGACACCGCGATGCTCTCGGCGGTCCACGTCTCGAACACGCTGGGAACGGTCAACCCCGTGAACGAGCTGGTCGACCTCGCCCACGAGCACGACGCGCTGACATTCATCGACGGCGCACAGGCGGTGCCGACCCGCCCCGTCGACGTCGAGGCCATCGACGCCGACTTCTACGCCTTCTCCGGGCACAAGATGGCCGGCCCGACGGGGATCGGCTGTCTCTACGGGAAGGAGGCACTCCTCGCGGAACTCGACCCCTACCTCTACGGCGGCGGCATGATCCGGAAGGTCACCTACGACGACTCGACCTGGGGTGAGGTCCCCTGGAAGTTCGAACCCGGCACGCCGCCGATCGCCGAGGCCGTCGGGCTCCACGCCGCGGTCGACTACCTGGAGGAGATCGGGATGGAGCGTGTCCAGGCCCACGAGGAGCACCTCGCCGAAGCGGCCTACGACGCCCTCTCCGACATCGACGGGCTGACCATCTACGGCCCCGAACCCGGGCCGGATCGGGCTGGCCTCGTGAGCTTCACACTGGAGAACGTCCACGCCCACGACCTGGCGTCGATCTGTAACGACCACGCCGTCGCTATCCGCGCGGGCGACCACTGCACCCAGCCGCTGCACGACACCCTCGGCGTCGCGGCGACGGCCCGTGCCTCGTTCTACGTCTACAACACCGTCGACGAGATCGAGCCGCTCGTCGAGGCGATCGAAGACGCCCAGTCGCTGTTCGCCTGAGCGGGTTCGTGTGCTTCTGCCGGTTGTCGGCCGTGAGCCAGTGGCGAGTATATCCAGTCACCGCACATCCTGGCGAGTGCCAACCGACCCAAATCACGAGCGGGCGGATCCGCTGTTCGCCACCGGCCCCGGTCCTGTATAATTCAATATCTTATTATATAGCACAAATATTATTAGGGAGGCGGTCGTATCGAGTGTCGAGGCGGCATTCCACTACATCGTCGGAATTCGGGCGTCACCCCCGATCGAGTCCAGCCGCCTATCCGGCCTCCCGATCGATGTCGTTCGAGCGACGGCGTCACGTCGGTCCCCGTGTACGACGTTCGACGAACGAGTGCGAGGACACGCTGCGGCCCGACGAGCGGAGAGAAATTGGATCGAGCGGCGGCTACGAAGACGACGAGCCAGAGAGCTCGTTGACGTCTTCCACGGCGAGCGGACAGCCACACGGGGCGGCCCGCGCGTCCATCGGCCCGCGGATCGTGAACGACACGACTGGCGTGCCACACTGCGGACACCGCGACAGGCTCGAAGCTCCCGCGTCGCCCTCCCGGCCGTCGCGAGGCCGGTCCTCACGATCGTCGCGACCACGGTCGTCGTGAGGCGGTGCCTCACCGTCGCCACGATTACCAGCGTCGCGACTCGGCGTTCGATCAGTCACGCCACCCACCCCGCGTGACCCCCACCACCGATGCGTGGAGTGACACCGAACACAGACGCGAGGCTGGTGAAAACGGGCGATTCGACGGTCGTGCGAGAGGTTTATATCTCGCGGGTGGGTACGCAATCATGGCTTCGGCCTATGCGGCTGGAAGCCACAGTCTCGGGTGCTTTGGACACCCGGGACGTTTTCGTGCCCGTCCCCCAGGCGAGTGGAGACTGTTCGGCTTCCAGCCATCAGTATGGGTTATTGTTACTTATATCTAACTAGTAACCATGTAATTAAGCATCTAAATTGAGACGGCGACGCTGTCTACGACGGGGTAAGACTGGGACGAGATTATTAGAGAGAAAGAGGATAAAGAAGGTAGATCAGTTGGTTTCATGAAATCGGCGAGATGCACACAACGACATCGTGACAGACAGCGTCCTCAGCCCCTAGGGGTCACCCCAGACAGAAGTACCCCTGGCGTCGAGGTCGATCTCGACAACTTCAGAAGGATCCTTTGGAGGTGAAAATCGGCAAAATATGGCCGAGTACGGCCGCATCTACTACCGTTTTAGACAGTTCCTTGAAGAGATACTCACAAATCCTCACGGAACGAGAGCGATAAAATGGTTTCCCGGCCAGAACCTTCATCGTAGCTTACTCTCAACCCAGATGGTATGAAACGTCGAACCTTCCTGGCTTTGGCAGGAGCATCGATCCCAGCGACACTCGCCGGGTGTACTGAGAGCGAGTCCAGCGACCGACAGTCGGGCGACGATGGCGGGTCAGGAGACGGTGACGGCCCAGTCCAGTTCATCGATCACGAGTGGTACAACAACGGCGCCTACGACGCAGGCGTTACCGGCCAACTCGAAAATGTCTCCGGGGATACGCTCAGTTACGTCGAAGTGAGTGTCTACTTCCTCGACGAAGATGGGACCCAGTTCGAGGAGAGTCTCGACAACACGAACGAACTTGCCGATGGTCGAACCTGGGAATTCGACGCGATGTTCCTGAGTGACGATCCTAGCCGCGTCGACGACTACGAAATCGAGTGGGACGTCACCGACTTCTGAGCGAATCGGGAGTACCGGCCGCGCGATTGGCACGTCGATCCTGTTGATTCTGAGAAAGCGCAACTAGTGAGACACCTCGTAGACGGCGGACGACTGGTGCAGGCAGACACCGAGAGCGACTCGCACTCACTCCAATAGATACGTCCCCGGCGTGTACCAGTCCCGTTCGATCGTCGCCCAGTCGTCGTGGTCCAGCGGGCCGTTCGAGCCGTCGGAGAAGCCGTAGTGATCGAGCGGCGCGTTGTAGTTCATGACGCTCGGGTACTCGGCGAAGGAGTACGTTTCGCTGTCGACGCCGCCGAAGTCACGGTTCGTCAGGCCGAGCGAGTGGCCGAGTTCGTGCATGACGGTCGAGCCAGTGGCGTCACTCCGCGAGTCGTCGGCGACGAGCATAGTGCCGGATCGGGCCAGCCCGAGGACGACGGTGCCGTAGCCACCCTGGTCCGAGTCGATCGAGTCGGCGATCAGGAGGTAGTGGTAGCCGTAGCCCTCGTTGTCGAAGTACGTCGACTTGATCGACGGGAGGTCGTCCTCGAAGCTGGTCGACGACGCGTGGGGGATCGAGTCGTCGCTCCGCACGAAGTGGAGGTCGACGCCCGTCGACCCGTCCGGGTTCTCGATCGGCGCATCGGCGAACTCGTTCGTCACGCGCCCGGCTTCGAGCCAGCCGAGTGACTGCCCGCTCATCTCGTCGACCTCGACGTAGACGTCGTACCGGAGCGGATCGGCGTCGGGGAGTCGATCGGAGGCGTGGACCTCCATGCCATCCCAGAGGCCGTCGCCATCGGTATCCCGGCGCTGGGGATCCGTCCCGTGCTCGACCTCCGCCCCGTCCTCCAGCCCGTCGTCGTCCGTATCGGCGACGGTCGGGTCGGTCCCGTACTCGTCGATCTCGGCTTCGTCCGTGAGGCCATCGTCGTCGGTGTCGACAGCGAGCGGGTCCGTGCCGTACTCGTCGACCTCCTCGCCGTCGTCGAGGCCGTCACCGTCCGTGTCGGCGGCGAGCGGGTCCGTCCCGTGCGTGGTCACCTCCGCCCCATCACGGAGGCCGTCGTCGTCCGAATCGGAATCCGTCGGCGCCGTCCCGTATTCGTCGACCTCCGCACCGTCAGTAAGCCCATCACGGTCCGTGTCGGCGACGAGCGGATCCGTTCCGTGCGTGGTCACCTCCACCCCGTCGGCCAGTCCGTCACCATCCGTATCGGCAACGAGCGGGTCAGTCCCGTACTCGTCGACCTCCTCGCCGTCGTCCAGCCCGTCGCCGTCCGTGTCCGCGGAGAACGGGTCAGTCCCCTGGTCGAGTTCCGCGACGATCGGCGTTGCGTCCCCGTCGACGTCGACGACGTTGGTCGTCGCCACGACGCCACTGGTGAGGAGGCCGAGCAAGAAGAGGCCGACCAGCACGCCGCGCGTATTCATCAGTACCCAACCCTGAGTGTCCTCGACGGTAAGAATTCTGGCCGACTGACCTGTAGTCGCCAGCAGATAACTCACCCCCGCCGCCGGGATCGATCCCCGCCAGCGTAACGGAGTCAAACGCCACCGACGGCGACGGTCGCCGACGGCGCAATCCTTTTTGCCGGACCGGCCGAACGGCTATCAAATGGGAACTGGCTCGGATATGTACCGACAGCAGATCCTCGATCACTACAAGAACCCCCGTAACTACGGGGAACTCGAGGATCCAACGTTCAGTCACGTCGGCGAGAACCCGATGTGTGGCGACGAGATCCGAATGGACGTCGTCCTCGACGAATCCGACGACGGGGCCACGATCGAACAGGTCGCGTTCAGCGGCGACGGCTGTGCGATCAGCCAGGCCTCGGCAAGCATGCTCACGAGCACGCTCCAGGGGAAAACCGTCGACGAACTCCTCGCGATGGAACGCGACGACGTCACCGACATGCTCGGCGTCGACATCTCACCGATGCGCATCAAGTGTGCGGTCTTAGCCGAGAAGGTCGCCCAGGACGGCGCGGAGATCTACCGCGGCGACGCGGACGACGAGAAGACGACGATCGAAGACGGCGACGGCGACGACTAACAACGAACTTTTTCCGGTTCGGGTTCGCCTTCGGCGAACCACTCACCGCAAAAACTTCGATGAAAAAGGCCGGCGGCGGAGCCGCCGGTGAACCGCGCTCACTCCGTTCGCGCGGATGCTAGCGTTCTACCGCAGTGAGCGCCGCCTGTCTGTGCTCGACAACAAGTTCGATTTCTGCCTTCTTGTCTTCGGGATCTTCCAGACCGTCGAGCCACCGGCAATCAGCGTAGAAGGTGACAAGCGCGGTGACCTCGTCGTCGGAGAGCCGACCGAGGTTGCCCCCGATCGAGGCGTAGACGGTCGGCGGTTCGACGCGTTCCGTAACCGCTTCGTACTGTCCATCACTGATCATCTCGTCCAGATAATCGTACGAGCGTAATTCAGCGGCCAACGCTCCACGAAGGCGGTCGGTTCGATCGCGCTCGCGCTTCCAGTACAGAATTCCGGACCCGACTGCGGTCGTGATCGAGCCGATGAGCGCCCCGAGCACGAAGCCGGTCGCGGTCCCGAGCATGTGGCGTCTGAGGGTGGATCGGCGGGTAGGTTTGTGGCTTGCAGCTAGACTGCTGTGCCGAGCGGTGCGGGAGACGTAGGTTCGCACCCGCGAGCGCCGTGGCGCTCGCGGCCTTTTTCATCGAAGTTTTTCAAGGAGTGGTTCGCGCGGAGCGCGAACCCGACGCAGAAAAAGTTCGGTTCTATTCCGGAACGAGACCTTCGTCCTCGACGCGCATGACGGCTTCGCCGTCGGCGAGGTTGGGTGCGTCGACGAGGCGGACGATCCGCTTGGTGCCTTTGGACTTGCGGAGGTACATGCGGAAGGTAGACTTGTGGCCGAGGATGTTGCCACCGATTGGCTGGGTCGGGTCGCCGAAGAACGAGTCGGGGTTCGAGGCGACCTGGTTCGTGACGATGACGGCGCAGTTGTAGAGGTTGCCGACCTTGTCGATGTCGTGGAGGTGCTTGTTGAGTTTCTGCTGGCGGCCGGCGAGTTCGCCACGGCCGACGTACTCGGCGCGGAAGTGAGCGGTCAACGAGTCGACACAGAGGAGTCGGACGGGGTAGTCGGAGTCTTCGTGTTCGCTGGCGAGTTCCTTCGCCTTCTCGGCCAGCAGCATCTGGTGGTTGGAGTTGAAGGCCTTCGCGACGTGGATCTTCTCGAGGACGGCATCGACGAGTTCCTCGATCGCCGCTTCGTCGTCGGCCGAACCCTCGATCTCGCGGTCCTCGAGGGCCGCCTCGATGGCCTCTTCGGGGAGGCCCCGAACCATGTCATCGATTCGCTCCGGGCGGAAGGTGTCCTCGGAGTCGACGAAGATGCACGAGCCGTGGAGGCCACCAACTTCCTTGGGGAGCTGGACGTTGACAGCCATCTGGTGGGTGACCTGGGACTTCCCGGCACCGAACTCGCCGTAGACTTCGGTGATCGACTGGGTCTCGATCCCGCCGCCGAGGAGGTCGTCGACCTCGTCGATGTGCCAGGAGAGTTTGCCGATCTTGTTGCGCCGTTCGAGGACGGTGGAGCCGGTCTCGAAGCCACCGACGTCGGCCGCATCACGGGCGGCCGAGACGATGTCTGCGGCCGTCGACTCGCCGACGTCCGCCGTGTTCGACAGTTCCGACGGGGAGGCGACCGCCAAACTCTGGAAGGAGTCGAAACCTGCATCTGAGAGCTTATCCGCCGTGGCCGGGCCGACGCCCGGTAGCGTTTCGAGGTCTACGTCTGTTGCCATACATCTCGCTTGCGCCGGATGGGGTATAAACCCTCGTTAACAGGAGGGTGAAAGTGAAAGTGCCCGGAGGCGGGGTGCTGGAGACACAGCCGACAGCGAGGGACGAGACCGCTCCAGAGAGGGAGAGCTGGGAGGAAGGGTTCGTGGAGAGGCGCGGATCGCTAGGTTGAGCTGAGAGTTGCGACACCGAGCGCACCGGCGAGGGTCACTCCCAGGGATGGATCCCGTTCTCGCTCGGCCAGAGCGGGTACCAGTACTCCTTGTCGTCCTCCACGTCGAGTTCGCCGTCGAGGACGGATTCGAGTTTGAACTCGACGCTGTGGGCACGGTCACGGTCGCCCGCGGGCGCGAAGGGGTAGAACGAGCCACGTCGGAAGGAGTAGATCCAGTAGGCCCGCTGCGACGAGGTACTGTCGCCGGCCCGCGCCTCGTTGACCTCGTAGCCGAAGACGGCGGCGAGCAGGCGTGAGCCGTAGCCCTGTTCGACGAAGGTGTCCGCGGCGAAGTGCATGCTCGTCACCAGATCTTCGGGGTCGTCGTCGGCGAGAACTACCCACTCGTAGCCGTGGCCATCGGCCGTGACGGTGAACTCGGTGCCGGTCTCTTCCTGGCCGGCTTCGAGGATCGCCTCGACGTCGTCGACGGTCTCGTGGAAACTGCTCGCGTCGACCCCAGAGAAACACAGCGCCGCTTCGCCAACCGACTCGTATCCCAGATCGGCCTGCATCGTCATGTAAGCGGTGCTCATGCCGAAGAGGTCCTCCGGGTCGGCCTCGCGACGGGCGTCCGCTTCGGCGCGAAGCCCCAGTGCCGCTCGCAAACCGTCGAGTACTCCCATACGCCAACTGGGGGATGGACATCCAAAAGGGTACGCGGATCTGTCCACCCGTCCCGTCGCTCCCACCGGCCAGCCCGCTCACGCAACAAAGGGGCCGACTCAGACAGACGTACAGAGACAGCCCGCCCATTTCCAGCCGTTCTGCGGCTGGAAACG
This sequence comes from Halovivax ruber XH-70, assembly GCF_000328525.1. NCBI lineage: Archaea > Methanobacteriati > Methanobacteriota > Halobacteria > Halobacteriales > Natrialbaceae > Halovivax > Halovivax ruber. The sequence continues at coordinate 2,784,602 of NC_019964.1, forward strand.
GCGATCAGTTATAAACCAGATCGTTGATATGAAAAAATCCCTCGTGAGTAAACGGATGGATTTATACCGAAAGAGTTAGTCAGACATCACAATGACCGTGGACGTACGCCGACTTGCTGGGCTCAGCGGGTCGTTCTTCGGCACTGGGCTCTGTCTCGCATTCGGCCTCTACAACGGCGTCCAACAGTTGACGCTGATCACGACGCTCCCCTGGCTCGTCGTCGAGATCGTGACCGTCAGTGCCGTCCCAGCAGTACTCGTGTTCACCGTACTGGCAACGCTCTCGGGACTCATGCTCACGCGCGAGGTGTTCTCCAGTCCCGATCCGAACGAACGACTGTCCGAAGGGCCGCCGATCACGGCGATCGTCCCCGTCTACGGAGACGGCGACGTGCTCCCTACGAGTGTCGAGTCGCTCCTCGAATCGAACTACAGCGACGTCTCCGTCGCGATCGTTACGGAACCCGGTGACGACGAGACCATCGCCGTCGCCGAGGAACTCGCGTCACACCCGGACGTCCAGGTCCTGACCAATCGGCAGCCGGGATCGAAAGCGCGTGCGATCAACGATACCGTTGCCCGCCTCGACGCCGAATACTTCTGTGCGTTCGACGCCGACGAGTGGGTCGATCCGGACTTCGTCCCGACGGCGATGTACGCTCTCGTCGAGGAGGATCGAGACGTCTTCCAGGCACGACGGGTCCCACGAGCGAACGGGCCGGTCGAGACCCTCGCTTACTGTGAACGGCTGCTGTTTCACGCGAGTTACAAACTCGTCGAGCCGCTCGGCTTCACCTACTGCCGGAGTTCGTCGTCGGCGTTCACCCGCGAGGCCTTCGACGCCGTCGGCGGGCTCAACGACGTCGTCACCGAAGACATCGACTTCGCTCACACCTGCTTCCGGCAGGGGCTCGACGTCCGCCAGGCACGGAACCTGACGAACGAGATGGAGGCACCGCACACGATGCGTGACCTCTGGGGCCAGCGAAAGCGCTGGCGACTCGGCCACATCGAGGTCTTCCAGAAGGCGCTGACCGGCGGGTTCGAACCGACCGGACTGCGCGGGGCGGCCTCGACGCTCAGACTCGCGACGAGTCTCACCGCGAGCGTCTTTATGGTCGCGCTGGTCTCGAAGGTGGCCGTCCTCGCGTACTACGGCTACACCGAGTACGCCCTGCTCCCGCTGGTGGCCGTGGCGGCGACGGTCCTTCCCGTCCTGTATCACGATAGCCGGAAGGGCCACATCCCCGACCTCTCCTGGAGTGTGTTCCTCGCGCCGCTGGTCTATCCCGGATTCGGGATCGTGACCATCCGGTGTGCGTTCGAGTACGTCTTCAGCTGGGACGGCGAGTGGTATCAGGTCGAGAAGACCGGGGCGTAGTGAACGCGGGATTCAATTGGGGAAGCCGGTCAGCACGCATCCTTCGAACGTCGGAGCCAGTCGGGCGATCGGTTGCGAACCGCCGCCCACGCGGCGGTAATCCACCCATCGTGGGCGGTTGGCTCAGAAACTCTCCATCTCGCGTTCGAGTGATCGGAGCTGTTCGATTCGCTTCTCGGTTGGCGGGTGCGTCGCGAACAGCCGCCCGACGATGCCGGACTTGAGCGGGATGATGAAGAAGGCGTTCATCTCGGCCTCGTCGCGAAGATCGCTGTCCGGAATGTCCGCGACGCCGTCTGAGATGGAGACGAGCGCGGAGGCGAGGGCCGATGGCTTGCCCGTGATCGCCGCCGCACCACGGTCGGCCGAGTACTCGCGGTAGCGCGAGAGCGCACGCATGAGGAAGTAGCTGATGATCCAGACGACCAGCGAGATGAGGATGGCGACGATGATGCCACCGCCACCACGATTACCGCCGCGGCGACCGCCCCCGAAGAAGGCACCCCAGCGGACGAACATGAACGCGATCGTCCCCAGGAGGGAGGCGAAGGTCATCACCATCATGTCGCGGTTCTTCACGTGTGCGAGTTCGTGTGCGAGCACGCCCTCCAGTTCGTCCTGATCGAGTGTGCGAAGCAAGTCGGTCGTCACGGCGACGGCCGCGTTCTTCTGGTTGCGACCCGTCGCGAACGCGTTCGGCACGTTTTCGTCGACGACGGCCACTTTCGGTTTGGGCAGGTCTGCCTGCTGGGAGAGGCGCTCGATCGTCCGGTGGAGGTCCGGATACTCCTCGGCGGAGACCGTCTTCGCACCCATGCTCTTCAGCGTGAGCGTGTCGCTGAAGTAGTACTGGACGATCGAAAAGCCGCCGAAGAGGACGATGAAGATGAACGGGCCGCCGCTTGTGTACAGTGTGATCCCGCCGGCGAAGACGATATACAGGCCAAACAGCAGAAACATCGTGACCCCCATTCGCGCCCGAAGTCCCCAGTCCGGTTTCCATTGCATACGAACACGTACGTAGCGTGACGGGATAAACGCCGTGTTGGGCGACGACCCTGCCGCCTGCCTCGGAAGCGTCCACTCGTCCGCACAGCCCAGCCAGTGTGAATATAACCATCGGATGGAGCCGGTAGTGAACCCCTTCGTTTCGCGTGGAAACCACTCGACTCGGTGACGTCTGACGCGCCGGGGGAAACGCAGGCTGCTGGTTTCGATCCCTCGGATGGGCGCGAGATGTGCCGGGGACGTGGACGGGCACTTCCAGGCGGTGTGGCGGGAACAGAGACGGGCGTTCCCCGGCGGCTCGGTCTTCGTAGCCAATGCCGGAGACGAATCGCCCAGATGGCGATCCACCGGTCGAACGCGCCGCTTATCCGAATCCGGTCCCAATTCCGGTCCATGAGCGAGTCACGCGCGTTCTGTCCCCGATGTGGGGGGCAGGTCCCGGAACGACCACCCGACGACGAGGCGACGGAGTCACTCCGGCCGTCTGCGTCCGTCGACCTCTGCCGGTCGTGTTACTTCGACGACTTCGAGTTCGTCGACGCACCCGACGAACTCACCGTCCCCGTCTGTGCCCGCTGTGGTGCAGTTCGAAAGGGTGAACGCTGGGTCGACGTCGACGCCGTCGATTACACCGACGTCGCGATCGACGCGGTGAGCGAGGCACTCGGCGTCCACGTCGACGTCGAGGATGTCGCCTGGCAGGTCGAACCCGAACACGTCGACCAGAACACGATCCGGATGCACTGTCACTTCACCGGGGTCGTCCGCGACGAGCCCGTCTCCGAGGAGGTCGTCGTGCCGGTGACGATCGCCCGCGGAACCTGCACCCGGTGTGGGCGGATCGCCGGCGACTACTACGCCAGTCTCGTCCAGCTCCGTGCGACAGAGCGCACGCCGAGCACCGAAGAGCTAGCGCGCACGAAGGAGATCGCGAACGAGGTCGTGGCAGACATGGAGGCCACGGGCGATCGAAACGCCTTCGTCACCGAGATGGGCGAGGTCGACGCTGGCCTCGACGTGAAGGTGTCGACGACCAAGATCGGCAAGAAGATCGCCTACAAGGTGGTCGAGGAGTTCGGCGGTACCGTCACCGACTCGGAGACGCTCGTCACCGAAGACGAGGACGGCAACGAGGTCTACCGCGTCACGTTCGCCATCAGGCTCCCGCCGTACACGCCCGGTGACGTCGTCGACCTCGCGGACGACGATGACGGCCCGGTCCTCGTCCGCAGCGCCCGGGGTAATCTGAAAGGCGTCCGGCTGACGAGCGGGGAACGCTACGAAGCGGCCCACGAAGACGGCGTGAGTCCGGACGCACGGAAGCTCGGGACACAGGAAGACGGCGTCGAGACGACGCTGGTCACCGTCGAGGACGAGCACGCGATCCAGGTGCTCGACCCGGAGACCTACGAGGCGAAGACGATCGCGCGCCCGGACTACGTCGACCCCGACGCGGAGACGGTTCGCGTTCTCAAGAGCCGAGCCGGCCTGCACGTCCTGCCGGACCAACAGACCGACGAGCGAGCGAGTGACGGCGGATGATGGAGCGGGGAAAGCGGATGATTGAGCAGCTGACAGCGGATGATCGGGGCGAGTGAGAACCGATGAGTGACGAGCGTACTTCGAACGACGACAACCACGACCGTGCGTCGAGCGACGAGGTCCCCAGTCGAGTCACCGACGACGTCCTCGATCAGGTCGCCGAGAACGGCCCGCTCGCCGTCCTCGTCTCGGAACCGCGAACGGAGATCGCGATCGAATCCCTCCGCACCGAGGGCGTCTACGACGACGAGCGCGCCGTCAGCCCGTCCACTGATGGGAAGATCACACTCCCAGTGACCCGGCCGCCCACGGAGACACAGGTCGTCGACATCGTTCGACAGGTGGATCCGACGTATCGGACGACCGATCTCGACGACGTGCTCGAAGCGCGGGGCTGGACCGAAGCGGACCTCGAAAACGCCCCCGGCTCCTGGGCCGTCGTCGGGGACGTCGTCCTCGTGACGATCCCGCCAGCGTGTCCCGACGAGGAAGCCGTCGCAGACGCACTGCTCGACCTCCACGGCGGCGCGGCGACCGTCCTCGCAGACGAGGGCGTCGACGGCGTCGGACGCGAACCGCAGACCCGTCACCTCGCTGGCGAGCGGGACACGGAGACGGTCCACGTCGAACACGGCACGCACTATGCGCTCGATCCGAGCGAGGTCATGTTCTCTCCCGGCAATCAGGCCGAACGGGTCCGGATGGGCGACGTCGTCGAGACCGACGAACAAGTCCTCGACATGTTCGCCGGGATCGGCTACTTCACGCTCCCGATGGCCCGCGCCGGCGCCAGCGTGACGGCGACGGAACTGAACCCGACCGCGTTTCGATACCTGCTCGAGAACGCCGTCGCAAACGGCGTCGCCGACAGGATCGACGCGTACAACGCCGACTGTCGCGACGTCGCGCCAGGCGTGCGAGTGGACAGAGTGGTCATGGGCTACTACGGGACGAGCGCCGCCGATAGCGATCCGCACCACTCCGGAGCCGACACCTCCCGATCGAGCGAGGAACCCGAGTCGCGGGCAAACGCCGGCCACGAGTTCCTCCCGGTCGCGCTCGACGCGCTCGAGTCGGGCGGCACCCTCCACTATCACGAGGCCTGTCCGGAAAGTCGCCTCCCTGACCGACCGCGATCGCGACTCGAACGCGCGGTTGCAGACGCCGGCCGTGAACTCGTGGACGTCGAGCAACGCCGCGTCAAGACCCACAGCGCGGGCGTCGTCCACGTCGTCCTGGACGCGACGGTCGAGTGAAAATCTGGACGGCCGGTCGAACGTGACGGAGTCGTCGACACACGCCAAACGGCGGACGACGGTGCAGCCATCGGCGGCGTCACCGACAGCCAGGGGACACGGCTCGGCGGACGCGACGGGCAGGCGAGAGTCGACGCGACGCCAACGAGCGCCGCGGGCCGGTCGTGACTTTCATGAGAGTTCACCGTGTGGGCCGACCATGGACAAGAATCAGCTCATCGCGATCCTGTTCGCGTTCCTCATGGTCTCGTCCGTGGTCGCGTACAGCGCCTCGGCGCTTCTCTGAAGACGGCTCGACCGCACCGATCACCCGTCGGTGTCCCAGACGTCCGCCAGCGGGCTCGACTGTTCTCGGCGGGAGCGTCGTGTCGGGGAGTCAGTCGAATCGCTCTCGGTGCCGGGCGGCGAGCGGTCGGGTGTCGGCGCGGGGGTCGCACTCGCGTCGCCGACTGCGGCCGATGGCTCGAACGCCGGGAGGTCCGGCGTCGACATGCGATCGACCTGTTCGGCGAACCAGTCGGGCATGTCGGATCGAGCGCGGTCGAAACAATCGAGCAGGCTCTCGTCGGCGAGGTAGGTCGCCCCGTAGTCGTCGGGGGCACGGACGACGCGACCGCAGGCCTGCATGACCGTTCGGAGCGTCGCCCGGTAGTACCAGGCCCACTGTCCCTCGGCGAGGCGGTGGGCCACCCGGGAGTCACTGGTGTTCTGGAACGGGGCCTTGCAGAGGACCTGCCAGCGCGCGAGGTCGCCCTTCAGATCGAGCGCTTCCTCCATCTTCACCGAGAGGAAGACGTCGGACTCGTCCGAGGCTTTCCAGGCGTTCAGGGCGGCGTCGCGGCCGTCGCGATCGTGCGTTCGGACCCGGGCACCGACGCCGAAATCGGAGAGTGTGTCCGCGAGTTGCTCCTGGATGTCGTAGGAGTGGGCGTGAACGATCCCCTTCTCGTCGGGATGGGCCGCCATGATCCGGACGATGGCGCGGGCGATCTTCGGGAGCGTCTCGTCGCGGTGCTCGTAGGTCATCTTCCCCTGCGTGACGTCGTATAGCGGCCGGTTCTCGACGGGGAAGGTGTGGCCGACATCGACAAGCGCGACGTCGTCGGGGTCGAGGCCGACCTGTCGACAGAACGCGTCCTTGTTGAGAATCGTCGCCGAGAGCAAGGCGAACTTGTTCCCCCGATCCCAGACCGTGTGCGCGAGGTAGCGCTCGGGGTCCATCGGCTTGATCGTCACCGGCCCGCCTGCGGGTTCGTCGCCCGCGCCGTCCGACGGCCCGACAGCCTCGTCGCTCGTCGACGCGTCGGCCGGCGGGGTAGTCTGGTCGACCAGCCACGTGGTCGGACTCTGGGGATCGCGATAGTCGGAGACGAACCAGTCGAGTTCGCCGATGAGTTCCTGCAGGCGGTCGCGCTCGCGGACCCCTGCGGGCGTGAGTTGTTCCTGGGCGAGCAACTCGTCCTTGCGGCGGGTACAGACCTCGGCGAGGTTCTCGGCGTAGGTGGCCGCGCGCTCGATCGGATCGGTGTCGGCGGCGTCCAGATCTGGCACCCGAAGGTCGTCCCAGAACGGGATCGTCCGCGGGCCGAGGTGGATCGTCGCGTACATCTCGGCCCACTCGGCGAGGCCGTGGGCTTCGTCGATGACGACGACGTCGCGCTTGCGAAAGACCTCGCTGCCCGCGGTCTGCATGAAGTACGCGAGCGTCATCGCCGCGATCTCGCGATTGGAGGCGATGGCGCGGTCGGAGAAGTACGGACAGCGGTGCTTGACGTCGCAGTCGTAGCCGCGCTCGCGCACACAGGGCGCCTGGTTCACCGGCGTACCCTCTTCGCCGGGGAGGATACAGCTGTAGTTGCCCTTCCCGCGGATGATGTTGAGGTCGGCCAGCAGGTCGTCCTCGGCGACGTCGTCTAACTGAGAGACCTGCGGCGTGGTGTAGTAGGCGCCGCTGGCCTCGCTCGGCTCGGCCTCCTCGACGGTGCGCGCACAGCCGGCTATCGCGCGAGCGAGCAGGGACTTGCCGCTGCCCGTCGGTGCGCGCACGAAGACCACGTCGTTGTCGGCCGCGAACGCGTCGCGAATGTCCTGGAGGGCTCGTTCCTGATTCCCGCGGTAACTCGGGGCGGGAAAGGCGTCGAAGATCCGCGCTGGTTGCACTGTCAGAGAGGGAGGCCGGGGTCGTCCTAAAACTGACGACTGTCCACGAACGGTGACAGTCGAAAACGGTTTCCTGGCTGTCGATTTCGATCCAGCGTCCGGCGAAACCACCACCTACTGCGCAGTAACGAGCCGATTACGAATATCGAACCGGCCATCGAAGTCGAGTGCGGAAGGGTCGCTCAGCGGCAAGAGCACCGCGGTGCCATCCGGCCCGCGGCGGCCGAGAGGCCGAGTGGCGTTCAAATCCCACCCCTTCCGCTTCTCTGAGCGCTAGCGAAGGAAGCGAAGACTGTGGGATTTGAGCAGACGAGTCGCAGCCCGGGACGCGAACGAAGTGAGCGACCCGGACCGTCTCGGCGCGTTCAAATCCCACCCCTTCCGTTGCGCGGTTCGAGGACCGCAGGTCCGAGAACCGCGATACTGCGAACGGGGAGCGTAGCGATCCGTGAGCCGCGAGGCCGAGTGATAGCGAGGCCTCGTGTACCCGAAGCAACGCAGTGCTCGGGAAACGGCGCGGCTCACGAACGCGCTCCACGAAACCGTCCAAAGAACACGCACCCTGTCACGAGCGAAGACGTGCGCACCCTGTCGACGTGCGACTGCACGTCTCATTTCCCCCCACATAGCTTTCGACCGCCGAGGGGATAACTCGCTCTCCGGGCGGGGTGAGAGTTTTTGTCATCGGGGTCGATGGTCGCGTATGGAAGTGCAGTGTCGCAACTGCGCCGGCTGCTGTCTCGACTGGCGGCCGCTGATCGACGAGAGCGAATCCAATGAGACCGACGAGAGCGAGGGCGACGACGAGACGAAATCGACCGCGTCGGCGGCCGACGACGGCCAGCGTGGGCCGTTCCCGTCGTTAGACGGCGTGGCCAACCTCGTGCCGCTAGCGCGAGACGAGGTCAGGGCGTTCGTCGACGCCGGGCTGGGCGACGTGCTGACACCGCGGCTGTGGGCGGCTGGCGAAGCCGATCCACACGTCGACGTCGGCGAACGGCGGGTCGCGGCCGTGCACGGACGACCGGCCTTCTTCATCGGGTTGCGAAAATCCCCGAAACCGGTGGCCCCGTTCGGACGAACCGAGGCTGCCGTGGTCCCGGCCTGTGTTTTCCTCGACCCGACGACGTTGCAGTGTCGGATTCACGAGGACGAACTGTATCCGGCCGAGTGTGGCGCCTATCCGGCACACAACGTCGCGCTCGATCAGCCGACCGAGTGCGAGCGAGTCGAAGCGGCGACGGGTGAGCGACGGCTCCTGTCGACCGACGGCGCGGCGGCGATTTCCGGTGAGGACGGACCGCTCTTCGGCCCACAGGCGGTCGGCGGCAAGGTGTTCTGCCATCCGGATCCGAGCGCAATCGAGGGGGCGGTCGACCGGATCGCACGCGGCGAGCCGACCGCGGCCGACCGGGCCGAGTTCGTCGCCGTCGCCGCGGCATCGAGTCCCGGCACGCTGGCGCACTCCGAACCGCACTACGAGCAAGCGCGCGAGAAGACCCTCGAGACGACCTCGTGGGCTGGTTCGGCGATCGACGAGTGGGAACGGCTGGCCGCCGCAGAGCGAGATGGGGAATCGGACGCCGGTTCGAACCTGTCCCCCGCACTCGCGGAGCAGCTCGAAGTCGATCGCGGTGCTCCGGAGACACCGGGCTGGGAGGATGGCGGAGAGACGACCGCCGACGAGACGGAACCCTGACGGTCCAGAGAGTGCGTCAGACCCCGATGGAGCCGGAAACTGGAGACGATAACTGGAGCCGGCAACTACGCTCAGTGCGCCGCACTACGGCAGCCGGGAAAAACGGACTCAGTTGGATTTGATCTCCTGGAACTGGTTCAACAGCGCTTCTGCGGAGTCGCCGGAGTCGTACTCGACCTGCCCGTGGTAGATCGTCCGTTCGTCGTCGAAGTCCGTATCGACCGTCGACGCTTGCTTCTCACGACGTTCGTGTTCGTCGTCGTCATAGGCACCCATTGACATGGTAGGTATGAACACTGTAGGGCGGTATTCGATATCAATGTAACGGTCGTTCACGACAGTCCGGGCGCTGGATGAAATCGAAAGCCAGGCCAACAGGGGTCAACATGCAGGTTCAACCCGAGTTGGTGGGCAACCGGACGACCGTGAGAAAGCGAAGACGTATGAATCTCACCGGCGTAGTTTTGATCGTGGCACGGCCGCTTCGCTTTCGATACTCGCCCAACGCCTGGAGCCCGGGGCGCGTCGACCGGCAGGTTCTCCAGCCCCTCCAGGAGAACATCGGCGCCAGCGACGTCGACACCCGATTCGACGTCGGTGGCGAGTGGCGAACCTACCGCTTCGAGATGGACAACGGGGACGTCGCCCTCTTCGCCAGCAGCGACGACGAGGCCTACTGGATGGGCAACACGGAGACCCCACAGGCGCTCTGGCGAACGAACAAGATCGGCTGGGACGATGCCCCGTATCGTATCGCCCGCTGGGCGAGACGCGAACTCCTCGAGACGCTCTACGACGAGGACCCGTGGCTCGAATCGTACCCGCACCTCTCGTGGTTCTTCCTCCCCGTATTCATGTCGAAGGACGGTCGCGATTCGACCCGGACGTTCTTTCGCGAGTACGACGGCGGCTTCCCCGATACCGACCGCGACACCGTCCTCCAGTACTTCGAAGACCTCCTCCGGCCGGGCACGCTCGATCCCTACCGACACACGATGGCCGGGAAACTCGGAACGAGCGAACACGTCGACGACGTTCGGATGAGCGCCGCCATGGCGGAGTTCATCGCCGCCAGGATCCTCACGGACGCCGGCTACGGCCTCACGCCGGAGATCGAGGTGACGACTGGTCACTCGCTCGACTTCCGCGCCGAGGGTGACGAGACCAACGTCCTCGTCGAGGTGACGCGACCGCAGGCACCCTCGACGCGCGCCGCATCGGGGCCGATCGCCGCGATCCGGGATACCGTCCAGACGAAGACCAGCGGCCAGCTCTCGAAACACGGTGGTGGGGCCGTCCTCTTCGTCGACTGCTCGTCGTTCCCCGACGACGCCTGGGCCGCCATCCGCGGCGAACGCCCCGACGTCCGTCACCGACCGGCCGTCGTCTATCGAGCCCGACCGTCGGGACATGTCGAGGGGTACCGCCGGGGATCGGTTCCAATCGATCTCGCGCCGGCGGTCGACTTCGTCGGCTGAGCGACGATCGGACCCGTTGCAGCTATCCTGCCGATTCGTGACCGGGAGCTGGCGTGGCTAGCACGGCGAGCCACAGCCCGACGATGCCGGCCAATCCCAGTACGAGGCCAGCGTAACTGATCGGGTTCAGGCCGCCGCCGATGAACAGACCGGCGACCAGCACGACCATTCCGAGGAGTAAGGCGAGCGTCGGAAGCTGAAAGCCAACGGACGGAGCCATAGCGATCGCACCACGACCAGCCACAAAAGCGTGCGCTGCGGCCGATCAGCGTCGGAAGTCGCGAGAGAAACCGCCTCAGAAAGAGAGTTGCTGGGGCTGGTAGACGCTCCCCGGTGGATTCGGATCCCGGTCGCTGTAGCCGACGCGGCCGACCGCCTTGTCGCTCAGCGCGCTCTGGAGCGTGAGCCGGAATTCGTCGGGCGACTCGAACGTCTCCCGGGATATTCGGCCGAGCGCGTCGCCGACCGTCTCGGTGCCGTTCGGGAGTTCGATCGGCTGGTCGCCGTACGCAGCGATCAGTTCGTCCGTCGTCGCCGGGTACTCGAGTTCGTCCGCGAGCGTGACGGTGCCGGGCAAGTGCATTGCGACGGGATCCACACCGACCCCAACCTTAACTATTGTCCATTATAGATATCGAGAGAGAGAGAGAGAGAGAGAGAGAGAGAGAGAGAGAGAGAGAGAGAGAGAGAGAGACGGCAGTCTTCACCGACCCGACAGACGGCGAGTTGCTCCAGCCTACCCACCCTGCGGTCGACACGCCATCACGTACGGAGACCCAATGGCTTTGGCGCCAGCACGCGTCGGCACAGCCATGACGGCGACGCGAACGGCGCCCTACGCCGATCTCCACGTACACACGACGCGGTCTGATGGTTCGCTCGATCCCGAAGCGGTCCCGACGGTAGCGGCGCGAGCGGGGCTCTCCGTCGTCGCCATCACGGACCACGACGTCGGGGCGCCGTTTGCGGGACCGACGATCGAGGCCACCGAGTGGACTGATGCCGACGCCGCACCGGCTGGACCTGGCGAGACCACAGCCAGTGAGACGCCTCCTGAGGGCGCCGACGTGACACTCGTGGCCGGAATCGAACTCCGGGTCGAACCCGCCGACGGCGAGGCCGTCGACCTGCTCGGCTACGGGCTCCGACGGACGAGCGCACTCGAGTCGACGATCGATCGGATCCAGCAGAACCGACGCGAACGCGGTCGAGCGATCGTCGACTGCGTCGCGGATCGACTCGATATCGACCTCGACGTGTCGATCGACGACGGGTTCGGTCGCCCACACGTCGCGCGTGCGATCGACGACCACCCCGACACCGATCTCGACTACCAGGAGGCGTTCGACGACCTGATCGGCAGCGACGGGCCCTGTTACGTCTCGCGGGAGCTGCCGAGCTTCGAGCGCGGCCGACGACTGCTCGCCGACGCCTGCGACGTCGTCGCGCTCGCCCATCCCCTTCGCTACCGCGACCCGAGTGCGGCGCTCGACCTGGCGAGCGAACTCGATGCCGTCGAACGCTTCTACCCCTACGGTCGGACCGTCGATACCGCGGTCGTCGAACGGGCGATCGAGCGACACGACCTGCTCGCGACCGGCGGGAGCGACGCGCACGGCGATCGGCTCGGGCTCGCCGGACTCGACCGGGCACAGTACGACCGTCTCGCCCCACCAGGCTGGTGATCGAGCGGGCGACATCGCTGCCGGGCGCCAACGTGATCGGTGATAGCGGCAGGGTCGGTCCCGAGCGGTGGGTTCAAATCGGTCGGGGATCTAGGCGGGGTATGCACTGTCATTACTGCGATCGACCGGCGGCGTTCGCCGCCGAGTCGGACGGAGTGACGGTGGGTCTCTGTGAGACGCACTTCCAGGAACGCCTGGAGGAACTCGCCGACGCCGACGGTCTCGACGCCCTCAAAGAACACGTCGACGTCGATCGAACGGAGTAACGGCCAGCGACGTCCCTCACCGCTCACTGTCTCGCCCTCAAGCTGCACTCGACACACTGTCTCCCGCTCACTAGCCCCGACAGCCGTCCCCCCGCTCCGTTTCAGGCCCCGAACGACGGTCAGCCGGCTCCCAAGCAGTAGTCCCCGACCGGGTCGAGTTGACCGCAACCACCGACCAATCACTGGTCGTGCTCCGTCGTCGAGCGACACAAACATTAAGCGACGGCCGACCCCACCCGGCGGTATGGTCGACCTCTCAGCCGACGCCATGGGGAACTTCCCGGTACCCGAATTCGAGGATCTCCCCGAGGACCTTCGAGAACGCATCGCCGAGGAGACCGAGCGCGCGGGCTTCACCCCGAACGTCTTCGCCGGGTTCGCCTACAAGCCCTCACACTTCCGGGCCTTCTTCGCGTACCACGACGCGATCGTCGACGACGCCGCGCTCGCCCGGGAGGAGATCGAGATGATCATCGTCGCCGTCTCCGGCGTCAACCACTGCTACTACTGCAACGTCGCCCACGGCGCCCTCGTGCGCATCTACGCCGAAGACCCACTGCTGGCCGACCAGCTCGTCGCGAACTACCGAACGGCGGACATCAGTGACCAGCACCGGACGATGCTCGACGTCGCCGTGAAACTCACCGAGCGACCGGCCGAAGTCACTCGCGAGGACCTCGACGAACTCGCCGACGCTGGCTTCTCCGAGGAGGCAATCTGGGACATCGGGGCCGTGACGGCGCTGTTCAACCTCTCGAACCGGATGGCGATGTTCGCGGACATGCGTCCAAACGAGGAGTTTCACACGCTGGGACGCGGCGGAGAATAGTCAGTCGCAATCTCACTCTGGATACGTCACGCTCCCGTTCGACCAGTGGACAGGCCGGTCTTCGTACAGCCGGAGACACCCGGTGTCAGGCCCCGAGCTGGACCCACCGCAGGCCTGGAATCGCCCGTCGATATAGCGCTCGACGCGCATCGCGTCCGCCGCGTCGGGGTAGGGAGTATCGTACTCGACCCGAAAGACGATCTTGCCTGGACAGGATTCGTTTCCGGCCGTCGTGTTGTGGGTCTCGAGATGGACGCGATACGCCGCGACGGTCGCCTCCGGTCGCGTCGCACGCCGAATCTCCGCCGAGACGTCGGTGTCGACCGACGTCTCGTTGATCGTGCCGACCCAGAGACCGCCGGTCGAGGAAGCAGCTCGTCCACGAACCTCGTCGTGACACCCCGCGTCGACCACCGAAACGGATTCGATACGCGGCTCCGGTGGGTCCCCACCGTCGCCGAGAGGTAACTCTCCTACGACCAGAAGCGTTGCGAGCACGGCGACGAGGGCAACGAGCAGCATCCGAACGACCGAACTCCGGAGGGATGAGCGGAATCGTTCTCCCGGATCGATAGCGGACATTAGCATTCGTTCATCCGACATAAGCGTTCAAATATCCTCCGTCTCCACTCAGGAGTCCTCGAGAGAGAGAGAGAGAGAGAGAGAGAGAGCGATAACCACCGCGAACCCGTCTAGCAGCCGGCAAATGAGCGGAGCTCGGCAGACCTCTCGATAGCAGGTATCGGAGGGGAGGGTGTTCAGCTCCCCTGATGACGTCGATACGGTTGGCCGGACGAGGACGAACGGGAGCCGACTGACGTGCGCCGCGCGATCTGTGACACCAAAACTCGCCACAGCGTTTCGAAACCGCTTAGGAACGACACCACCGACCTCCGGAGACGAGATGCAACTCCAAAGTTTCGTCCTCGCGACGGCCGTCGCCCACGTCGGACTCGCGATCTTCGTCACCGCGCACGCCCACCTGAGCGGCGAGGATCGCGGCAACTGGCCGTTGATCACGCTCTTCCTCGGGATCGCGGGCGTGGCCGGGTACTTCTTCTACGAACCGGAAAACGAGCGAATATAGCTATCGACGGCGACAGCCGATCAGGCCAGGAACACGTGCCGCGGTCGTTCTTCTAAGACGTCACGACCGTACTCGACGGTCTCGGCGAAGTCGTCGCTGCGGAAGAACGCCATCGCGTCCTCGCGCGAGTCCCAGCGGCTGGCGATGAACATGTCGTTCTCGTCCTCGCGATTGGCGAGGAGGTCGGTCTTGCGGTGGCCGTCCATGCCCGAAAGCGCCTCGCCGACGTCGGCGAAAGTGTCGACGAAGTCCGTTCTGTAGTCGGGTTTGACGGTGTAGAACATCCCCATCGTTCCCCAGGAATCGTCGTTCGCGGGGCGATCGCCCCGCTCACCATCGGCGCCAGCGGGCGCCCTGTCCCCTGCCTGCCGTACTACCTCGGGCAAGTCCGCGAGGAAGCCGGCCGCGGTCTCCGCGGCGCTCTCGGTCTCCCAGAGGCTAGCGACGGCGGTCTCGGCGTCCTCACTCGCGACCTCGGTGGGTTCGTACACTGCGGTCATCACGTGCGTGTCGTAGTGGTCGAAGTTGGTCCGGAGGCCGTCGACCTCGGAGAAGAGTTCGTCGGGGTCAGCCGCGGAATAGAGGACGACCGCGTGGACGTCCTCGCCGTGGGGCTTCCCGGCGTAGACGCCGAGGTCTTCGAGTTCACTCCGGACGCCGTCGGGCGCGCCCCCGGCGTCGTCGCCGTGTGCGTGGTCACCGCCGTGGTCGTGCGATCCGTCGCCGTGATCGTGTGTTCCGTCGTCGTGACCACTGCCATGGCCGTGTCCGCCGCCGTGGGGCCTCCCCGACTCGTCGCCGTGTGGAAAGCCGTCCGCTTCGCCGCCGTGTTCGCGGCCCGTGCCGGTCGCGTGCGGCGAGTCGGTGGCCCCCGACGGCTCGCCGGTCAGCGAGTCGCCGGCCATGTACGCACCGAGCTTCGCGGGCTCGAACTGCCGGCCAATGCGGAAGCGGCCGAATTCGGCGAACTTCGAACTGGAGGGATCGAAGCGCATCTCGTAGAGCAGGTCCTTGATGTCAGCCGGGTCGTCGGCGAAGAGGGTGACGCCCCACTCGTGGTCGTCGAGGCCGGCGCTGCCGGAGATGATCTGGCGAACTTTGCCGGCGTAGGTCTTGCCGATGTCGCCGTGACTCGACATGTGCTCGGCACGCTCGTCGAACGGCAGGTCGTACCAGTTGTACTCGGAATCGCGGCGTTTGTCCATCGGGTAGAAGCTGACGTAGTCCGCGTCGGGGATGTCGGGGTGGAGTCGCGACTCGATGTAGCGCTTCATGCCCGGGTCGGCCTCGGCATCGGGGTCGAAGTAGTCGTTCGCGCCGCCGTAGCCCGAGGCCTCCGTCACCGAGACGTACGAGTCGCTGTGCTCGGTGAACGCCGCGAGTTCGGTGCGCTCGAACCGGCGTTCGAGTGCGTTTAGATCCGAGAGCGTCGGTCGGAGGTGGATGAAACACAGATCGGCCTCGTGACCGAGAACGGCGACGCTCGTCGACCCACCCGAGTCGGCGTCGGCGACCGCCTCGGCGGCCTCGAGATAGGCGACACCGTCCGCGAGCGCCCGTTCACGTCGTCGAGCGGGCGCCTCGCGCCAGGCGTCCCAGTCGACGGTCCGAAAGTCGTGGAGCATGTACCAGCCTTCCGCGGTATCTGGTGGCGTCCGTCGGTCCATACGAAGACCTTCGGACGGCATCGTCAAGAAAGACCGGTTTTCGCCCGGTCACCCAGACCGCCACGCGTCGGGGGAACGGCCGCCGAAACCGATGGTTTTGCAGGGTACCGAAACGCTTTACCAACTTCCGTTTCAAACGAGAGCCGTATGCGGAAAAGTGGACCACCGAAGGGACTCATCGCCTATCTCGTCCTCGAGCTACTCGAAGAGAAGCCACGGTACGGGTACGAGATACTCAAGGAGATCAAGGATCTGAGCGGTGGCCACTGGGAACCGTCCTACGGATCGGTCTACCCCATCCTCTACAAGTTCGAGGAGAAGGGCTGGGCCGAGCGGATCGAACGCGAGGACGAACCGGATCGCAAGTACTTCGAACTCACCGACGACGGCGCCGAGGAACTCGCAGACCGGCGCGAGGAAACCGCCGACAACGCCCGCGAGTTCGCCGACGTCATCCTCGGCTTCTACCACGTCTACGCGGTCATCGCGACCGACGAGCGCTTTACCGTCCCCGAACTCGAGAACACCTGGCACTTCGACGAGGACTTCAGCCGCTGGATCGTCGAACAGGTCGCCAGACACCACGAACACTACTTCGACGCCGACTTCGATCGTCTCGACGAGACACCGACGGAGTTCTACGAGCGCCACGGCCTCGACGAGGAGTGAGGGAGTTGACGTGACGCCGGCGGGGTAGCGCCGGAGATACGACACCAGACCAGCCATGGCATCGCCGCGGCGACTCCCCGTCGAGAATTGAGACGGAAATTCCAGCGATACCGACGAGCGACCACGCCGGCCTCAGTGAAGCACCGTGGGAGCGAAGACCATCACGAGGAAGGTTGCGAGCATCGTCACGCCGACGGTCGTAGTGACGACGCGGACCATCCCGCGCGTCGCCTCTATGCCGGGAATGCGAGAGAGGACGGCCTCGGTCGAGGTGCGCAGGATGTGCCCGCCGTCGAGCGGGAACGCGGGGATACAGTTGAAGAAGCCGAGGTTGAGATTGATCCAGCCGGTCCAGAACAGGATGTTCGCGATCGCGAAGACGGCCGGCTCGCCGAGGACGCTCGAAACCTCGTAGAAGTTCTCGACGCCGCCGGCGAAGCCCGCGAAGTTAAAGCGCATGCCAGCGATCGCCATGATCGGGAGCATGAGGGCGATGAAGATCTTGCCGAAGAACGTCTCTCCGAGCGAGCCGAAACCGTTCGGGCTATCGCCGCCGAGGGCACTGTGGAAGGTCTCGACGGGATAGAGCTGGACACCGATGTCGTTGACCTGCATCCCCGAGATCCCGGAGTGAACGGCGGGGCCGAACTGCGTGGCGTCCGCGTCGACCGTGACGTCGAAGCTGGCCCGTTCGCCGTTCAGAAAGCCGGTCAGTTCGACCGTTTCGCCGTCGCGCTCCTCGATCAGGGATTCGAGGGCCGAGCCGTCGTGGACGCGTTCGCCGTCGGCTGTCGTCACGACGACGAACGAGTCGACCGGAGCCCCGGCGTCTGCCAGCGGACTGCCCTCGAGTACCTGCATCGAAGCGCCGATGGGAACCTCGCGAGTCTCGGTCGTTCCGTCTGCAGCCTGAGTGGTGATCGAGACGCGTTCGGCCTGGCCGACGGCGTCGACGAGTTCCTCACGCGTCGAGACGTCCTCGCCGTCGACCGCGAGGATTCGCTCGTTCAGCCCCAGGCCTGCAGGGCCGTCGGAGAGCGTCGAGACGACGATCGGCGCCCGGTCGACGGTCGCCTCGCGTTCGCCGTCGATCGTCACGGAGATCGTCCCCGCGTCGGTTTCGTCGAGTGTGTCGATGAACTCCTGATTGTCCGCGACTGCCTGTCCGTCGACGTGGGTGATTCGGTCGTGCTCACCGATGCCGGCTGCCTCGGCGGGCGAGTTGTCGACCACGCCCCCGATGGCTGCACCCGGAGCGACGGCGACGACGGAGCCCACGAGCCAGAACAGTGCGAGGAACGCGAGGATCGTCACGGCGAAGTTGTTGGTGACGCCGGCGGCGAACATGCGCGTCTGGCCGCCCCGACTCGCCGCGTCGCTGCTCTCTTCGTCCGGCTGGACGAACGCCCCAATTGGCAACACGGCGAGCATGGCGACGCCCATCGAGTCGATGTCGATGTCCTCGACCCGACAGAGCAGGCCGTGGCCGCCCTCGTGAACGACGAGGCCGATGAATAGCCCGGCGACGATACCCGGCGTGGCCGACAGCGGGAGGAAGTCGTTGACGCCGGGGATGACCAGGACGTTCTGGGGTTGCTGAATGCCGGTCGGCTGCGGCGCCAGCAGAGCGCTGATGGCCGAGATCAGCAAGAACACGAACATCCCCACCATCGCGACGAGTGCGATACCGACGCCGAGGTTCGTCCACGCTCGCCAGAGCCGCTTCGGCTGAGCCAGCCAGTCGAGGAAGTCGCGACCCCGTTTCGTGTGGAACGTCACGATCGGCCCCTGCGTCCCGATCCACTCGGGCAGGACGCCGCGCTGTTTCAGGGCGAGGAGTCCCGCCCAGTAGAGCCCGATCCCGATCAGCACCCAGGTCACGAGCGTCGATCCGAAAAGTTCGGGGACAAATCCGGCAGAGAGGGCAGCATGCATTGGTCGTCGTCCGTCCTCACGGTTTCGAGTGATTTGGGTCTGGCGCTTCGGGACTCCGTCACACGCAACTCGCTCACAGGGCCGAGGATTCGTTCACGAACGAATGGATCTGCTGACCGGACAGTCACCGCTCTCGCCGGAGGCGATCGACCACGAAGTCGCGATCGAGTTTCGCGAGGAACTGGCCGAGTTTCGGCCCCTGCTCGTCGTCGAAGAACAGGCGGTAGCCCGCGGCGAAGAAGTCGCCGACAGGAACGTCGTGGCGCTTGGCCGTCTCGTAGATCTCGCCTTGCAACTCCTCGGGGTCGTCGCCGCCGTCGGCCACGAAGTCGGCGAGGTCGGCGAGCGCCGCCCCGGTCGCGTCGTCGAAGTCGTGGGCCGGGATCGCGGCGCGTTTGAGTTCGTAGTCGAACTCGTTGCCCGTCCGTCGGGCCCACGCCTGCGCGTGTTCGACCCGATCGAGGGCGGCGTCGACGGCCCACTCGGGCGCGTCGTCGGGGATGTGGCCCTCTGTACGAGCGATCTCCTCGCGGATCGACGGGTCCTCAGTCATGCCGAGGACCGCGGCGAAGGTGTAGGAGAGGCGAATTCGGTCCGGATCGGGCTCGGAAACGACGAGCGGGTAGACCCGCTCCGCGAAGCGTTTCTCGTCTTCGCTCGCGTCGATCTCGCCGAAGTAGATGCGCTCGAAGCGATCGAACTCGTCGACCAGCTGGTCGAGCCGTTCGATGCTGAAGTCGCGGGCCTTCGAGGGATCCTTCGCGAAGAAGTATCGGAGTACCTCGGGTTCGATCAGTTCGAGGACCTCGGAGACGAGGACGACGTTGCCCGCCGAAGAGGAGAAAGGTTCGTCGTCCAGGGTGAACCACTCGTAGACCATCGGGACCGGCGGCTCGTTTTCGAGAACGGTCCTGGCGATGTCCTCGCCGCTCGGCCAGGAGCCCTCGGCGTGGTCCTTGCCGAACGGTTCGAAGTCGACGTCGAGCGCCTCCCACTGGGCGGGCCACTCGAAGCGCCAGGGGAGTTTGCCCTCGCGCAGGGTGGCCGTGCCCTCGTGGCCACAGCCCGCGATCGTCTGCTCGCCGGCCTCCAGGTCGGTGCACTCGTAGTCGACAGTTGCCGCGGTAGTGGTCTCGCGGGTCGCTTCGCTCCCCGCTCGACTATTCGAGGCGCTTCGCGCCTCGCTATCAACGTCGACGCTCGTCACCGTCTCGGTGAGCTTCCCGCAGTTCGCACAGATCGGGTTGAACGGGACGTAGTCGCCGTCGGCGTCGACCGAGTCCTGGTAGTCGGCAAGGACCTCGCGTGCGCGGTCGCGGTGTTCCAGAAGGTAACGGGTGACGGCCTCGAACGTGCCGTCCTCGTAGAGAGCCGTGTTCGAGAGCAAGTCGATGGGGACGTCCATCGCGTCGGCACTCTGTGCGATGATCGTCGCGAAGTGGTCGCCGTAGGAATCACAGCAGCCGAAGGGGTCCGGGATGTCGGTGTACGGGTGACCGAGGTTGCGCCCGAGAGCGCCAGCGTTCACGTCGCCAAGATCGACGAGGTTGCCGTCGAGATCGGCGAGCGTGCGGGGAAGTTTCCGGAGCGGGTCGCGATCGTCGGCCGTGAAGACCTGTTTGACCTCGTGTCCGCGCTCGCGGAGCACCTCGGCGACGAAGTAGCCGCGCATGATCTCGTTGACGTTGCCGAGGTGGGGCACGCCAGAGGGGGAGATCCCGCCCTTGACGACGATGGGATCGTCGGGGTCGCGCTCGCCCGACTCGATCCGACGCTCGATTCGGGTTTCCACCCGGTCGGCGACGGCGTCGGCCCAGAAGACGTGGTGGTCGTCGGTCCCTTCCTCGCCGTCGCCGCGCTGGAGCGTGTACGGGTTCGTTTCGGCGGCCCCGCCGTCGCCCGAAGAATCAGCTGCGGCGTCGGCTCGCGGATCGGCTGTGGCGTCGTCTGCGCTCATCGGTCGTCGAGCGCCCAATAGGAAGGTTCGTCGCCGGCGCTCGTTGGGATTACGTCGGTTCCGTCGTGCGATCCGGAGCGGACGGCGCGGGCGATCCGGTCGGGGTCGGTGCCGTCGATGACGATGGTTCGCATCCCCGAGCGCTGGATGATCTTCGACGCGAGCAGGTCCACGGGTGCGGACGCGCCCGCGGTCATCTCCAGATCGGCGACGACGTCGACGAGGTCGCTCGCGGTCAGTTCCTCGAACTTCGTGGCGCCGTCGTGCTCGTTGGGATCGTCGCTGTAGACACCCGGAACGCTGGTCGCGTAGACGAGGAGATCGGCGTCGATGTACTCGGCGAGGGCGGCACTCACGGCGTCGGTCGTCTGGGCCGGTGCGACGCCGCCCATGACGGAGAGTCCGTCACGCCGGAGCGCCTCCGCGGCCTCCTCGTAGTCGTGGGCCGGCGCAGTAACGGAATCTTCGCCGAGCGCCGCGATCAACAGGCGTGCGTTCAGGCGCGTCACGTCGATGCCGAGCTGGTCCAGTTCGATCTCGTTCGCGCCGAGATTCCGCGCCGCCCCGATGTACTCCCGGGCGACGCCGCCGCCTCCGACGACACAGCCCACGCGACAGCCCTCGGCGACGAGGTCCTCGACGACGGCTGCGTGTTTCGACACCCGCTCGGAACCGGGTTCGGGCATCAACACGCTGCCACCGATGGAGACGACTACTTTCATGCTGTCGCGTCGTAACTCGGTTGGAATCTTAAGGGTTGTCAAGTGCGTGGATCCGAGCGAAGCGAGGATCCACGGTTATCGAGCGGGGAACGAAGTGACCCGCGAAGTGCGTGGACGCGAGGGGACCGAGAGTCCACGTTTATCGAACGGCGAACGAAGTGAGCCGTGAGATGCGAGAGGGCCTGAGCGCACGCGAAGGCCCTCGACTTTCTGAGCGGCGACCACCGGGAGCCGCGAAGTGGGCGGCCCGGAGTAACGCTGAGGGCCGCCACCTGCCGAACGGAGAGCGAAGTGACCCGAAAGGTACGAGGCGAAACCGGAGAAGCTGCAGTAGACCCCGATTTCTGCGGAGACAACTGGGTGAGTGAGCAGCCCAACGGAAGCAGAACCTCGCTAGCGACCATACCCAACAATAGCTATAGAGAATCTGTTCCAGGTACTGCTTTAAGTCATTAGGAACAGTATAAACCGAACAAAAATTGTTAACGGCTAGTTTTACCACGGTAACGGACGGGTAAATGGGCACAAGTGTTCATTATTGATTATTATCTGGATTAGCTGAATAAAAGAATATGTCCAAATATACCTATAGTTATGTCCCCCAGACAAGTAATTTCCAGATTGTAAGTGAATTAAGACGTTTCGTTGGGCCTGTAGAACGTGATGAATATAACCAGAGTCGTCCATCGCGAAATAAATAATAACCAATGGTAGACAAGTTCACGAATAGTTAATACAAAAGTTGTGATGGATGTCACGATGTGTGTCACGGGATGTCGACACACGCTGCAGAGACATGAGAGGTACACACCACTCGACCCTGATCAGGGTCATGGCACTCGTGTTCGCGTTCCTCATGGTGAGCTCCATGCCCGCGATGGCGTTCGCGGGAGGCAGCCTCGGAGGAGCAACGACACAGGCAGATCTCGACAGCGGTGTCGGGACGGAGAGTATCGAATCGGACGCCACGACGGCGTCCGTAGACATTTCAGAAGAGTTGCTAGAATCCGAGGAGCGGATCGAGGCGATCGTCCGCTTCGAGGATGCAGACCTGGCTACGGCATCGTCAGCCGTCGAAGCCCAATCCCTGCTCAAGACGCAGGCCCAAGAGACACAGGGAGACTTCGTCGATTGGGCTCAGGAGACGCCAGGGGTTGCGGTCCAGAACGATTTCTGGGTCACTAATGCCGTGTTGATATCGGTCGACACCGACGCGGCAAGGGAGAACGACCTGTTCGAGAAAATGGCGAATCAGCCACACGTCGAACGGATCCACGAGAACATGGAGTTCTCGCTCCCAGGTGGCGAATCCGCCGACGGCGCCCAGGCTGGTGGATCGGCCAGTGCTGCCGAAACCAGCCCGTCACCCCAGAACGAGAACGTCACGTACGGACTCGACCAGATCAACGTGACTGAAACCTGGTCGCAGTTCGGTACCAAGGGTGACGGCGCGAAGATCGCCGTCCTCGACACGGGTGTCGACGTCAGTCACCCGGACCTCGACCTCTACACCGAGGACGAGTCTGACCCGACCTACCCGGGCGGGTGGGCGGAGTTCGACTCCAACGGTAACCAGGTCGAAGGCTCCGAACCGCACGACAGCGGCGAACACGGGACGCACGTCACCGGCACCGTCTCGGGCGCCGAAGATCCCGCGGGAGACGTGCCAACCTACGGCGTCGCACCGGAAGCCGACGTCATGCACGGGATGGTCCTCCCCGGCGGCGGGGGCTCGTTCGCCCAGATCGCCGGCGGCATCGAGTGGGCGGCCGAAGAGGACGCCGACGTCGTCTCGATGAGTCTCGGCGCGACAGGTAAAAACGGCGAGCTCATCGACGTCGTCGAGAACGCCAACGACGCCGGCACGCTCGTCATCGCGGCGATCGGCAACCAGGGCCTGTTCGACCCGGACCCGCCGGGCTACAGCGCCTCCCCGGGTAACTACTACTCGTCGTTCGGCGTCGGCGCGGTCGACGCCAACGCGGACGTCGCGTCGTTCTCGCTCGGCGAAGAGATCGACACGGCGAGCGCGTGGGGATCCGACGCACCCGATTACTGGCCGGACCAGTACACCGAACCGGCCGTCTCCGCACCCGGTGTCGACGTGCTGAGTTCGGTCCCCGGTGGGAACTACGACGGCTCCTTCTCGGGCACGTCGATGGCCACGCCGCACGTCGCCGGCGCGGTCGGGCTGATGGTCTCGGCCTCCGGCGACGCTGCCAGCAACGAGATGATGGTCGACGCGCTCGAGGAGACGGCCTGGAAACCCGACGACTGGGACCAGCCGGCCGACGAGCGTGACAACCGCTACGGCAGCGGGATCATCGACGTCCCCGCCGCGACCGCCCTCGTGGCGCTCGACAGCGGGGTCAACGGCACGGTGACCGACTCGGCAGGCGAGCCGATCGAGGGCGCGACCGTCTCCCTCGACGCCGGTCGAACCGCCCAGACGGACGGAAACGGCAGCTACCAGCTGCTGGCTCAGCCCGGCACCTACGAGGTGACGGCGAACGGCTTCGGCTACGCCGAGACGAACGCGACCGTCGAGATTCCGGACAACGAGACGGTCGTAGAGCAAGACTTCGAACTCGCCGACGGGCTCGGAACCGAACTCCTGTCGGGACAGCCCGAAGACGTCAACCGGGGCGAGTCGTTCACGGTGACCGCCGACGTGGCGAACGTCGAGACGATCACGATCGACAACCTCGGTGGCTACGACGGTGACCTCACCCTCACCGTCAACGGTGACGAAGTCGCGGTGGGCGAACCGCACGACTTCGACGAACCGTTCACCGGCGAGCTGACGGTCGACGTCCAGACCGATTCGCTCGGCGTCGGGGACATCGAACTGCACCACACGTTCGACGGACTCGGCGATCAGAGCGAACTGACGACCGGGCCGACGACCGTCTTCGAGGATGTCTACTCGGTCGCGGTCCTCGACGACTCCTCGTCGGCCACCGACACGCTCGTCAGTCGGATCGAGGACAACACACCCGGCTACGTCGAGGTCGACGCGGTCTACGACGACGCCGGTGATGCACTCGCCGACGATCCCGCCTCCTACGACGGCTGGATCGTCCACAATATTCCGGCAGACGACGCCGGAGCGTTCGTCGACGCGACCGACGACGCGCTGACGGGCGTCGTCTGGATGGACCAGTGGGGATCGGGCAGCGACGCGATCCCGTCGAAATCCGCAGCGGTCGGGAACCCGGCCGAGACGGATCAGGGCTTCTCCGCGCCGAACCCGAGCATGGAGATCCTGGACGAGCACCCGATCTTCGACGGCGTCGGCGAGCCCGGCGACGAGGTGCAGCTCCACACCGCCGGCTTCGCCGACACGACCTGGTTCGACGGCTACGACGGCCAGGTCATCGGGCACGTTCAATCCGGTTCGGTCACGGATGGCTCCGGCCTCGGCATCGACGCCGAGAAACAGAGCGTCCTCCTCGCGTCGTCCGGCCTCACGACCTTCGTGGACGCGGGAGACTACACGGCCGAGGCAGACGCGATCTTCGGCAACGCCGTCACCTGGGCGGCCGAGCCGCCCCACAGCCGCATCGTCGAAGACCAACCAGACCACGTCGCCGAGGGCGAGGACGTCGGCGCGACCTTCGACGTCGAGGGCCTCGAGAAGGTCTCGACGAGCCTGCACGAGTCCTCGACGATCGATCAGGACGACCTGATGCTGTATCTCGACGGGTCCGTCAACGCCTTCGACCAGTGGCGATCCTACCCCGACTACGTCACGAAAGAGGACTACTCGGTCCACGTCGAGGTCGACGAGGGTGCGGTCGGCTCCGTCGTCCTCGAACACACGTTCGTCGATCGACAGGGCGAGGAGATCGTCCTGACGACCGGGCCCACGGCCGTCTACGACGCGCCGCTAGACGTACCCGGTGACGTCGGCACGATCCAGGAGGCCGTCGACCTCGCACCCGACGGCGCCGAGATCGTCGTCGCCGACGGCACCTACGAAGAGGCCGTCACGATCGACGAGACGCAGGATCTGACGCTCACGAGCGCCGACGGCGCGATGCCAACGATCGTCGCCCCCGAGGACGCCTCGGGTGACACCGTCTCGATCGGTGCCGACGGCGTCAGCCTGAGTGGATTCGACGTCGACGCCGGTGGCAACGGCGGCGTCGCCGTCACGGCGGCCGACGCCACCGTCTCAGATGTGAGCGTGTCGAACGCCAGTAGCGCCATCTCGCTCGACGGCGCGACGGGCGCGGCCGTCTCCGACGTCAGCGTCTCGGACGCCGCGACCGGCATCGCCGTCTCGGACAGCCGGAACAGTTCCGTGACGAACGGCGAGGTTTCGGCGACCGACATCGGCGTCGGCGTCGCCAACTCCGAATTCGTCGACGTCTCCGAGACGTCGGTCGACGCGGGCGAGCACGGCATCGGGATCGATGGCGCTGACGCCATCACCGTGACGAACAACTCCGTGACGAACGCGTCGGTGGGCATCGGCGCCACCGACAGCGCCGTCGACACGATCTCCGGTACCGACGCGACCGACGTCGGCGTTGGAATCGGCATCGACGGTGGGTCGGTCGAAGCCGTCACCGAGAACGGCGTGACGGGAGCGGAGACCGCTATCGCCGTCGAGAACGACGCCAGCGTGGCCGACCTCTCGCACAACGATGTCGCCGACAGCACGGCCGGACTCTCGATCGCTGGTTCGTTCACGAGCGTCGACGCCACGATGAACGCCATCGCGGCCGAGACCGGGATCGAGACGGGTGACGTCTCGAACGACCGTGTCTCGATCGGCTTCAACGACCTCGAAGCGACCGAGACCGCCATCGCCCACACCGGCGAAGATGCGTTAGACGCGCGTCACAACTGGTTCGGCGACCGCGGCCCGGTTGCGAACAACGGCGTCAGCGGCGACGTCGTCTACAGTCCGTTCCTGACCGAGGCGCCTGACAGCGTCGACGCGAACACGACGGAGATCGCCGTCGACGTCGTCATGGACGAAGGCGGGACGTACACGATCGGCGTGCCCGGCACGACCGATCAGACCGTCAGCGACGTCTTCGGCGACGACTTCGGCGGGACGGCCTACGGCTACGATTCCGGTGACGGGAAGTGGAACCAGCTGAACGACAACCACGACCTGAGTTCCCTCTCGGCGATCCTCGTGACCGACGCCGACGCGGGCGCCGCCGTCCTCGACTTCCAGGTCGAAGACGACTTCACCCTGCCGGGCTCCGAGAACCTGAACCAGGGCTGGAACCTGGTGAGCCCGACCGCCTACACGGACACGGCGGACGGCTTCGGGAACTCGAACAGCCCCGACAACGTCCACGTCGCCTACGACCACGGGTCGAACCACCTCGGTGAGACCGTCGACGCGCTCGGCAACGAGTACGACGGCGACGCGGAGGTGAACCCGTTCGGCGGCTACTGGGTCCACATCGAGAGCGAGGACGACGAATATCAGCAAAGCGTCGACCTCGAACGGAACCCAACGACCGACGAGCTCTATTCGGAACTCAGCCTGCTGTCGTCGGACGATGACGACGGCGACGACGGGCCGACGCTGCCCGACGAGGTGAACGTGGCCGTCGTCGACGAAGCGAATTACCACGAGGGTGCGCTCGAAGGCGTCCTCGACGAGCAACTCGACAGCCGCTACACGGTCGAGACGCTCACGGCCGACCAGGTCATGGATTCGATGGGCGACTACGACGTCTTCGTCGTCCAGCGCTTCGGGAGCGACGAACTCGCCCAGGACTTCACCGATGCGCTCGGCCCCAACCAGGCGACGATTTACCTGGATTCCTACCAGGGTGGCACGTCCGAGGCCTACGCGGACGGCGTCTACCGGCTCCACAACATCCGCGAGGATCCGGCCGTCCGGACCGAGGAGGCCACGGCCACCGACGGTGAACCGGTCGAACTCGACATCAACGCGGATCACCCGATCTTCGAGGATGTCGGGAGCGCCGGCGACACCGTCACGGTCTACGACGGCTCGACGACCTGGGGCGCCTGGTTCGACGACTACGGCGGGACGGTTCTCGCCGACGGCGACTGGAGCGCCGGCATCGACGGCGAGCACGAAGGCAGCGCAGTCGCGGTGGACACGGATCGAAACGAGATCCTGAACACGGCCATCGCGCGCGACTACTTCACCGACGAAGAGAGCTTCACGGAGGCGGGCAGTCAGTTGCTCGCGAACTCCGTCGAACACGGCGCTGACCTCGCGTTCGGCGTCGCGTCCGCGGGCGAGAGCGAGACGAGCGCCCCGAGCGCCAGCGCCGCGATCGGACCCGCACCGACCGGCGCCATCGCCGGCTAGACGCACCGATTCCTGACCACCCATTTATCGATACACACCACTCCAATGCACCCAAACTCACGAATCCGAACGGTCGCCCTGGTCGTGATAGTTACCATGGTCGCGGTGAGTACGCTTTCCGCCGCCCCGATCGCAGCGAGCGACGATCCGCCGCCACCGCCACACTCGTTCCACGGCGAGGTGTACGTCGACGGCGAGCCAGCACCGCCTGGCACCGAGATCGTCGCCATGATCGACGGCGAGGAGCGTGGCGAAATCGTCGTCTCCGAGAACGGAACCTACGGCGGCCCCACGGTCGGCGACGAGAAGCTCGTCGTCCACGGCGAGGAGGGCGACGATGGGAAGGAAATCACCTTCCTCGTCGACGGCGAGGCGGTGAGCGAAACCGCCACGTGGACGGCAGGCGGCGACGACGAATTCCACCTCGTCGTCGGCGACGCGCCCAGCGGCGGTGGCGGCGGTGGATTCGGCGCCCCGCCATCGGATAGCGACGGCGACGACGGCGGATCCGCCCAGGCAACGTCTGAGGAGACGGACGGCGACGATGACGAGAACGCTGGCGATGGGACTGACGATGGAGACTCGGACGGCGACGACAGCGACGAAGCCACCAGCGAAGACGGTGACGACGGCTCCGGATCGCCAGACGACGATGCGTCGTCGATGCCCGGCTTCGGGAGTGCCAGCGCCCTCCTCGGCCTGCTCGCGAGCGTCGCCTTGCTCGCTCGGCGCCGGTAACGGCACCTCCTGACGCCCACTGTGGGCGTTTTTCGACGGGCTGATTGCCCTACTGCTATCAACGGCTCGAGACACAAACGGAGCAAAGCGCGAGCGCCGTGAGCAAGGTGGCCGAGCGGATAGTCAGCCGCACTCCCAGAGGTCCGCAGTGAGTCGATCGGCCCACCGGATGTTTTCACCGGGTTCGACATACGCCTCGTGCCCGGAGACGACGTCAGTGACGTCTACGCTCTCGAAGATCGCTGGCGGACCGGCCAGGGAGTCACGACAGTCGACTCCGCGACACCCGAGGCCGGCACTGCGCGAGAGGAGTCGATAGAGCCAGCAGACGGTCCGGTCGGTTCTGGAGTGGTAGGACAGCACCCGTGTGGCCGACTCGCGGATACCGGCTGTGTACCGGGTCCCATCGCAGACGGAATCGGCGTCGACACCGGGGGCCAGGAGGGCGACGGTATCGACGACGAGGTCGCCAGCGAGGTCGACGAGCGCCTCGAGGACCACGCGAGCGCCGAGCGAGTGGGCGAGCAAGACGAGAGTCGCGTCGGACGCCCGCGAACGAATCGTCCGAAGCCGGTCGGCGAGCCGACGGCCGGCAGCGTCCGCCCGCCGGCGCGCCCGCCAGAAGTTGACCGTGTGTGCGTCCCACTGGGCCGGGACGACCGAAACGTCGACGCCGCGGCGGTCGAACGCCCGTTCGAAGTCGGCGGCGTACCCGTCACTCGCCGTCCGCCCGAACCAGCCGTGGACGAAGAGACAGCAGGTATCACCGTCCCAGAACTCGGCCGGGGTGGTCGGGGCGGGTTCGGTCAGGTCCACCACGGGAGCGTCACCGTCGGTCATTGGATCGAACGATCGTCGAACAGCCAGCGACGTCGAGACGGGTCGCTGACCAGACAGGTTGCGATGCGCGTCGAGCGCCGATAGTCGTTTCGACGAGACGGTTGTGCTCGCTCCCGGTGGTCGCTGCGCGCACTGCCACTGGTCTGCTCAAATCTCCGTGTTAGGGTTTCCTTCAGCACAGACTGCTCGCTACGCTCGCAGTGTTGTGCTGAAGAGAAACGTCCTGACGGAGATTTGAACTCCGGTCCCTGGCTCCGCAAGCCAAGAGGATAGTCCACTACCCTACCAGGACTCGAATATTCCTATCGCGGGTTCGGTTAAAGCCCTTTCGAAACGGACACGTGCAGTCCGGTGATTGCACCGCAAATAATGTTGATACGGCACGCCCGCGAGAGGGTAAAATACAGTCGGTGAAATACCTATTTCACCCTCCAGAACAGATTTTATAATTGGCGGCGAAGTGGGGGTATGCGCCGACGCAAACTGCTCGCAGGCCTCGGAAGCACAGCAACGATCCCACTCGTCGCCGGTTGTCTCACCGACGACGACGAGGATGATGACGAAAACGAGGAGGAAGAGGAGAACTCCTCCGACGACGGCAACGAATCGATCGACGATGGGGAAAACGGCTCGGAGGACGGGAACGAATCCGATGACGGAAACGAGTCCGAAGACGGGAACGACAACGAGTCGACGACGAATTCGATCGAGACGCTCTCACAGACCGAACTCGACGACGCTGCCGAAGACGACCGAAACGTTGAGGCCACCGCGACGGTCACGGCCGACGGCGAGAGCGTCGTGATCGAAGGACAGCTCGAAGCAGCGACGCCGTGTCACGAAGCCGTCGTCACCGGCACGACGCTGGAAGACGGCACGCTGACGGTGAGGGTCGGGCTCGAGAAGACGGACGCCGACACGTGTACGCAGATGATCAGTCAGATCGACTACAAGGCAACGGTCGACATCACGGACGGTGAGGCGACATCAGTAGTCGTCGTTCACACCGACAGGGTCGACGAGACGACCGCCGCCGACACCGAGCTGTAACCAGTTCGCGAATCGCGACTATCGCCCCGCTGACGACACCCCCAGCCTCACCGCCAGATCACTTTTCTTCGCAGTTACCCGCCTCCGGGTGCCGATTCGTCGCGAACCAGCCAGCGCGTTTGACAATACTTATGCGCGGTTGCATCCTGTTCGGGCATAGCATGAGCGACATCGAGGGGATCTACGAGGATCTCGAGGCGGACGTCTCCCTCGAGAAGTTTCGCGAGGCCGTCGAGGCCAAAGTCGAGCAAATGGGCGGGCTCGCGGACGAGGAGACGGCCGCCATGCTCGTCGCCCACGAGGTGGGCGAGAGCGAGGTCGGCGGGATCGCAGACATCGAACCGGGAATGGAAGAGGTGAAATTCGTCGCGAAGGTGACGAACGTCGGGGAGGTGAAGACCTTCGAACGCGAGGGCGAGGACGACGACGGCCGCGTCGTCAACGTCGACGTCGCCGACGAGACAGGGGCCGTCCGGATCACCTTCTGGGACGAGCGTGCCGTAGCCGCCGTCGAGGAACTCGAAGCGGGACAGGTGCTCCGGATCAAGGGCCGACCGAAGGACGGCTACAGCGGCGTCGAGGTCAACGTCGACGAGGCCCAGCCGGACGACGACACGGAGATCGAGGTGAACGTCTCGGATACACACACCGTCGAGGCCCTCACGATCGGGCTCTCGGACGTCACCCTCGTCGGCGAGGTGCTGGAGACGGGTTCGATACGCACGTTCGACCGCGACGACGGCTCCGAGGGGAAGGTCTCGAACCTCACCCTCGGCGACGAGACCGGACGCGTGCGCGTCACTCTCTGGGACGAGCAGGCCGATCTCGCCACCGAAATCGACGACAGCGAGGTCGTCGAGGTGGTCGACGGCTACGTCAAAGAACGCGACGGAAACCTCGAACTCCACGTCGGCAATCAGGGAACGGTCGAGGTCGTCGACGAAGACGTCCAGTACGTCCCGGACAGCACACCGATCGAGGACGTCGAGATCGACCAGACGGTCGACCTGAAAGGCGTCGTCCGCTCGGCCGACCCGGTTCGCACCTTCGACCGCGACGACGGCTCCGAGGGACAGGTTCGAAACATCCGCGTGCAGGACGCGACGGGTGACCTCCGGGTCGCGCTCTGGGGCGAAAAGGCCGACATCGACATCGGCCCCGGCGACGAGGTCGCGCTGGCCGACGTCGAGATCCAGGACGGCTGGCAGGACGACCTCGAAGCCTCCGCCGGCTGGCGCTCCACCATCACGGTGTTGAACGCGGCCGAGACCGACGCAGGTAGTGACTCGGAAGGGGGCAGCGATTCCTCGAGCCTCTCGTCGTTCGCCGACGGCGGTGGGTCGAAGTCGTCAGCGTCGGATTCGGACGATACCAGCGAGACGAGCGCCGATCCGGCCGAATCGAGCGGCCCGGCGGACGGCGAGGAGATCGAGTTCACTGGCGTCGTCGTGCAAGCGGGCGAGCCAATCATCCTCGACGACGGCGAGACGACGATGCGCGTCGACTCCGGGACCGACGTCGGTCTCGGCGAAGAAGTGACCGCCCGTGGGCCGGTCGACGACGGCGTCATCGACGCCGAGGAACTCTTCTAGCAACCGGGTTCCCCCGATACCTGACCGGTCAGTGACGGAAGGGTTAAGGGGGTCACACGCGGCCGTTTTCGTATGAACGTCGAGTTGCCGTTCGCGCCGGTGGACACGGTTATCCGCCGAAATTCGGACGAGCTGCGCGTCAGCGCCGACGCCGCCGAAGAACTGGCACGGCGGATCCAGCTCCACGGGGCCAGCCTCGCCGAAACGGCCGCACAACAGGCCGAAGCCGACGGTAGAAAGACCCTCATGGCCGAGGATTTCGACGTCGAGACGGTGATCGACGACGACGAGTTGACGCTCCCGATCGCCCCCGTCGACCGGATCGCACGCCTCGACATCGACGACCGCTATCGAGTGTCGATGGACGCCCGGATCGCCCTCGCGGACATCCTCGAGGACTTCGCCGACAACGTCGCCCGGGCGGCGGCGATTCTCGCTCGACACGCCGACCGACGCACCATCATCGACGACGACATCGAGACCTACTTCGCCCTCTTCGAGTGACCACCTGATGCGCTTTGGGTACAGCGAGACCTGTCTGCGACACGACCCCGGCCCGCGCCACCCCGAGGCACCGACCCGTCTCGACGCGATTCGCGACCGACTCGCGAGCGTCCACGGTGTCTCCTACGTCGAGAGTGACCCCGCGCCCGTCGAGACCATCGAGGCGGTTCACGACCCGGCGTACGTCGAGGAGTTTCGCTCGTTCTGCGACGATGGCGGTGGCGAGTGGGATCCGGACACCAGCGCCGTCGAGGCGACCTGGGACGCGGCCCTGCAGAGCGCCGGACTCGCCTGTTGGGCCGCCGACGAGGCACTCGCTGGGGAGGTCGGGCGAAAGACGCCATTTTCTATCGGGCGACCGCCGGGCCACCACGCCGTCGCCGACGACGCGATGGGATTTTGCTTC
The DNA here is from genome assembly GCF_000328525.1 of Halovivax ruber XH-70. Lineage (NCBI taxonomy): Archaea > Methanobacteriati > Methanobacteriota > Halobacteria > Halobacteriales > Natrialbaceae > Halovivax > Halovivax ruber. Next base: position 2,817,389 of record NC_019964.1, read on the forward strand.
TTCAACAACGTCGCCGTTGCCGCCCAGCACGCTATCGACGACGACGGCGGCGCCGATCGGGTCGCGATCGTCGACTGGGACGTCCACCACGGAAACGGCACGCAGGATCTGTTTTACGACCGCGAAGACGTCTTCTTCGCGTCGATCCACGAAGATGGGCTCTACCCCGGCACCGGCGAGGTCGACGAGACGGGCGAGGGGGCCGGCGAGGGAACCACGATGAACGTCCCGATGCCCGATTCGGCGACCGACGCCGCGTACCTGGCTGTCTTCGACGAGCTACTCGGGCCGGCACTTCGTGACTTCGACCCCGATCTCCTCCTGCTAAGCGCCGGGTTCGACGCCCACCGACACGATCCGATCTCGCGGGTCCGACTCACCACGGAAGCCTACGCGCTGATGGCCGATCGCGCCCGGTCGATCGCCGAAAGCGTCGACGCCGGACTGGCTGTCGTCCTCGAAGGCGGCTACAGTCTCGACGTACTCGCCGACAGCGTCGCACTCGTGCACGAGACATTCGACGGTCGCGAGCCGATCGAACCCGACGACGGGATCGACGAGTCGGTCGACGCACTCCTCGACGACGTGGCGTCCGCTCACGGACTGGACCGATAGGGAGTCTGTCGGGACAGGAACGACGAACCCGTCGACAGAACCCGACGTGAGTCGTGCCGACGGGTCAAACCGACGGTCGAACGTACCTCGCCAGCTCGAGCCCGAACTCTGGACAGAGTTCAGTGACGTCGTCGCCCTGCAGCACGTCGTAGCCTTCCTCGAGTGCGGTCTCGACGTGGGCGCCGAGACGAACGCCGAAGAGGGCGTCACTATCGAGGAACGCTGGGGCAGTCCGATACTCGCGTTCGCGTTCGACGACGTAGCGATCGCCGTCGAGGTACGGGCCATAGACGTCCGGGTCGTCGGCGTAGGCGTCGAAGAACCCCTCGGCGTGCTCGCGGACGTGGACCGGCGGCCCCTCGTGAGGCTCGATCGCCGGGCGCTCGGCGACGGCGAGTTCGACCCAGAGGACGGCCGTCTCGTCGGCCCAGGCGGCGCTCCGGCAGACGTCGAAGCCCTGCCGGTTCAGTGCGTCGACGAGCCCGTCCCGTGACCGTTCGAGCTGTGGGTAGAGTTGATCGTCGACGAGATCGGGTGCGTCGAACCGGATCGCGACCGGCGTGGTGGCGCGGTCGGCCAGCACGGTCTCGAGTTCGGCGGGTGTGAGCGGCTCCGGATCGGCGGATTCGAAGTGGTCGAGTTCGGGATCGGCGAGGAGCGCTCGGGCGTGGTGCTGAAAGCGAGCGACGTTCTCGGCCGAGCAGACCGCGGCGACGTTGCGGCCGGGGTCGGTCGGGTCGATGACGATCAGTGGATCGTCGAAGGGGAGGTCGACGTCGTCGACCTCCGGGTCACGAGACGGTGACGGTGCCGTCTCGCCGTGCGCTTCGGGGTCGAGGTGGACTGGCGGGTGCCAGTCGGCCGCCGCCTCGAGGAGTGGGCGAAAACCGCCGTACTCGAGGACGAGTAATTCCGTGAGGTAGCCGCTGAAGCCGCGTGTTCGGAGGTCGCTCCCGTAAACACCGATCGCTTTCAGGAACGCCTTCGCGAGGCGCACCTCTGCAGTGAGGGCGGGATCGAGTCGTTCCTGCAAGTACGTCGTGTGGAACGGCGTTCGATCGACGGCCGACCGGATGTCGGTCGCGGCATCGAGACGGTAGCATGGCACGACGTCGACCGCGAAGCCATCGCGCTCGCCGGTCACGTATGGATGCTCGGCGTACTCCTCGTGCCCGTCGGGCAGCGTCTCGTGCCCGACCGCGAGGCCATCCCGTTCGAGCGTCTCGCGGTCGGTACCTGCCGGAAAGCGCACGAAGACGTCGATGTCCCGATCCCCACTGATCCAGGTGTCCCGTGCCGTCGAGCCGACCAGCATGACGTCCGCGTCCGGATGACGCTCGGTCACCGCCGTTTCGGCCCGATCGAGCAGGGAATCGGCGACGGCGTCCAGCGCGGCTCGTTCGTTCGCGTCGGGTTCGACGCGATCAAGAACCGTCGACAGCACGTCCGCGAGCCGGTCGTCACCGTCGGTACTCATCGACTGACGCTTCGCGGGCCCGTCGGGAAAGCGTATCGAAGCGTCACGGCCCGCTCGGACGCCCTGCGTGCAACTGATTCGCAGGCCGGCAAAGCGAAAGCCCTATGAAACACTCTCGTCTACTCGAAATCGAGCCGAAGTAGCTCAGATGGTAGAGCACCTCGCTGTTAACGAGGTTGTCCCAGGTTCGAGTCCTGGCTTCGGCGTCCACTTCTCACAGTTTTCTCGTGAGGAGCGGTAGCTCCGAGCGAACTCGAGTGAGAAGCGGACGGTACAAACAGGACTCGGACACGCGAGTCGCAGCCCCGGAACGGCCGAACGGAGCGCGGTTCGGAACGAGGTGAGAACCGCGTTGCGAACGGTGAAACCGTGAGCAGTGTGAGGACGCACGCTCGAAACGTCTCGCATCTATTCGAGTCTTGGCTTCAGAACAGTTCTTTGAACAGTGCCCAAGGAAATCTGCGCGAGCTGTCGGAGTCGCGACGGAGTTTCGAATACATCATAGTAATAAGCACTAAGTACGGCCGAATTTCATGCACCTCTAATGACTAATTATTCGAAGTCCAGACGATCACTGCTGGCCGCAGTTGCGAGTGGTGCGGCAATAAGCGCAGCGGGCTGTACAGAGATGGCCGATGAGACGCCCGATGACGAGGACGATGGCGGTTCGGGCAAGGCGACGATTGCACTCTCAGAACAGTTGACAGCTACGGAGATCCGGATCGATTCGATCGAGACGGAGGTCGACGCACAACTCGAGGTCGTCGGTGAAAACGGTAGAGCAGTCGCGCAACCCGTCGTGCTCGATGCCGGTGACGAATTGACAGATTACACTATTTCGTACACGGAGGCGCTCGACGAGTCGCAGACGGTGACGGCCAAGGTCGTCGCCGATGGGGAGGGGACACTCGCGTCCGCGTCGGCCTCCGTACAGCCCGGCCTCGTCGAACTCTCGACGGAAACGGTGACGCTCGTGGACGCGTCGCCCGACCACGGATTCGAGTACCCGTACTTCGCGTACGTTCCGGCGGACATCGGCTCGAACGGGCCGGTATACGTAGAACCGAACAACACCGGAACATCCACTGACGATTTCGAGAAACACCGTTTGCGTGCCAGAGAGCTGCTCAAGTCGGAAGCCTGGCAGCGAAAGATCCCGGAACAGCTCGGCGTCCCGTATCTGGTCCCCGTTTTCCCGCGGCCACGGGACGACCCGGAGAGTTGGCGCCACTACGTACACGCGCTGGACGCGGAGACGATGTCGATCGACGACGGGCCGCTGAAACGCGTCGATTTGCAGTTGCTCTCGATGATCGATCACTTCCGTGCGTCGTTGAAGGGGTCGCTCGGGTACACGGCCGCAACTGACGTCCACCTTAACGGGTATTCGGCGTCCGGAAATTTCGTCAACCGATTCACGGCACTCCACCCGGACCGAGTACGGGCCGTCACCGCAGGTGGCGTCAACGGAACCCTGATACTCCCCCGTTCAGCGGCCAAAGACAGGTCGCTTCCGTACCCGATTGGCGTCGAAGACGTCACCGACCTGACCGGCGACGAGTTCGACGAGGCCGCGTGGACATCGGTGCCACAGTTCGTCTATCTCGGTGAGGAAGATACCAACGACACGATTCCGTACGACGACGCGTGGAACGCGGAGCTTCGAGAGATCGCACTCGACGTCTACGGCGAAGATATGCAGGACGATCGGATGCCGTACTGCGAATCTGTCTACGAGGATGCGGGGGCGAACGCTCAGTTTCACGTCTACGGAACAGTCGGTCACACCGTCGGGAGGTGGATGATTCGCGACATCTACGAATTCCACCACAATCACCTCGAGGGTGAGAGCGACTTCAAGCCGATCGACGTTCGGGATGCACCGGCGATCGATGTCGGTTTCGAAACGCCGCCGAGCGGTGGCGATACGCAGATCGACGTCCGGATCACCATCCCAGCAGACTTCATCCTCGACGGGACGTTCTCCGGCGGGTCCGTCTCTGTGATGCTGGATACGGGCACCGAAATCGAGTGGAGAAATCGCATCGGTCTCACGGGAGATCGCCACATCCTGCCGGACCAGCTACCGGCCGAAGAGGTTAGATCGTTCAGCACGGACCAAGTGCTAGAGTCCGGCACGCAGGTTACCGTCGGGTTGATGGACGGCGCGATCGTCACGGACGAAACGGTCACCGTCGAGTGATCGAGACAGGGGGAACGCACTCCAACGGACGTTACTCTCGGAGCAGCCCCCTGGTCGCTTCCCAGCCTATTTCGCAATCGGGCGACGAAGGGTCGGTATGACGCCTTCAGAGCGACGAACGACGGATCACCACGGTCACGACGTCGTCGACCCACTGTCCGTCGCGGTCGTGACGGTGTCCAGTTCACGAGCGGCGCAGCGGTCGGATCCGGACGCCGAAATCGACGATCCCGGCGGCGATACGGTCGCAACGTGTTTCGAAGGCAAGGGACACGAGGTCCGCGAGCGGGTGCTGGTCCGGGACGATTTCGCGGCGATTCGCTCTGCAGTACGGGGCCTGGCCACCCGCCACGAAATCGACGTGGTCGTGACGACCGGCGGAACGGGTGTGAGTGCGGACGACGTCACGCCAGAAGCGGTTTCGTCGCTGTTCGAACGCGAACTGCCCGGGTTCGGCGAGCTGTTCCGCATGCTCTCGTGGGAAGAAGTCGGGACGCGAGTGATGGCCTCTAGAGCGACCGCCGGGCTCGCCGCGGACACGCCGGTGTTCTGTCTCCCGGGGAGTCAGAGCGCCTGCGAAACGGCCTGCGAAGAGTTGATCGTCCCCGAAACGCCACACCTCGCTGGCGTGGCCACCGCGCATCGGATAACAGTCGAGGGAACGATGCGGGACGGCGACGAGGAGTGACGGGAGTCGCGCCGGACAGAAACTGTTACTACCGTGGCGAAATTTCCCTGAGACGAGGGCCCTTAGCTCAGTCTGGTAAGAGCGCTCGGCTCATAACGAAGCCGGTGTCTCCGGAATCGTGGGATACCGAGTGGTCGTTGGTTCGAATCCGACAGGGCCCATGCAGAAACTACTCGATTTGTGACCGCCCCGGGAAAGGCGTTTTTCGGGCACATCACCCGCATAATAACCCGTTTTCCTGATTCGGAAATCGGGAGTTCGAAAGTGGAGCCCAGGTGGCTACTACTCGCGGGTCGCCGCCGTCTTGCGATTTCTATAGCCGTAAATTGGTGGTCAGAATGAGCTCGAAATTTGCCGCAATCGAGCTCGAAACACTTCAAAAGCGCGCTTCCAGCAATCCGGCACCCGAGAAGGACCGGGAATTTCGCTGCCCGGAGTGTAACGCCCGTTGCACGCGGCTCCTCGACGGGCAATCGGAGGCGGGCCACGCGCGGACGTGTTCTCGTCGTCTAGAGCGTACAGGTTCGTATAGAGTGGGTCCGACTGTCGCTGGCGAGACGGAGGCTGGGCAATGACGGGATTCGTCCCCGCGTCGTCGCTATACAACGTCGAGACGCAGACGTCGATTCCACACCCCGCAGTCGACGAATCCACCCCAGACCGTGAGAAGAGTGAGGGTTCCCAAGGTGATTCGGCATGAGCCGTCTCGTCGAGCGAGACTGTCCTCGGTGTGGGGAGCCCGTCTCTGCATCGCGTCCCTTGTGTCCCGAGTGCTCTCGCGAGATCAACCGCGTCCGAGGTGACGTCTTGTGAGCGTCGCGGACAACGCGGACTGGGGACGGACCGTTGAGACTGCCGCGTGCGAACGCTGGCCGCTCGAGCACGTCGCCGGCGACGACAGCGAACCCGACTGGTTCGACGCGCGGTTCGTCGCGCCCCTCGAAACGGAACTCGCTCCCGTTCCGATCGTCGAGGCCGGGACGCCAGTCGAGGTCAAGTCCTGTCGACGGCGGTATCAGGGGCGATATGGACGCTGGTGGATCAAGCGTGAGAGTCACGAGCAGCTGCTCGAGGCCGGCGGCGAGTACGTTCTGGCAGTGACAGACCGATCCGGAATCGTGCGGATGTCGCTGCTGGACGCGGAGACGGTCGACTGTCTGTTTTCGACCTGGTGGGGAACAGGTAACGGTGGAAAGGACGCCGAGGAGTACCGACAGGTTCCGTGGACGGCTGTCTTCGATGACCTCGTCGGGCAAGGAGGTGAGGTCCTGTGACGCGCTGTTACGAGTGTTCCGCGTTCGTCGATTCGCAACTTGTTGCGGTGAACATTCCGCCGGACGAGGACTACGGATTCACGCTCTGTGTCTCCTGCCAGCCGTTGTATCCCCGTGACCGTCAGTACAGGCCCCGACGTCTCCCTAATCTGTCCTGTATTCCGCTTCGGGAGGGTGATCTGTCGTGAGCGTCGAGCCTGACCGGGACCTGAGTTCCGAGCTCGCGAGTCCGAAGTCGGGCCTCCAGGGCTTTCCCGTCGACGCGATCTGCACCGGCTGCCAGCGCGTCCACGTCAAGCAGGTACGCCCGGAAGACGTCGGCCAGTCGGTTAACGTCGATCCAGTGACGCTCGAGGCGGCTGCGCTCACGTCGTTCAAACACGTCTGCCACCGGTGCGGGTCGGCGACGTGGTGGAACCCGACGGCTGTGCTGTCCGGGTTGATCGAGACCCAGCGGTCCGCGGAGGAGTGACCGATGTCGCAGGTCGCGGACGCCCCTCACGAGAGCCACGGCCGGTGGAAGTGGGACGAGTGGGGCCGCGGTCCATATCAGGCGCTCTCGAAGGTGATGCTCGGACCACCGTACGAGGGATACCTCGAATTCACGACCGAAATCGACGGCGAACCCTGGTTCATCAAAGTGAAGTATTCGAAATCGGGGTTTGCACCGGCGGAGAGCGATCCGATAGATGCTCCTCGTCTCTACGAGTGGGACATTATCGGCCGTGGGCCGGGTGAATCGAAGTCCACATACAACATCTCTCCGCGGTTCACCGATATGCGCCATTGGGAGACCGGTGAACCGGTGAATCTCCCGTGGGAGAACCAATTCGGCGAGACCGAAGGCGTCGACGTCGAGTATAAGCCCTCGAACGTGACGCCCGAGCGGGCGCTCGAACTGCTGCCCGAATTCTTCCAGGCGATCTTTGCGGAGGCCGGCGAGCCGGTGTATCGCGAGTACTTCCGTGAGCCGCCACATCCAGAGTACAGCCGCGAGTGGGCACACGAGCGATACGTGCGTGCTCGACGAGAATGGGCCGAGCGGATGGCACAATCGGGTGTCCTCCAGAAGATCACGCACCACTTGGCCGATACCGAGGGCGTGAAGATGACGCTCGATATCGACAACGAGGAGGTCGTGAACCACCAGAACCGGCTTACTCTCCCGCCGTCAGCCGTGAGCGAACTGTTTCCCGGCCACAGCTACGGTCGTAAGTTCGAGATCTACCTACTCGCCGATCCGGACGCAGTGAGCAAGGATCACCCGTCCTACCACCCGAAGGTGGAGGTCCTCGTGAACCAGTCGTTCAACGACGGCGAGTCATGGGCGTGGGCCGAGCGCCAGAAGGTCGTCGAGGAGATCGAAGAAACGCTGATGAACTTCCTGGCGTGGGAGGACATCCCGCTAAATCCGGACGGCAGCGGCGTGTACGTCGCAGACGACCACTTTGCCGCGGAGACGCGAGAGAAACCTGTCGAGATCTACCAGGACCCGACGCCTGGCCTCGAAGCGAAAAGTGACCACCTGCTGGTGACTACGCTGCGCGAGATGGGCGATACGGCCGAGGAGGTCGCCGGCACGATCGCGACGGACGGCGGCCAGCGGGTCGGCGACCTGGCCGACACACTGGGGAAGCACCCCGCGACGATCTACCGGGCGATACAAGAACTCGGCGAGCTCGTCGAACTCGATTCGGGCCACGTCTCTTACCGGGCGCGGAAGTTCCAGGAGGAAATTCGTGCGCTCGTCGAGAGCGCCGAGTACGCCATCGAGAGCACGGCTGACCGACTCCAGCAGGTGATGCACCTCGCGGAGCACGTGGCTGATGTCTCGCCGTTTCAGCAGTGGGTCGCGGAGTACGGCGCCGAGATGCGATACGACGACAAGACCGGTGATCCGGAGACGCTTCGGATTGACGGCATTCTATCCTGGCTGAAGACGAGTTCCTACGAGTCGGTTCAGGCGGCAGCTCGCCAGGCGATCGAGAAGTGGCGCCACTCGGGGAACGATCCGGCGGTGATCCGTGGCGCGATCATTAAGTGGCAAACGCCGGACGGCGGGACTGAGACTGGCTATATCGGCGCCGTCGCCGACCGCTGAAACGGCCCTCGTAGTGGCAACGCTTTTTTGGCACTTATTTTAAGCAAATAGACCTTCGTCTGTTAGTGTCTGTTCCAATTTTGGTTGCGTTCGAGCCGTGGGCATGGGTTCGACCGACGTGATCGAACCGCAACCCCTGCGGGTCGTTTCGCGCTGCGCGCGAAAACCCCTTGGGGCGTGTCCCCAAGGGGACAGAGCCAAAAAATTACACTGCCCCCGCCCCTCTCCGCACTGCAGATCTCCAGTTGAAGCAGTCGAAACGTTTAGACACCGATCCGACTATAGTCCTGTAAGCAGGTAATGGCTTTACTTACTCTGTTTCAACGTCTCTGCTGGTGTTCCATGTCATGTCAGCCTATACAGACTATGCACCAATCCTGGGAAGATACATTATTAATGATTCTCTGAGAACTGACTTGACAACGATGGAATCTGGAGTCGGAAACGGGTCAGCGATACAACTTATTCAACTCTTCATAGTGATTTTTGCAGGGTTTGCTACGCTACTCTGGCGGATCTATGAGACAGACGTTGAGGAAATGCAGTCCGGTAGTCCGGAGATATTAGCGTGGCTTTTCATGTCGATCAGTGTTATGCCGATATATCCAGCATTTCTGTTAAGTTTAATTCTGTTGACTCGTGGGGGTAGTGTACTAACAGAATATATCGCGTACCTGCTCGGTATTTTCATTACGATTCCAATATTGATATTGACCTCAATTAACCTTCATGTGGGGGTGATGAACAGTGAAGACATAGAATTTTCACCATATCAACGGGCGATAATTTGCGTGTCTACGATTGTAGTTTGGGCATCTCTATTAGCGATAGTTGCTTGGCATTTATCCCCGGGAGCGTTGGATTCTATATTGAACTGCTATCAATAGCCAATACCAACTCATTGGGGCCGTTCTCTTTACGATTGATGTCCATCATCTGCCTTGCCCCACCTTCATCAAGGACTTGTTTTAGTTCACTAACTTTTTCCTCAGGACCATGGCCCATCCCTCGTACGTGGATATACTCAATATCAACAGGCAGAGTGTCTAGGTGGTTGCTTTTTTGTAAGACTAGATAACGGAGTTCACCGACACTGAGATCGGCCCCTCCTGATACGAAGATGACAAAGGGGCGATTTCGGATGAGGTCATTAAACAAGTCTTGGAAATCTTTGTCTTGAGTATCGCTATCTGAAAGCTGGTCGTAGATGTCACGGAATAAGCCGTGCTCTTCAAAGTAACCAGCTGAACAAAGACTTGGCACATTCTGCGCGGGAGTATCGTATTTATCGCCTAGCTTCCCTCGACGTTCGTACTCCTCATTGGGATCCACGTTGAAGTTATCAAAATACTTGCTGAGGTGATATGCTTCCTCGAGCATACTGCTTTGTGCGGAAGTTAGAACTGGGTCAAAAAAGTCCATCACGTCGTTAACGTCGCCTTTGCTTGCCCGAATGGAGAGATAGAGCCCAAACGCCGACTCGGTGAATGCACGCCCTTTTTCTTCTCGCCAGTATTCCTTTAGTTCTTCCTTGCTATCACCCCAATCTCCTCGGGTTGGATCAACCGTTACTATCTTCTCTGTTCTATCAATATCAAACGGTTGGCTACCCGATACGTTTCCGATTTTTATTATGTATTCATCGTCAAGAACAGGTTCATCAGTCCCATGGTTGGCCGTTGCTGTATCTGATTCTGTGTCAGAACCAGACGGGGAAAAGGGACTCAAATCTGAAGGGAGGTCAGTATCTGGATAAAGCTTCCTGAAAAATTCCCGTACCACGGTTATTCTTCAACTTCGGTAGTATAGTGTAGAATATCTCCGACATCGTCCTTTACATAATGTTCGGAGCCATGATAGACAATACCAAGATCTTCAATCGTTAGCTTTTTTCCAGTATTGTCGTCTTTGACTATCTCACCAGAGTTTCGATCGCGGAGATACCCTTCATCAGTTATGATCTTATTGAAGAGATCTGCTAAATACTCTTTTCTGTCCTCTCCAAACACGATCTCTGGTGACATAGTCAACCTCTTGGTCAGTCTTTATCGGCCATGTGCCTTGAACCTTATTCTCTACTTTTTACCATGCGGCTATAGCTACAGTAGCCTACTAGAAGTTTGTAGACTATAATAAGGCTATGGGCAGTGCCGGTGATATACACGTCTGAAAAGTAGGAAACTATGGATTGATAAAATACACAAAGAGAATACCCTGTACTCCTCCACCGTCAATAATAACTCCCTGGGGTCGCACGTCGAGAGAATCCGTTTCCCGAATATGAACACGAGCACGAGCCAACGGTGTTCATATCGCGCCAATCTAACTACGATCGAGAGCGCGATCCGCACTGATCGCGGTCGTGGGCTGTAGACTACTTAAACGAATCCCGTTCCAGTGACCGTAAAAATCTAGGATTTGCGGCTCGTGTTCACGAGTATGGGACAAACTACGATCCCTTCGAGCGTTCGAATTCGTACTGACGATGGCAACAAGTGGCGGTTCCGATCAATCGAGAAAGCAGCCGAATTCTACGGCTGCAATCGGAGCGACGCGGTCGCTTACGCCTGTGAGGATCTCGTCTCGCAGGTTGGGGCCGCCAGGAAGGTCCTCAATCGCGAGGATTTAACCACCGAGCAGCGCAAAGAAATCGCCGAGACGCTGTCGACCAGAGCGGTAACGTTCGAAGTCAGCTCGGTTACTGAAATACAGAAGGGGTAAGAGTTGGAGTCACCGCACTCGACAGCTGATGGAGATAGTTTAGCCGTTCAAATGTGAAATAGTTGAGGCAACCGTATCAATGGTACTCCGGAGTGACACTGATAATCATAACAATGACGTTTGTAAATTAGGCTATAGCGGCAAATAGCTGGGTTTCACACACAAACTACTCAAATAGGGCTCAAGGGAAAAACTATTACCAATCAAGTTAATTGTACTTTCCAACATGAATTCGGAGATCCACTCGATGACCTACTCACCTGTTTCTCCTGATCTCGACAATGCAAATCAATGGAAAGAATCGGTGGGTGGAGACATCGACGAGGATTTGGAACTCTTTGAGCGGTACATCCAGCAGGTTGTGGAGAAAACCGACATAGGTGACGTCACACGTGGCGACTTCGTCACTTCAGATACGGATTCTGAAGAATGGCTAGAAACGGTGAGAATGACCGACTTTGATGACTCTCCCGATGAATTTGAAACAGCATCGAAGGCACTAGCCGAAGAATTGAATTCACAGATCCATCCTCGGGCAAAGGATGGCGTCCTTTTTATTATCAATGCCACAATTTCTGGAGATATTCTTATCGGCGATGGCGAACGTCAGATTGTTTCCGTTCTCAAACTTGATTTAGTTGAGGAACAAAGGCTGAAACTGGCGGACGATCGAGGTATCGAGGAACTTGACTTAGAAGACATTTTTCCTGAACCGAAAGAACTGCAGAAGGGCCTCATCTATCCGATTGTGCAGTCTGAAGGTTATCGACTGCCAGGAGATGTTAAATTCTACCAATCAGGCTCTGTCTCTGACTATTTTCATGAGTTCCTTCAATGTGATATAGAGGAAGGCTCTCTGGAGCAGGCAAAGAATGTGTTCGAGGTGGTGAGTGAATTAAAGAAGGAGCATACCGGCCAGAGTGCTGACGGCGCTGATACTTCACGCTTTAGAGACCTGAAAGACCGAACAGAATCGGGCATTGTTGGGATTGATGAGGTGACCGAGGTAGCCAGCGACATCGTTGGGCGAGAGGTTTCACGCGAGGAGTTAGCCGATCGCCTTGGAGCGGATAATCCAGACGCTCTCGCCATTGACACGGAAAACCTTCCAAGTACAGTGAAGTATGAAGTGGACAAACAGATACGCGTCCGCTTTCCGTCGACTGCGGAGGACATGGTTGAAAAGGAAGAAAGCGACGATGGGGTAACTGTGACAATACGTGGAACTGAACTCGACTCGGAAGTACTAGACAGCTAATGTTGTCTAACTTGGAATCGTCTATCGACCGATTTCAGGATGACTGGGCTACAGAGATCGTCGGCCGGCGTCTGAAAATCGAAGATGACGTCTCTGCCGGCGAAGTCGGCTCAGTCTTCGATATTGTTGAGAATATCCGCGAGTTTATCGATGGTCGCAACCTAGTTTTTGAACTTGACCATCAGGCTGGTTCATTCGAGTATCGGACTCTCTGGGAGACCTCGGGCGACGTAACGATTACTAATAGTATTGATAATGATGCGGACGCTGATCGATTATTTAGCCAGGCTGATTCACAGGCGGCTATTCAATCGCTTCGCAGCGACACGGTGTCTTCTAGAGCTGATCTCGAAGGCTGTATACGTTCGTTAGTGGAGACGGGTTCTGTTGACTGCCAATTTCAATACATGGTTGACGGGTCTCACATCGATGAGTACGTTCAGAGCCAGCTTGACCACAGTTGCTGTTCGAGCTACTACTTTGAGAAGTCCGGCCTAATCAATGACATTCAGGATTCCTCGTTCGCAGAACTGAAGGATGTTTTCTACTGTGATGAGGGCAAGCGGTTGTTCGTCATCAGGAATTTGAACCAGGCGGTTTCAGGCCCCGAGGTAGGATATTTCCCCCCAGAGCGTCTTGGCGAATCCGACCTAAAGTCATTCTTCCAGCGGGACTCATACATCAGCGACCAGCATCAGCGGATTCGGCGGGAATGCGCCATCGACCACTTTGACGACCAGTACCTTCCTCCAGATTACACGAAACTCGACTCCTCTTCCCAGTCTGAATTCGCAGACCAAGTTCGCACTCTGTTACGGCCCTATCGACTAGCTTCTGGGATACTTGGCATCTCGAACATTAGTCGAGTAATGGATGACGGGTGGCAAGTTCGAATAAACGGTCGTCGAGTCATTGAATCGGATCTGCTTCTGAATCACGAGGAAGGGGGACTGATACTCGAGGAAAGTGCCGTAGATGATGGACTTCTCGATACTGATCAGAATACCGTCGAGAAATTCATCGAACTGTTCAACTGGATATATAGCTCGCGGACGACCGATCGAATCAACGTATTCAGGAACATCGCTACTCTCTACTCAACCACTGTTTCCGGGATGATAACGGAGATAGATGACATCGGAGAGGGTGTCAGGTCGAACTTCGAGTTTTACATCCGAGACAGCATCGAGGAATTCGTCAAAGTCCAGCAGGATGTCACGGAGTACGTATTCAACACGCATCGAGAGCTTTCCGACATTCGAAGAGGGTTGGCCAATAACCTGAATCGAGACCTGTTCCGAATGGTTGCATACGTTGCAATCACCTGGGCGGGGATAATCTCGCAGTTGTCGGGCATCACAGCGATTCAAACTGCGCTGACTGCTTCACTAGTCCCTGTTATCGTGTATATTGCCTTGGGGCTTCGAACGGCATACAGCCTGAGTCAACAGTTCCAAGCCACTGAGGCCGGTCGTGAGCAATATTATTCGATGTACGAAAATCGAATTGACGAGAACACATTCAACGGCATCAAACAGGGCGACGGCAGCGACGACATGAAGCGGCAGTTCAAGATCGACTTGTGGATCTACTACGTACTGTTCACGCTTATGCTCATTCTCTGCGCATACGCTATCGTAGATCTGACGTGGCTTGACGGGCCCTTGACCGGAATAATTGAATCCATTGTAAATTGAGAATTGACTGTCGGCACCTCCATTCAAACACCATAGAAATCATCTTCTGACATCACAATCGAAATCCTTCTACTATATGGCTATAAAAGAGATTGTTGTGAACTGTTGGAAATGAGCATCGTCACAACGTTACTCTCAGGTGCTGTCGGTGGTCTCGTCGCAACTCTCGGAGCTAAATGGCTCTGGCGATTCTACTCCCGTCCTGAACTAAAATTTAAATCGGGGATTCTCAAGGAGGGAGAATCGCATCCACAGGAGCCGATGGCCTGGGGTCAATACCGAGTAGAGATTTCGAATATCGGTCGGTCAGTTGCCTCTAATTGTAAACCGCGGATTCGCCTCGTTGGGCTTCAGGAGACGTCCAAGAAAGTGGCTGACTTAGGCCCAGATGGGCGCGAGTTTCATGATGTGAGTATTATGAAAAGATACGTCATTGATCTAGTTCCAACTTGGAATGAGTCGGAGACTCCAACGAGAATTGATTTGAACCGTGGAGAATCCGCCCAGTTTGATCTATTCTCCGTGCACTCCGAGGCGGCTCCACCAAGCGGAAGTGATACTGACATTCGATTCGGGGATCAGAAGTCACTTGATGAGATTGAAGAGACAGGAGATATCTGGGAAACGGAGCCCATTCGGATCGAAACCTCTCAACAGGGAGATTTCTCGCGCCCCATTGTAGAAACGAAATCGGAACTAACGAAGGAGATTTTTAAGGAAATTGAATGGGTTGAACAGAGTGTTAACATCACCTCCGCAGATACGAATAAAATAGAAGGTGATTTAGACTTCGTTTGGGATGACGTCATCCCTGAGGTGAACATTCACCAATAGTTACTCAGCCGAAATTTAAGGGCACCCCAGTAAGCATCGTTGCTGGATGGATCAGCCGACCCCTCACACACCCTACGCAGATCGTTAATGAGTTCCCACTTGCCGAGATACTCAGAAACGGGTTTATTCTGATTCTACCGGTAGCGGAGAAACTGTGCCTTGTCAAGGCCGGTGAGGTCCTTGTCCCTGTCGACTCATGTTCGGAGGCCTACGTTGGTTGGAGAACCTACGGAGCCAATGCTGTCGAGATGATGCACTCCTTCTCATTTCCAGATTCTGTATCCAAGTTATTAGCTTCCCTTACGAAACCCTCCTCACTCGATGGAAGTCCATCTTTGGAACGGAGAATGGATTATTCCCTGTTTCGCACCTCTTAAGTAGGTTCTCTTCCTAATCTCGCTCTTACTGCAACGAATTTTGTAACTTGTTACCGATCAAACTCTTCATCTCAATAAGTGTTACTGGGAGCTCTATTCCACATTCACTTCGGACAGCATTGAACCCTCTTCCGATACTCTTGGGCACCCATTCCCAGAGAAAACTGTGGTTTGTTCAGCTTTGCTGTAGTAGTCGGGGCCTTGCCCCCGCTCTCAGGGTCGCTACCGGGCTCGCCCCCTCCTTAGGTAGACGGCGCGTGGTGGAACAGGGTGGGAAGGGATGCAAGTCATCAATGGGTGTTGGATATCCAGTCTCGTACTAGGGTCTCAAGTCTACAGAGAGATGAACGAGACTGTGTCATAGGTGGAACAAGCGGGTACGGATGCCAGATAATACCTGTCCCAGGTGTATTTGATCTGGACAGCTGTCGAACGTTGGACGGTGTCACCCTATCTGTACTTTTATGGGAGGGATGGCTGAACCTTCATAATAGAGACCTCCTCACATGGATGACGAAAGCCCGCACGACCCTGGAACCAAAAATGAGTCGCGATCGATTAACCCGCACCTGGGGGGCAAGGACATTCGGTTCCTGCAGGCGATACAGACAGTGAACGAACGAGCAGGATACGAACCTGGTGCTGACGATCGACCACCGGCAACGACGGGGAAGATCGCCTCCGAGGCCGATTTGAACAAGAACGAGGTGAACTATCGGTTCAATCAGCGTGGATTCGACACAACGGGCCTCGGATATATCCGGGTATACGGGTCTGAGATGCTCCCCAACGGCGCCCTCTCTGCAAAAAGTGCAGAGCTCATGGAGAAGGGCGAGGTTGCCCTCCAGGAAGTTCTCGATAGTGGGGGTCCGACTAGTGTCGATGGCGATGACGACCTGGACGATCGCCTTTCCGAGGTCGAGGAAGAAATCACCAAGCTGCGTGAGGAAAACGAACTGCTCCGTGAAACCGTTCAGCAGTTCGTCGAGAGTGAGACCGGCGCGTGGAGTCTCAAACAAGAGGAGAAGTTCGACGCCACGCTGAACGCGATGATTGCCTATCAACGGATCTTTAGCGGGGTCTTCAATATCGATGTAGGTGAGTTCCGAGACGACGGTGGGGTTTCAAAACAAACAGTTTCTGAGGCCCGCCAGCACTTGCGAGAGATGACCACCACCCATTAGTGCTTCTGTCTCCTGTAAGCCAGCCACTTTGGCTCGTTGGACAACTGAGCGGAACACCGGTTTGAGGTCCGGAGAATTATCTTGGTTGGCTCTCTTGGTACACTTGTTGACGAAGGTGTTTGGTAATCACCTTCTGGACTTCTTTGTTGTCCATGAACTCCGCAAATAACTCCTGGTTCTGGTCCATCCGCTCGATGAACATGCTAGTTAGCGCATCGTCGAACTCTAGCGCAAAGTTCTCACGACTATTCGCGCGCGCCGAGCGTCGGAGGTGATCGTCGTTGAGCGCGTCTTCCTTGAGTTGCTCGAGGAACAGTTGGTCGGCTTCCGTGAAGTCGGTCCCGAGCTTCTCGTTGATTTTCTCGACGATGGTCGAGAGCTCTACTTCATCATCTCCTTTTGAGCCTCCCGTTCCGGTCTCTGTGGGACCATCGACCTCACCACGGGTCGGACTGAGCCCGATGGATCCCTCCTCGGATTTCTCAAGTCGATAATACTGAAGGGCTAGTTCGTCGTCGAACTCGACGGAAGATTCGTGTGAATTCTTCGGCAGTTCCTTATACAGGAAACGACCGAAGGTATAGAGCTTCTCTAGGCGTGTGTCCGCATAACTAACGATTTGAGACTGAAACTTGTATAATCGCAGGAATGATCGAAGCGTCGTGCGAAAGTCCTCCTTGGTTTCCTCATTTTTGGCGATGAACCGGTCGCGAGCTGGCTGAACAATGCTACTGAGCTTCCCGTGTGATCCCTCAGTCCCCGTGTTAGACGGGTCAAAGAAAACCTTCGCGAAGCGGTCGACTTCTTCCTGTTCGTAGATACGAAATGCATCAAGATCGGACGCCAACTGTTGGATATGCTGCGGATCCATATCCTCCTTCACAGTCGTCTTCCCGTAGAAGGGTTCAAACGCCTCCTTGATCTCGTCTTGCTCGTTCTCGAAGTCCAGCACGAAAGTATCCTCTTTCCCGGGATGCTGGCGGTTCAGCCGGGATAGCGTCTGGACAGCTTGGATCCCAGAGAGCTTCTTGTCGACATACATTGTGTGGAGGAGCGGTTGATCGAAACCTGTTTGGTACTTATCAGCGACGACTAGAACCTGATACTCCTGCGTATCGAAGGCGTTAGGCAGTTCCGACTCCTTGAGGCCGTCGTTCATCCCCTTTTCTGTGTAGCTTCCATCATCCTCTTCGACCGTTCCGCTGAAGGCGACAAGCGCACTGATATTGTATCCGTTCTCCTCAATATGCTCGTCAATTGCCTTCTTATACCGGACAGCGTGAGAACGAGAGGACGTTACGATCATCGCCTTCGCCTTCCCGCCGATCTTTTGCTGGGTGTGGTTTCGGAAGTGTTCGACGATGATCTGAACCTTCTGCGAGATATTGTGTGGATGGAGCTTCAGAAACCGCGAGATAGCCTTCACTGCCTTCTGTTCGGGGACCTGCGGATCTTCTTCGACGACCTTAGCGACGTTGTAGAACGTCTCGTACGTCGTATAGTTTTGGAGGACGTCGATGATGAAGCCTTCATCAATCGCTTGCTGCATCGAGTAGAGGTGGAACGGCTCGTGGCCACCATCTCCGTCAGGTTCACCGAACGCCTGTAAGGTCTTGGCCTTAGGCGTTGCTGTAAACGCGAAAAAGCTAATGTTGGGCTGTTTGTTCCGAGCCTTCGCAATTTCTGCCATTTTGTCCTCCCAATCCTCGATATCCTCTTCGTCAACACCCGAGAGTATCCCCTTCATCTCGGCAGACATCTCTCCGGTCTGGCTACTGTGAGCCTCGTCGACGACCACGGCGTAATCTCGCTCTGGCAGTGATTGCGTGTGTTCGATGACGTACGGGAACGTCTGCAGCGTCGTAATGATAACTGGCTTGCCAGCTTCGATGGCCTCTGCGAGCTCCTCCGATTTCGATCGATTCTCACCTTTAATTGCGTGAACAACGCCAGTTTTATGATCGAGTTCGTAGATAGTATCCCGGAGCTGCTTGTCTAGAACGGTCCGATCAGTGACGACAACGACGCCGTCGAACACCGCGTCGTCTTGGTCGTTGTGCAGCGACACGAGCCGGTGGACGAGCCACGCGATGGACTTGCTCTTCCCGCTCCCCGTAGAGTGCTGGATGAGGTAGTCCTCACCAGGACCCTCTTCTTTCGCGTTGTCAACTAGCTGGCGGACACACTCCAGCTGGTGGTAGCGAGGAAAGATTATCGTCTCGTCCTCGTCGACGGTGATGCCGTCTTTCTTGATCTCCTCTATGTCAATGTGAATGAACCGCTGAATGATTTCCATCCAGCTATCCTTTGCCCAGACCTCTTTCCAAAGGTATGCAGTGCGGTGGTCGTTCTCTCGTGGGGGGTTTCCACCGCCCATTTCGTGGCCCTTGTTGAACGGGAGGAATTTGGTGTCCTCTCCATCGAGATCCGTTGTATAGTGGATCTCGTGCTGGTCGATCGCGAAATGAACCAATGCACCGCGTTTGAACCGGAAAATGGGTTCGTTCGGGTCGCGATCCTGGCGGTACTGCTCCCGGGCATCCCTGTTAGCCTGATCAGTAAAGGTATTCTTAAGCTCGGCCGTCGCGACTGGGATGCCGTTGACGCTCAGTGTGAGGTCAAGACTTAGATTCGGGTTCGTTGCCGAGTAGTGGAGTTGTTGGGTGATACCGAGGCAATTCGCTTCGTACCGAGCCTGCAGTTCGGGATTGATACCCGTATTGGGCTGGAACGTTGCGAGGTCGATCTTCGTTCCAGTGGTGTGAAGCCCATGGCGTAGGAGTTCGAGCGTGCCTTGGCGTTCGAGCGCGCTGGTCAGTTCCTGAAGAAAGCGATCGCGAGCACTGCCCTTGTGGGCGGTCTCCAGTTGTTCCCAGGCCTCGGGCTGGGTCTTTTGTACGAACGAGATAACCTCGTCGGGAAAGATGCCCCGTTCGGCGTCAAAGCCGTCGCTGGGGATGCGCGTGTAGCCGCGTTCCAGGAGAGCGGCAGCAATTTCGTTTTCAAAGGCTTCTTCGTCATATTGTTTACTCATGTGAAACTGGCCTTAGGTGCCATTTTCACTTCTGATACATCAATCTGGCCCGTGACCGCAGCGGTGATGAGTGCTTGGCGTTTCTCTTCGAGGAGATCGATAGTTTCCTCTACTCGATCGATGAGTTCCCAAAGACGTTCAGTTTCGGCCTCGATATGGTTGACGATTTCGCGCTGTTCTTCGAGCGGTGGGAGCGGAGTTTTGAACGACTTGATGTCGGGCATGTAGATAGTTTGGTGAGTAGAGCCCTGCATCAGCCGATCGAACTCCTGATCCATCGAGCGGAAGACGTAGAGCAGGTACTCCGGAATGATCTCGTCGCCACAAACCCAGTTAGCAAAGTCCTGTGAGGTCGCCATCGGCTCGCCCATGATACCGGAGAAGCCAACCGACGCAGTACGTGAAAGGAAGACAGTACCCTCAGGAAGGAGATGTGCCCCGGAATTTTCCATCCCGAATTCGCTGATCTGGTACTCGGTTTCGTAGAGATAACGCTTACGTCCTTCGCGGAAAGGCTTGATGTCGGAAGTCGTGACCCACGGAATGTCGGTGTTCTCCCAGTACTCGTCGTTAGAGCGGTCAGGAGTGTGTCCGGATTCCAGTTCGGCGACGAAGCGAGTGCGGACTATGTCCCAGTGTTTGGGGACTTCGCCTATCCAATCTACTCCTGAGTCTACGGATGTCTCGCAAGGCGATTCCGCACCCAGAATGAGTTCCCGTTGTAGGTGATCCTTCTGATTGAGTAGATCCTTCTTATATCCATTCAATCGGCCTACATTTTGTTCTATCGAATCTAACCATGGGTCTAAATAAGCACAGATTCTCTCCTGCTGGGTGATTGATGGTACGGGAATCACCATATCTGACAGGCGGCCCGTGCTAATCGCCGGATACGACACGCCTTCTGAGTTTGCGACAACCCAATCTATAAATGGAGTCGACTGCAGGACATACCAGAGATAATCCGGATTGATTCGCTCGTTGGGGCGCAATACCCCAAAACCAGAGGAGACAACCATGTTCTCGGGAGGTGATTGAATCTGAGCAATCGCCTTCAAATATGTCCTGACTGTCGAAATCAAAACATCACCGGGTTGAACTAAACGCTGTGCCCTACTCGGTGCTTCTCCAAATTCGACCATTTGAGTGTCTGTTATCTCTCCTCTTGCGTTTACAGACGAAATCTCAACATATTCAATCTCGTCTGAATCGCTAAACTGGCCAGTCACCGAATCTGGATTGACATCAACGAGATATTTTAGTCGTATTCGATCATGATCATGACGAACAGAGCTGAGCGGATCGTCGTTATCTCTCAAGTTATTCATTGTCTTCCCCTGCGCACTGTACCAGGCTCACTATTTCCGACTCCACCTGCGCAATCTCTTCATTAATATCCTCAAGTGCCCGGGGTTCCTCATACTCGTAGAAGTACCTATCAAAGTTTATCTCGTATCCCACAACTCCGAGTTCCTCATCTTGGTCGTCGTGATACTTGCTGCTCTCGTTGATCCAAGCATTTTCCAGGTACGGCGCTACCTCCTCCTCAAAGTACTCCTGTAGGTCCGTCCCAAGGGGCACGCGTTCGCGTTCACGCAAATCGCCGTCGTGCTCGGGGTTGCCGTTCCCGTCCCGACAGATCTCGGCGTCGTCGTTCTGCTCGCCAAGTGCACGCTCTATCGCGTTGTAGACACTGTTACGAACGTCGACGCCATGCATGTTGAACGTCAGTTCCACTTCGTCGATGAACTCCTCGCGGTCCATCCACTGCGTCTCCGAGTCCAACTCATAGAGCGCCTCCTTCACTGCCTCCTGTACCTCTTCGTCGCGGTTCGTGAACGCCCGCTCGTCGTCGAGGCTCTCGATGCGCTCCTCGGTCGCACGGAAACTCATTCGTAGCGGCCGGTCAATGACGATGCGGCGGTAGCCGAACTCCTCGGTGGGGACGACCTTCGAGCGCCCGTTGGCCTCCAAGTCACCGAAGATGCGAGAGATCTCGTTGATGTGTTCCTGCGTGAGCTCGTGGCGCTTCTCGCCCAGGCTTTCGTCCATCTCGGCATACAGATCCTGGGCGTCAATGAGCTGTACAACATCTTCACGCTTCTTGGGCTTGTTGTTGGAGAGCACCCAGATGTACGTCCGGATGCCCGTGTTGTAGAATAGGTTCTCCGGCAGGCCGACGATGGCTTCTAACCAATCGTTTTCCAGAATCCAGCGTCGGATGGCTGATTCTCCGCTGTTGGGTCCGCCGTTGAACAGTGGAGAGCCATTGAACACGATGGCAATACGGGAGCCACCCTCCGCGGGCCGCTTCATCTTACTGATCATGTGTTGGAGGAATAGGAACGCACCGTCGTTTGTCCGTGGCGTCCCCGCACCGAATCGTCCGGCGAACCCTTCTTCCTCGTGTTCGCGCACAATCTCGTCTTTGACCTTCTTCCAGGAGACCCCGAACGGTGGATTGGAGAGCATATACTCGAAGGTCCGACTCGGGAAGCCGTCCTCGGTGAAGGAGTTCCCGTAGATGATGTTCTCGGGCTCTTGGCCCTTGATGAGCATATCCGAGTTACAGACGGCATAGGACTCGGGATTCAGCTCCTGCCCGAAGACGTGGAGGTTTGCGTCAGTATTGAGTTCACGAACGTACTCCTCGGCCACACTGAGCATTCCACCTGTCCCACAGGCCGGATCGTACACCGTCCGGATGGCGTCCTGCTCGGTTAGGGCCTCGTCATCTTCTTGGAAGACGAGGTTGACCATCAGTTCGATGACTTCTCGCGGGGTAAAGTGCTCGCCAGCAGTCTCGTTGCTGAGTTCGTTGAACTTTCGAATGAGTTCTTCGTAGATGTAGCCCATCTCCTCGTTGGGGACCTCATCCGGATGGAGGGGGAGTTCCGCAAACTGTCGAACCACCTTGTAGAGGAGATTGGCCTCTTCGAGGCGCTGGATCTGGTGGTCGAAGTCGAACTTCTCGAAGATCTCCTTCGTCTCCTCGTCGTACTGATTTATGTAGTACTGGAGGTTCTCCGCGATGTCGTCGGGATCGTTGCACAGCGACTTGAACGTGTACTCGCTGGTGTTGTATACCTCTGCGTTGGCAGCCTGCTTCAGTGCCGGTGCGACGTTTTCGATGCCCTGTTCCTGTAGCTGCTCGTATCGCTCTCGCACCTCTTCTTGATGCCGCTCAGTAACGCAGTCAAGACGTCTGAGGACTGTTAGCGGGAGAATTACTTTTTGGTACTCTGACTGTCTGTAGTCTCCTCTGAGTAGGTCCGCAATAGACCAGATGAAATCCGCTTTCTCGTTGAAGTTCTCGACCATTATACGGTTCGATGTATGTATATCCGATAAACCCCACGGAGCATCCTCGATGAGCCACGTGTCGACGCTCTTGAAAAAGGAGTTAGTGTTACCAGAAAATCAATTCTATCGCTTATCCGGAGTATCTCCGCCATATCCGAGAAAACATTACTGGAACACTGCTATCCTCCGGAGAACAAAACCATGGTGATTGCCTAACAGAGCGCCCGGTAAAGTTTGATAGGTACATCAACTAAGAGCAATAACGAGTGTCACCGCTCGTCTTCATTAAATTTCGTTGCCATCATGCTGACGAACTCGTCGACGTCGTTTTGATCCGCATTGGATTGATCCTTCTTCTCTGATCCTCTTTCGGACGCTCTGCGCTCACTCTCAGTCCTCTCTTCGTTGCGGTCTTCTTCTCCGTCCGCAGACTCGGGGCTTCCTACATCGGCGTCTTCGTCGAAGGCGGCGTCACCGATGTCAAGCTCCTGGTGCAGCGGCTGGAGGTCGCCTTTCTCGTAGATCTGAGGTTCATCGAATTCTGAGTTATCTCCATCGGGGAAGACGACGAGTGCGAAGTCGTTTTCCGTTGGCATCCGATCAAATTCGAGTTCAGCGACGAACGGAGCGTATACGCGTTTCCAGTCAGCTTCGAACTCCTCACGTGAGTTGTAGAGGTGCTTTTCACCCTCAACCCACACGATGAACTCTCCTTCGGTGCGGTCGTACTCGTAGTACGCGGGGAAGGCATTCGTCGATGGCTCTTCGAGCTCCTCCAGGTCGTCGAACCTGGCGTGAACCGTCCCGCTGCTATCGCGACAGACGACGCCGTCGTCGGTCTCGACCCACTCAAGGGAGATCGAACGCTCCGTATCCTTGTCGTAGGCTGGCCGAAGAGCATACACGCCATCGTCGAACTCCACGAAAGACGCCTTGTTGTAGAAGTGACGGCGTCCATCGTCGTCGACGCTACTCGCGAACGTTAGCTGGCCGTGATCGATCGCCGTTTCGTTCCCATCTCGCCAAGAATCGTAGAGTACCTGTTCGGCCCGACGTCCCCAGTACCCAAATTCGTCCCTGGTGGCACTCTCGTCCTTGAGCGCGAACACACAGAATCGATCCGTGTTCACGGCTTTCCGGAGATTCGTCAGCGTCTGCTTGGGCTTCTCGATCGTCGATGTCTCCGCTTCGATGTTGACAGGCCGCCCCTCACTCAGTCTCCATATCGCGGGGTACTCTTCCCGGAGTTCATCGCGACGGGCCTCCACCTCGGCCAGCGTCTCGCCGTCCATTGGGTCGATCGGGAGATCTGCAATCCCGTCGGCAAGCTCGTCACCCTCTTGCGTCGGGAGACTGGTAACGTAGCCGAGTTTCGTGAACGCCTCGTAAGACTTCTGGAGGATAATGCGGTGGTCGTCACTTCCACCGCTCGCGCTGCTCCCGGTGTCCTGGCCGAAGAGTTCGACGAGCCCGGCACTGGTGAGCTTCACGACCGACTGCCCGCTTCGCCGATCCACTTCGGCGTACTGTCCGTCGTAGAGGGTCTGTTCGATGACGTTCGATAGCTGGGACTTGTAGCCGGTGTCGCCCATCCGACGCTCGATCTCACGCTTGGCGTCCGCGATCGCGACGAACCCCTCGTCGTCGACATCGATCTCCGGTCGGATCTGCGCGGCGAACACGCCTTCGAGGATTCGATCAGTTGGAATGCTCTTAGCATCCGCTTCCAGTTCACTCTCCTCGTCGTCATCTTCCGGCGTGAGGATCTCGTTGTACTCGCCATAGATCAGGTTCGCCCGGATCTCCTCGTCGGTGAGGACGTCGGCACCGTACCGTTGCAGACTCTCCTCGATTATCTCGTCGACGGCCTCGTGCGACCGGAGTGGCGGATAGGGTGGGAACGTCCGGAGTTTCACCGGCTCGGAGTACTTCCCACCCTCGAGCGGCAGCTTCGTCCAGACCGTGTACTGGTCGGTCGACATGAGGTCCTCGGCGGTGTAGCCTCGGAACCGCTTCATCAAGATTGCAGCGTCCTCATCGTCGTTGACGCTGAACGTGACCAGATTGTCGCAGTTGTTTTTCATCGCTTTCACGACCGATTCTTCGAGCTGTGAGGGATACTGTGAGGCGAGCGTGACCGAGAGACGCATCGATCGGGCCCGGGCGAGCATCGATTCGACATCCAGACTCTCGCTGGCGATGTCGTCGAACTCGTCCGCGAAAACGAAGTACGGCTTCGGCGTCTCGCGCATCTCGTAGGAGCGACGCTGGATCGCCGACCAGACGTTGCGCATCACGCCCAGCGTCACCATCTTCTTGATGTCCTTGTTCTCGACCGGCGTCCGGACGATTACGATACGATCCTCGTCGACGACCTCTCGGAAATCGACCGTACTCTCACGACGGGCGATGATCCGACGGATGATCGCGTTCTCGACCCAGGACTTGATCCGCTTTGTGAGCGGTCGGACGACGTCGTCTTCCATGTCCGCGATCTCCTGGCAGAACTCGGCGATGAATGGGTCCTCGACCTCCTCGGCGAACTGCTGGCGCCGCTCGGCGTTGAGGAGGATGAAGTACATATCGATCACCGAGAACTCGCGGTCGGACTTCATCATCGCCCGACCCATGGACTCGGTGATCGACTCCATGTTGATCCCCCAGTACTCGTCGGTGTCGAAGATCGCTTTCAGGTTCTCGATGCGATTCTCGATCTCGTTCTCGAGATCGGCCTCGGTCTCCGCTGCCGGCGTTTCGAGAAAGTTCAGCCCGATACTCCGGTCGTGGTCGCTCGATCCCGGCTCGACCCAGATGACGTCGTCGAGCCGATCCTTCGGGAGGCGTTGCAGAAGTTCCCGCGAGTCCTTCCCCTTGGGGTCGAAGTAGACGAAGCCGTGGCCCTGGTAGGCGAGCTGGAGCATCGAGTTGACGAGCCACGTCGTCTTCCCGTATCCCGTCGTCCCGGCGATCCAGACGTGCCGGAACAGCGAGTTGAACTTGATCGGGGCCTCTCGAAATCCGGTCTGGGCCCCGTCGTCGTAGCCAATCCAGAGGGGTTTCTCGGGCTCGTCGACGCCACTCTCGAACATCTTCCGGACGTGGGGCCCCGCGACGAGCCCTTCCTCTTCCGTATGGGTGATGACGGGCTTGCCGCCGACGCGAGTGTGGTCACGTTCGACGATCTGGTACGGCTCTCCGGTACTCGTCGACGGGCCATTATCAGCTCCCTCGTGGGACTGATCGCTCTCCGACTCTGGAGGATGGCCCTCCTGTCCGTCCGCTTCCTCGTCGTCTCCGGTGAACCGGCCAAACATCGGGCTCACCCCTCCACCGGTTCTTCGCTGATCGACTCTCGTTGCTCCGGGACGTCGGTGTCGTCGTACCGAGCCGCATCAGCGGGGATACGGTCACCGCGCTGCGTGTATCGCCAATCGATCCTCGGCGTCTCGATCTCGTCGTTGGGGATATGGGCGACGCCGGCGAGCTCGTCGACAGTCATGATCATGCGCCGGTCGAGCCACTCCCGATCGGCCATTCGCTGGACGTGGTTCCTGAGACTCCTCGCCCGTAACGTCTTCCGATGGTGCCAGACAGGTTTGTCGTCGAGTCCCTGCTCGGTGACTGCGTTGTAGTACTTCCTGTACATCCCAGAGACACCACGGGCCCGCGCCTCTGCCTCGTCGGGACTCGGCGAGATGGCGAGAATGCGGATGTTGACGTGGAACGCCTGTTCGCCGCGCTGCTCCTCGATCGTCTTCGCCGCTTGCTTGTCTTTCGCGCTGGCGGGCCGTGTCGTCGGGTCCATCCAGCCGACCGACGTTCCCTGGCGGAGCCCGTGAGCGAGGTCGTCGACGCTGTTGTGCTTGAACCGGTCGCCGTCGGTCCAGGACTGTTTCGCGGGGCGGAACACGACCTGTGTGATGACCCGGCTCTCGTCCGTCGACAGCATCTCACTCGTGATCTCGCCGTATGGATCGGTCTCCCACCCCTCGGCATTGTGGTGGCGAATCGGGTAGTACGGCATCTTCTCCATCTCCATCCACGCGCCGGCGACGTATTCGTCGGGTTCGATCACCGGGAACGCGTAGCCGTCTTCGACCGGGAACACCTCGCTGTTGGCGTAGCTGTTCCCGACGCGACGGCGGAACTTGTCGGCAGCCCCCTCCGTCGCGGCGTGCATGTAGAACTTGATCTTCCCCTCGTCGTACCAGACCTCGAACGAGTGGTGATCGCTCGTGTTCTTCCCCCGGAAGTTGGTCGTCACGTCGTGGACGGACTGGAGCAATCCGGCTCCGTCGACGACCCCCTGATTTTCCTTGTACGGGCGGATTCGGAGCAGGACCGCGGGTGCGCTTTCGGGTTGTTGGACGTATGGCTCGTCGAGCCCGGGCTTCGTCGCGACGTACTGCGGTGACCCGAAGACGGCGCGGTTGACCTTGGATACCAGTTTGGACATCATCCTTCGTCGGTAGTGCTTAGTCGCTCGTTTCGCCGCCATCCGGGCGGGCGAGCGGTTCTTCGTGTTCCTCAGCCGGTTCTGATTCGGTTCCTGACTTCGGGTTGGCGTCCTCCTCCCCATCGGCGTACGCTTCCACCTGTTCGAGGACCGATTCACTCACACCGAACCGGTTCCGGAGTGCGTTCCGCTCGGCCTCCCCTTCGAGGAACTCCTCGAAGTCGACGATCTCCTCGGGGTCGCTGTTGATCGCTCGCTCGATGATGGCCTGATCGTCGGGCGAATAATCGATCACCCGCTTCTCGAAGTCGTCGGCGACGACGTGGAGCGGGTAGGTTCCGTGTTCTTCGACGCGAACGAGCGATTGCGAGTAGCCGAGTTCCTCCTTCCCGGCGTCTGCACTCCTGACGTACTGGCGCTGTTCGCGAGTGAGGCCGACTTTGTCGGCCGTCTCGTCGTCCAGATCGGGCAGCTTGTGGAACACCTTGATCGGGCACATCCCGATGATCTTCTCGGCCTGGTCGGTCTCGTAGAACTCCTGTGCGGTCTGGGAGAGTAACACCATCCGCAGGCCAGCGTGGCGCTGGTGACGGAACGCCGTCTCGAGGAAGTCGAGATTCGCCTGATCCTCGAAGAGGTAGTGGGCCTCGTCGATCGCGACCTCCACGTTCTTGTCCGTCTTCTTCGCCTGCTGGTAGACCGTCGACAGGAGCAGTTGCATCAGGAACGTCTGGCGATCGATCCCCGACGCGGTCCCCTCGATCTGACCGAGGTCGATGTAAACGACCTTGTCGTTGCCCTCCAGGATGTCGACTTCCGAAGGTTCCGAGAGGTTTTCGTACGCGCCGCCCTCACGGAAGGGCTGGAAGGCAATCGCGAGCTCGTCAGCGTACTGTGCCGCGCGTTCGCGAGCGGATTCGGATTCGGCGATGTTGTGCTCGTCGGGGTTCTCGGCGATATCGGCGAGAACCTGGTGGACGTCCGCCATCGTTGGCGAGTTCTTCGGCGTGTGCGTACTGACGTCGTCTTCGACGACACCCGCCTGCCGGTACGCCTCGTCGATCACGTACGACAGCACACCGGTCTCGGTCCCGAGGTCGATCTCCCGGGCGGTCAGGAAGTTCTCCAGAACGGCCAGCACCTCGTCTTTCTTCGCCGAGAGTGGTGAGGCTCCGTCGTCGGATTCGAGGATTTCCTCGGGCGTCTCACGGATCTCGAGCGGGTTCAGGCGCGTGTCGCCACCGACAGTGATCGTCTTCGCGTTTAGGGCATCTGCGATCCCTTTGAAGCCACCGACGGGATCGATCATCACGAGCATCGTGTCCTGCCGGCGTTTCATCATCCGGAGCATCCGCATGATGGCGCCGAACGTCTTCCCGGCGCCGGGCATCCCGACGACGAGTTCACTGTGACCGGTCTCCAGCTCCCACGGATCGATACGTACTGGCGATCCGTTGTGGCCGTGATATCCGTACTCGACGCCCTCGTCCATCATCATGTAGTTCGACGAGAACGGGAACATGGCGCCGACCGCCTGGTTCGTCATCGTCGACATTCGGTCACGACCGAGTTCGTTCTGTCCGAGTGGTGAGACGGTCGCGAGTCCCTTCTCCTGCCAGCGACTGGCTACCTTGAGGGTGCTGTTCGCGGGGGCGTCCTTGACGATCGAGCGGAGACGCGTCGTCTTGTTGTCGAGCTCCTGCTTGCTCTCGGCGGAGAGTCGGATGAAGACCCCACCTCGGTAGAACGAGGCCTTGTTGGCGCGGACAAGCGACCGCATGACCTTCGCCCGGTCGATGTCCTCCTGGAGGTCCTCCGACTGGAGACTATTCGAGTCGTGCTGATTGACCTTCAGATCGGAGATCCACGCGGCCATCATGTCCTCTGCCGAGTGGTTGTCGAACGGATCGAGATGGATGCTGATGTCCGTCTGCAGATCCGTCTCTAACAGCAACCGTTCGAACATGCCGTTGGGCGGCTCCTCCGGGAACTGCT
This sequence comes from Halovivax ruber XH-70, assembly GCF_000328525.1. Taxonomy (NCBI): domain Archaea; kingdom Methanobacteriati; phylum Methanobacteriota; class Halobacteria; order Halobacteriales; family Natrialbaceae; genus Halovivax; species Halovivax ruber. Next base: position 2,846,606 of record NC_019964.1, read on the forward strand.
CGATCCAGAACGTCCGCACGTACGTCTCGTCGTTGATGACGGCGTAGGTCGTCTCCCAGTCGACCGTCGACGGGGCGATGACCGACTGGTGCATCGTCGCGGGGTCGTCGAGCCGATCCTCGGGTTCGGTGGATGGCTCGGCGTCCGACGACTCCCGGCCCTCGTCATCGTCGAACTCTTCGAGTGGGAACGTCCACTCTGATTCTTCATCGGATTCCCGATCGGCATTGTGAGGTCGCTTTCGACTCGCCGCCTCGTCGATCGCGTCGACGACGGCGTCCGGATGCGGATTCGATGGAACCTGCTCGCTTAACCCATGTGCGACGACCGGGAACGTTCCGATCGCCTCGGTGATGTCGCCGTACGTCTCCGTCTGTCCGGTCCAGTACTCCTTGGTGACGCGAACCAGCTCGTAGGCGTCGACGGTGCCGACAGAACACCGGTAGAGGGACGCACCACCACGTCGGAGCTGCGACAGACGCGATTCGAGTTTCTCCTCCTTGAGTCGCTCCCGTTCTCCGTCGGAGAGTCCGTCCGACTGGAATCGACTGAATAGGCGGCCAACGACTCGAAGATCGGCCAAGAACGCCAGCACGCTATCACCGGTTTCGTCGAGATGCTCGACGTCACTATCCCCGACAGCCGTGATGATGTAGAACTCCCGGATGGTGGTCCGTTCGGAGTCGACGTCGCCGTTCGCGTTCGTGTTCCGGGCGACGTACTCTTCCAGCAATCGCTGAAGGACCGGTCGCGAACGGATGTCGGCGTCACCGAGTCGGTGCTGGTGGTCGCGAACGGTCTCGTCCTGATCGACTTCGCGGCTGGTGATGTAGAACTTGACCGGGAAATCGACGGTTGCGTTGACGAACTCGGAGAGCGACTGGACGGCCCGCGCCCACGCCTCCTCGTCCTCCAGGGCCATGTTCGCCGGTTCGACCTTCACCGCGCCGACGAGGGCACCATCAGTCCGCTCGATAGCGTGTGGGTAGACCCGTCCGACACGGGTCAGGTACCGGACTTCGCTATTGTCCGGTCCGTGCGTGTACTCCTTGTTCTTGACCGCCCAGCCGAGCCGAGCGACCAGCCACTCGGTGAGCCACAGGTACGAGGGTTTCACTTTGTGGAGGATAGCAAGCACCAGACCGAGCATCAATCCGAAGCCGACGACCGGAATCGTGAGCGCAGCTGGAACGACTGCGGCGCCCACCAGTGTGAAGAACGCCACTCCGAGGAAAAGCAACAGTTCGTCGATCGAATAGCCGTGGAAGAACGCGGTCGTCCCGCCGAGTGTCCGGTGTATTCGCCGCGCGCTGTACTCGCCGTCGTCCGTGTTCGTACTCATAGGAGTTACCACCGGGAAACCTTGTTTTTCGTGTTTCTGAACGACTGCTTCGCCTGTGACTTCGCGATCTTCGCCGACTGACCGGCGTCGAGTTTCGCTTTGTCGCGCATTCTGCCTGTCTTGGTGTTCCGTAAGTTGTTGTACCGGTGTGCGTGATTTTTCGTCGATTGGGCTGCTGATCCTATCTTATACGTTCTTGAACCGGCATTTTCGATTGCTTTCTCCCCATCCTTGGTCACCACACTAGTGGTGTTCGTCGAGTAACCGCGATGGACGTTCCGTGCGCCCCTGACGCCCGTCCCCATACCGCGTTTCGTGGCAGCACCTGCCGCCGCTGGATTCGTCCGCTGGACGCTCTGATGAGCAAGCGCCTTCATCGCCGGCGCGGACCAGTAGACCGTCATAATCGCCGCGATGAACGCTGTGGGAATGAGCGCGAGCCCGAGCATCATACTGAACAGGCCGTCCGTGCTCGGCGACGGGTCCAGCTGCCAGCCGATCCGGAACACGACTGCACAGGGGATTCCAGCCAGGATGAGACCCGGATAGACCCCGGCAGCACGCCTAGTGAGTTGCGACGCCGGGGATATCGGCCAGATATCCATCGCCCAGAGGACGCCGAGGAGCGGCATCAGGAGCGTCAGGAGGATGATGCTGAGGTACCTGATCGCGAAGATGAACGCCCCCACGAACAGGAGGAAGTTCGAGACGAGAACGACGAGGAGGGTGACGAACACACCGCCGACTCCCGCCTTGATGAGTTCGCCGAACCCGCCGGACATATCGTCGATCGGGGCCAGCGTCATCCCGATGTCGTTCACGAGTTGTAGCGGGAGCGAGACGATCGGGAACCAGACGAACGTCCCCAGAAAGACGAGCCCGAGACGTCGAAGCAACCGTTTTCGCTTGTAGTTGCTGATCGATCCGGACCGCAGTCCGATGAAGGCGAGTGCGAGGAACAGCAGCATGATCGTCAACGGCACGACGTGCTGGAGATAGAACTCCGAATACAGCTCGTCCCAGGGGCTGTTGTCCGGTTCCCCGATGACGATGTACCGAGAGTCAGAGGTCGGCGAGGGGACCCCGACGATCGGCTTCAGGAGAGACTGGAACAGGTCATCGGCGAATCCCAGGAACGCTTCCTGGATGGATCTGATGACGCCCTCGATGGCCCCTTCGACCTCTTCACGGAGCCATCCCACCGTTACTCACCTCCGGCAGTGGACTCGACCGGTACTCCGTCGACGATGGAGAGGTCGCAGGAACCCTCCGTCTCCCCGTACTCGACAGTCTGCGAGTACGACGGATTCTCACCGGCCTGAACGATCGCCGTCGCGGTCAGTTCGTCAGTCTCGATCTCGCTGCAATCGATCGACTCACCGAACCGTCCGTCCGTTGCGTAGACGGCCGCACCGTAGATCGTAGTGGTCTCACCAGCTGGAAGGAGGACACGGTGATAGAACTCGGTCTCTGCCGGATACATCACCTTGGAGAGTGGTGCGTCCGTCCACCGGATCTGCTCTACGTACGACGGGGCAGTCCCCGTGTTCTCGATCTCGATAGCTGCGCGGTCTTCCCAGTCGGATTGGTCTTTGTCCCACTCTAGATCAGGGTGTTCCGCTGCCCACTTGACGTCCGTGATCGTGAACTCTGGATCGAGCGAAACGGTAGTCTCACCGATCGCCGAGTCTCCGTCCGACGCGACGAGACGATACTTGCCCGGTTCGTACCCGTCTTCCGTCTCACCAAGTAGCGTGAAGGACACATCCGCAGTGTCCTGTGGATGATCCCGTCTGAGCGTCTCTCCGTTCGGGTCGACGAGATCGACGTAGGTGGCCGAGACATCCGTGGCGAGCGTTGCACAAAGCGTCGGCCCATCCCAGTCGACCGAGTCGAACGTCTCGCTTTCAGGCTGATCTTCATTTGGCTCGTCTGGGGTTTCACTCGAGGTAGTGCACCCCGCGAGACCGGCAATACCACCTGCGACGCAGGCGAGGGCTGTTCGTCGGGCGATTCGTGGCTGGTTTCCGTCGTGTAATTTCATAGTATCTTCTCGTTGGTTGTTTTCTGTCGCTCACGAGTTGCGCTCGAGGCCGACCAGCTCCCCGTCAGTCACGTAGTCGAGTCCGAACACCAGGAGGCTGAGCGGGAGGAACCACAGCAGGGTCACGACGACCAGATCGACGAAGGCCTTGAAGTCGAACGTGTCTCCGCGAACGATCGTCGTGTCCTCAGCTGAGGAGTAAGCGTGGTCGGTCTGCCACCACTTCCCTGGGACGTATTCCCCGCGAACGATGTGTTCCGGGTTCGAGACCGTGATCGTGGCTTCTCCGCTCGCATCGAGCGGAACTGACTGGTTTCCGATTTTGACCTGTCCAGCCGTAACTGGCTCGTCGGTGGAGGCGTCCACCACCGTCGCCTGGACGGTCGCGGACGAGGAGTTTGACTCCTGAACAGTGAGCGAGAGCGTTGCCTCTCGAACCGTCTGTGACCTCCCCAGCGAGATCGTCTCCGACTGTCCTCTGACGATCCCGTCGACGGTGACTTCGTCCAGTGCCGCTGCATCGATCGTCTCCGAACTGAACGCGACCGAATCAGCGTTCGAGTACGGGCTGGCTGGCTCGAGGTCGATATTCGACGGGAGTGTCGGTCCCGTCCGCTCTTCGCCCCATACCTCTTCGATCTGCATCGAGGCGGATCCATCTGCAGTCGTTCCCGATACGTACGGTGCCACTTCGCTCGGGAACGCGTGGACCTCGACAGGTCGAACCGACGACGGTGACGTCGTCGACCCATCGGCCTCGTGCGTGACCAGTTCGTTCCACCCTGGCGTCCCGGCCGTGTAGAACCACCAGTTGCTGCGCGTCTGGGCGTCTTCGTCGACGGTGATCGTCGACCACTCCGTATCCGGGTTGACGACAGCGCCGACCTGACCGGGCACTGCTTCGAACTCGACACGGTTTCCGGAGAGGTTCGACAGCTCGTTCACGACGACCGATCGCGAATCCGAGACGGTCTGCTCGACGGCGATCTCGTCGTCGATGGACGACCACTCGTCACAGGTGCCGCCGGTTACGTTCCAGTCGGTACAGATCTCCTTGTCGACGTTCAACGATGCAGAGATCGTTGTCTCGACGGAGAGGTTGACCGAGCCGGACAGGTCTGAGTACTCAAGAACCGAGCGATGAGCATCGGCCTCACTCAGCGTTTCACCGTTCGCTTTGAGGGTAACCGACTCCAGCGAGGTATCGACGAGCGACCACTCTTCCTCTCGCTTTTCGTCCTCCCTGTCATCGGGGATCGCGACTCGATAATCGGTGACCGCCAGTACCTCGCCGTCTGGAGCGATGTACTGGGTTGGATCCGTTTCGTTCGTGTCGTGGAGAATCGTCGAGGACTGGATCGCCCCGATGCTCACGAACGCATCTTTGATGTAGGCGCCGTCGGTGAGCTGTGCGTTAGATGGAGCGACGGATGCCCCAGAGCCGCCTGGATTGTAGTCACTCAGATCCCCACGGTTCCAGATCTCCGGCGCCGCTGGCGGCTGTTCGAACGGGATATCGGTCGACTCTGCGAGGGCTCGTTCGAACTCCTCTTGTGAGACGTTTTCGCGGTCCTCGAGAGCGTCTTCGGGAATCTCAGCATCGTCGACGTCGTCGGACCAGAGCTTGTAGAAGTCACTGCTGTTGACACCGTATGCTGGCCCGTCTTCTGGGAGGGTCGTCTCGGAAACATTCTCGTTCGGCGCCGCGACAGGAGTGCCGCCGATCGCGAGAGAGACGGAGCTACAGACGAGCAGTGCTCCAATCAGGACGACGGCCGTTCGATGCAGGGACATGGTGGAGGGTCGAGGTTCGATGGCGCTATATCGGCTTGACGCAGTCCGAGAAGGCGAACCCCATCTGACTGCCAACCTTGTCGACGAGTTCGGGCGACACGAGGGCGGTTACGATAATCGCGAATCCGAGTCCGGACATCACGAGCTTCTGCTTCGCGTCGTTCTTTTTCTCGGGATTCCCGCCTGCTCGCATGTACGAGAGCCCTGCTCGACCGATGAAGAAGGCGGTCGCGGGCAGTCCGAGGCCGGCGAGTGCGCCGAATACCAGCGAGATGCCAGTCTCGACCCCCGTATCGCAGTAGACGTCACCGACATCGGCGGAGACGGGGTTGGTTGCGACGACGAGGAACGCCAGCCCGACTGCGAGCTGTACGACAGGCGGACGTGCGAGGGTTTGTAGTGGCGCACTCAGTGTGTTCGTGGCCGATTCAGCGGCGGTGGAGGGTGACTGCTCACTCATGACTTGCGGGTTGTGGATGATCAGTTTCTTCGAGTATTGCCTCGAGATCGTCGAGACTCGACGTGTGCTTGCACAAATCGTCGAGGTCACGGTCTCCGTCTTGGACGGTCCGTTCTACGAGCTCGATGAGGCGATTGCGGTCGATATCTCGATACGCCATCTGTTCCGATAGAGCCTCCCGAAAGAGGCCAGATGCGTTGATTCCAGCAGCCCAGCTGAGGAATACCGCATCTGCCGGTTGAATTGAGATGGACGTCGTGACTTTGGTTGATTCCATTACTGCGAATTCTTGCGGAGGTTATTTCGGCCCGTAGCAGTCTCGTACGGGTCTGGCTTCGGCCTCTGCAATTTTCCCACCGGTGCGGTGGGGTCGATTGCAATTGTTACTGTCAAACAATTCTTACCACGATTGGATCCCGAATACACAATATTATAAATGTATGCATATATTTATATTAAGCATGGTCGCGGTTGTGGTGCACCGAATTAGCTGAGGTATATACAGACTCCTCTTTCTGATCTACTCAGATAGTCCACGTTCCTTATTCCTTGAGAGTGGCGTGCTTCATTTGCCGTGGTGCACCTCTCTGGTTCCACAAGGTTTGTCATCTTCCCAACTTAGCCTCAAATCATACCGAAAGTTGAATACAGTTTACCGGCTCAAGCCTGTATGGCGTCAATTCGAGGTAGAATCACCATTTTTGCAGTAGCACTCGTCATAGCAATGCTCATGATGGAATTCAGTGGAGTCTCGGACGAATTAGGTATTCATGCAAGAGATGTGTTTTCGATAATCCCTGCAGCGATTGCCGGACCGATGATTTTGTTCGTGGGGATTCTTTGGATTCTCAACCCGGACCTGTGACGTTCGCTTTCACCCGCCCACCTCAAACTTTATTCTCAATTGACTGGTACCTGACCATATGAAATCACCAAGCGAGCCATCCGAAGCCGAACAGGTTCACGCGAAACACCTCGCGGCGTACTTCGCTCGGACGACAGACCTTACTGAAAACGAAGCTGAAACGGCCGCCTGGAAACAGTTCAGTGGGTCTGCATCGTGGGTCGCCAAGCAGACTGACACCTCACAGGGGACCGTCGAGAGTCACTGCGACCGGATCGCCGCCCAGTACGGGCTCTTTGCTATCCACCCTTCGAATCCTGACGACGGTGAAATGATCGATCTCGAGGATCCTACTCCCGAGGAGATTGATGAACTTGGACCAGACGTCCGCGATAGCTGGTTCGATCTTGTAGAAGACCACCCAGACGTTGCGCCCGAGTGGGCGGTCGAAAAGCTTGGACTCTAAACCGATCAATTCAAGTACGAATTTTTTCGGCTATCGAAATTGAGAACGAGGAACATACAGCTTGTACTATACATTTCGAGGTGACCTCAAGCTTGTACCACCCCGAAATCTTTTTTATAGCCGCGCCACAACGGATTTGTATCGCATGATCGGCAGCTCTGATTTGTCGACGGCGCACCCCACAAGCACCACTGAGAGTGCGAAGCGCCAACGAGAACGCGGTAACGAGGTGAGACAGTCATGGGATTTAGCAAAGCCAAGATGCGACGCGAGATGCGTAAGGCGATGCGCAAGGCCGAACGTGAAGCGGAACGTGAACTCCGAAAGGCCAAGCGCGAGGCCGAACGCGAGATGCGTCGTGCACGCCGACGGAACCGGTAACGGCCGTCGACCTCGAACCTGGGACTGATCCACCAGTCCCGTTGATATCTCTTTTATTTGACTGTCTCGGGTTTACCTTCCACATCCTCAGCAAAAACTTTGTCGTCAGACAATTCAACAGGTTGTCTGCCGATTTTCCTGCTTAGATTCAGTCTATTCCTTTGAATACAGGCAAAAGTTTGAGACGGCGCCGAAGTCACTAACGTCCGCTTTGATGAAGAAGTCGGTCCGGCGTACCTTGACGCCCACAATACTGGCGATACAGACCGCACCGAAGCCATCAAACTGGTTATTGAACACTATCTAACCACAGACTTGGAGGACAATCTCGCACTCTACTACGCAAATATCGGCGAACGTGTCGAACCGTCGCTGATCGGGACCAAACGGGAATTCTAAAACGCTCCGATTGTCGGTTCAACCCGGTCCGCCAGATACTCTCGGATAGTTTCTTCACGCCACCCACTCGGCGACAGCACACTCTCCGCTGCCCGAATAACCTCGGTCGCGTAGAACGCCGCGTCGTACTCCTCGATCCCCTCGTGGGGTAGTTGCACGCGTTCACGGCCAGATTTCGATTCGTCGACGACCACGTACTCGACAGGCTGCCCGGGTTCGCGACCGATCCCGGCAGCCTCGGCGCGTTCCAACGCTGCAACCGACCGAGTTGACTGCGTGTACTCTTCTAGGCGCTTTGACGAGCGAACTTCGATCACGAGGTCCATCGGGTTCACCTCGCCCGACCGAAGTCGCTGCAGTTGCCGATCGAGTCGATCACAGACGGCCTCGGGTGTCCGTGTCGAATCGTATACCTCGATCAACTCACGCTGGCAATCGGCGACGTACGGCGGCGTCGAGTGCTGGCGAACCTCGATGCCGCGGAACTTGTACTCGCCGTCGTGCTTCCGACCGAAGTACTTCGTCAGTGCACCGGCCTTGCTGTCGGCCATCGGGACGAACGCCACCCAGTCGAAGCCGCCCTCGTACTCGAGACGAATCCCAGCGTCGGCAAAGATCTCGCGAGCGACAGCTTCGAGCGCAGTCTGGGCCATCCCGTCATTGGCCTGGACCCAGAGACTATCGACGATCCCGTGGACGACTCGCCAGCCGTTGGCCTCGAGCGTTTGCTTCGCATTGAGCAAGATCTCGCGGGCATAGGCGTTGATCGCCTCGTGGCACTCGATCCGACCGAACTTCGCGTTCGAGAAGCCCTGGTAGCCGAAACACGAGACGAGGATCCACTTGATCGCGTCCGACTTCTGTTGGAGTGCCTGCTTTCGCCCTTCATCGTCGGTCTCCCGAATCTCGGCCTTGATCGCGTCCCGATCCGAAATCAGCGGTTCGAGGACGTCCGCCAGATAGCCACGTTCGTCGCAGATCGAGTAGCCAAGTCCCGGGACGTCTTCGCTATCGTGACAGTCGCAGCAGATCGTCTCCGGGCTAATGTTCCGCGTGACGATGATGTTGGGATACAGCGACGAAAAATCGAGCTCGTGGACATCCTCGTGAACGCCGACGTCGGGGGCGAACGTGTAGCCGCCGCGGTCGGCCTCGTGAAGCGTCCGCATCGACTTGAAGAATTCGTGGCGCCAGGACTTCCACGGCGTCAAGACATCTAGTTCCCGCGATTCAGTGATCTGGATCGCCGTAAGGACGTTGCCGATCGACGCCCAGGCGAGTTCCTGGAGGGGTTTCCCGGATCGTCGCGATAGGTCGAGGATCCCCTGCAGACCGGATTGATCGTAGAAGAACGTGTTCGACCGATCGATGATCGCCCGGCCAGGGACGTTGTACCGGGCGGGAGAGTGCCCGACCTGTCCATAGCTTTCGAACGTCGAGGCGCCGGCGAGCGTTTGCCAGCCAGAACGACGACCCAGGTCGAAGTCGTCGCGACCAACCACATCGGCTGCATCGTACAGCGCCGGCACGAGTTCGCTCGACGAGAGGATCAGGACATCGGGGTCGATACGGCCGAGGGCCCGGTCGACACGCTCCACGACCGCCTCTGGACTACCTGACACCCGCTCACCGTCGACCGACAGCTTCGAGAGGACATCGTCGACCATCGCGGTCGCCGGCGCGGTGAGTCCGAGCGTCCGGAGGTCCCGGGCGGGATCCGGCGTCTGTCCCGTTTCGAGACAGTATCGGAACTCCCGCGAGAAATCCACGTTGAAGCACTTCACATCTCCCGGCCGCCCGATGTCCCTGAGGTGGGAGGCGAGTTCGTCGACGGCGTCAATATCCGGGACGTCGATCCGAAGGACGGGCTCAGGATCGTGACGCCAGCCACGTCGCCACGGTTCGAGTTGCATATCCATCGCGAGCGGATGCGGATCGAGCCGATCGGCGAGCTCCTCGAACGAGTGGTCACCGTCCGGGATGGCGTAGATTGTCGGCGTGAAGTCCGTGTTCGAGACAGTCTCGACTCCGTCCGAGGTGGCGTGCCACTTGAGAACCTCGCCGTCGAGGTAGTCGACCTTGAACAGTCCCGCCGTCATGACTCGCGCTCGTCGAATTGCGTTTCCAATTCTGTGATCCGGCGCTCCTGTGCGAGTACGATCGAGACGAGCAACGCCAACATCGGATCCGTCGGATTCTGGTAGCCCGCTGCGTCGGCGTACTGCCGACCGTGTTCGAAGAGTCGATCGAAGTGTGGCTGATCCTGCCCTCGGAGCGCGCGGCGATAGTCGCCCCATCGCTCCTCGATCGACCGCACCTGATCACGGTAGGTCGGGTTAGTGCGCCCCATGAATCTGCACCTCCGTCGGGGCGTCCGCGTAGAGCGGTTCGCGGGCCCGCAGCACCTCGGCCCAGAATGCGAGCGTCGTTTGTACCCAGCCGTCCTCCTGTGGATAGACGAGCGTCTCGAAGTCTTCACCCTCGAACCGAGGACCGAGCGGGGTCGAACGACAACTCACGGTGTGCGACGCGATTTCCGATACCGGTTCCGATAGTGCGTCGTCGCGAGCACGGGTGACCAGGACTGGACACTCGTGGTCGCGGGCGAGTCGAGCCAGCCGCGCGAGTGTACGGAGCAAGAGGTTGGTCGCTTCTCCCGATCGAAGACTATCGTCGCGGTACTGCCCGTCGACGGCCGGTGCGACGATGAGCGAGGGATCGATCCGCCGTTTCGACAGCGTCGCGACGAGCTCGTGGTGTTGCTGGGGTGTAAAGCCGCGTGCGACCTCGATCCGGTCGAGTATGCGGTCCGACGGTGAGACGTCTGTCAGCGTGTCCGTACGACCGTGACCGTGACTATCGACCCAGTATCCGTTGCCGCCATCGATGAGGACGTGATCAACGACGAGGGAGTGGAGTGGCGTGATCGGGTCGTCCGCTTTCAATAGTGTGATTCCGGGTTCGAGATCCGGGAGTTCCGGGATGGCTGGCTTATCGAATCGGTGCATGAGTGATACAATCTCTTGGATTGTTGTATTGGTCGGGGCCCGATTTCCGAAATTTCCGAAGCGGGAATGGAGCCCCGGCTACAGCCGGTCGCAAGAGATCCTACGAGTCGTTCCACACTGGATAACCCCGCATCGATAGCCGTTCGTCGGGAGATTGGCGCTACGCTAGGAAGGTTATATATTATCGCACATAGACGGGGAAAACAGGATAATGGAGATACAGTATCGGCACGCGAATCCGTACTCCGGGCGTGAGTCCGTCGTCTTGCGAATCGACGGCTTGCTCGCCGACCAGACCGTCTGCGTGCTGATCGACGCCGGGGAGAACGTCTCCACGGCCGACCTCCTCGACGAAGCCGACGACGAATACCTCTCGGCGGTCTGTTTGACCCACGCTCACCTCGACCACTACCAGTCGCTCGGTGAGGCGTTGGATCACGCGGCGCCCTTGTACGCCGCCCCGGATACGGCGCAGATCCTGGAGGACGTCTTCGAGGCGGGCGAAGACCACTACGACCTCGCGGGGACGGATCGAGTGCTAGAGCAGTTGACGCCCATCGACGAGTGGACACAGATCGTCTCCGGGCTTCGAGTATGTCCGGTACCGGCGGGCCACGCGCCGGGTGCGGCGGGGTTCCTGTTCGAGGTCGAAGACGGCGACGAGCGGCGGACGATTCTCATCACTGGCGACTTCACCATGCGTCGAGCGGCCGGCTACCCCGGGTTCGATCCCGAGGCGTTCGTCGACGTCGACGCGGTCGTCCTCACCGCTGCGACGAGTGCCGACTTCGAATCAACCCTCACCGACGCCGTCGGCACCGTCTGCGAACGCGTCCGGGCGGGTTCGACCGTGCTGGCGACGGCGAGCGGGCTCACTGGAGTGCAGATCGCGTACCTCCTCGGGCACCTCACCGACGAGCGGGGTGAAGCCTGGCAGATCATTCTTGTTGGCCAAGTCGCAACGCTCTACGAGCAGCTCGGCTACGACGTGCCGAACGTCGAAGCGATTCCCGACTTTACCGATCCCTCTACCGTACTCACTCCAGGCGGCGTGACGATTGCCGGGCCTGAGGTGCCAGTTGACGGGAGTGCCGGCCGTCTCTATGAGACGATTGCGGACGATCCCGGCGCGACCCTCGTTCAGCTCACCGGTGGCGCGACCGAACCCGTGACTGGCGACGCGTGTACCACCCACCAGTTCACGCTGAGCAATCACCCAACCGAAGAAACGATCGACGATATCGTCGAGACCCTGTCGCCAGTCCACGTCGTTGTTACGCATCAACAGGGCGCTGCTGCGTCACAATACAAAGACAAGTACGACAGCTTCGTCTGGGCGACGGACGACACGCAGACGTACACGATTCTCGACGAGACGGGATGGACACCTCCACCCTGGGTGACCGAGTCGACGACGCGACGCGTGATGGCGGGGACGAACGCGACAGCGCTCCGCTTCGGCGATGGAGGAATGGATCTCGAACTCCCGTCCGTTGAACGTGCTGACGACGTCGATCTCCGCGCCGAAGGGCTGGATATCGACCGCCTTCGCGATCGACTCCACGATGAGCCGGAAGGCCTTGCGCCGAAAGGAGTTCGAGGTGAACAGACGACTGATGCCGATTGTCCGGACACGACAAACTCTGTTCCAGATCCCAACAAAGCCGGCATGCAGTCGATCGACGAAAGCGACGCTGAACCGTCACTGACCGATATCGATGCCCGGCTGCAGCGCATCGAGGCGGCGGTCGCCGATAGCGTCGTGGAGGCTCACGTCGTTGACGCCGGCGACGGGACGATCTTGCTCCGGCTCGAGGATCCGCCGGACGAACTAGAACACGGCCAGCAGCTTCGTATTAGACTTCCGGCAGACCTGGACACCGAAGACGGTCACGAACGCAATGGTCGTGACGACGTCGATCGGTGACAGGCGTCCGACTCAACTTTGGGCAGTCACCGTACCCCTTCTATTATCCCGCCGTCAGAATTCAGTAGCTGAACAAATTCCTCCGCGGTGCCCCGTCTGACCGAAGCCGCCCCTAATTGAGTACGGATTAGGTTCAATGACTAATGTTTAGACCGCATGGCGTTCACATAGTTAATGTTCGCCCCTGCCCAATAGTTATAATATTGTCCACTCCATAGATTTCGCTGGAAGTCAGCGTCTCCATCAGTCGCAGGGGACTGCGCAGAAATGTCCCGGGTGGTGGACACACCCGAGACGTCTGGCCTCCAGACGCATGCCTGGTTGCCATGTTCCGAAAGACACCATCGAGACAAAAAGGTCTCGCACGCGTGCAGTGCCAAGAGTCGGATCACTACCCGTCGCATAGTTTCGTTTTCAGGGATTGGGGGCTGAGTTACTTCGATCGGGTTAGCCGCGGGGTACTCGGATGACATCCGTCGAGCAAACGTACGACGGGGCCGGCGAGGACGTTCACGATCGCGAATGCTACCGGTGTGATCGGAATGTGGAACCAGCGCGACTCTTCCGAGTAACGGTCGAACCACCTGAGACGATGGCAGTGGAATACCGCGACTCGGAGAGATTTTGCTGTCCGGACTGCGCAGCTGCGATGAATCTCTCTGAGTTTTCTGAGGAGTGGATCGAACGTCGACGTCAAAGGTAGGCACTATCAGAACTCCTCAATGGAGATCTGGCCTTTTCTAAGAATAGCTCATTCGTGCCGTCGTGCGAGAGTCGGATCGATGCGGACTCCATCGGGGATCGACTCCTCACCGAGAGCCTGTTTGACTCGAATCTGGTGTTTGCATTCACGTCCCCGGTACATCGCGTCTGGACACTCACACGCACCCTGACGAAGATCGACAGTGTAGATGGCCGTCTCGCCCGAGTAGACGTCGAACATCCCCGGTGCTTTCGAGACGACAATCATCGCCTCGGTAGCCGCGCGAACCGCGAGTTCATCGCCACAGGACCCCAAATTGTCCGGTGAAGTTGCGCTCATAGGTTCACAACTCTACGAACGATTCCGGTTCGACATCCGCAGAGACGGTCGCCAGACACTCGACGCACGTCGCGACCACCGTGCATCCCCAGGGTCCCTCGTCGTCGAGACGGTAGTTCTCGAGCTCGAGGTCGTGGTCGCATTCGGCCTTCAGACGATCGGCGTCTGGATCACGTGGATCGACGGGTTGGATCGTCATTGCCAGATCCGCTCCGTAAGGCTCCCGAACGGGTTCTTGAAGAGCCGTTGATCGGCCCAGCCGCGCTTGTGTGCGACGTAGTCGAGCCAGGTGTTGATCGAACGGTCTGAGGTGAGATCGTAGCGATACGTCACCTCGCCGTCTTCGATGACGTGTACGGTTTCGTCGGTCGTCCGGTAGCAGTGAAACGCTCCTTCGGAATCGATACCAACGTGGATGTAGTCGGCGCGCGGGTCCGAGGACGGTTCGGCACGTTCTTGGGAACTCGTGTTTTGGACTGACATGCTTCGGTCACTCTCCGAAGCGCGGTCGGGCGTGTTGGCGCACGCCCCGGCCAGATTTTGGGCCGGTGTTCCGCGCTTCTCATTTACACCTATGCACCAGTGCACATTAAGTGTTTTGCACTAATGCAAATGTATGCGCTGGCGCAAATACTATGGCCTTCGCGGAGGAAGCTTCATTTGCAATGGCGCAAAATTCGAGGTCTGAAATGGGACGGTATCGCGCGATCATGACGGATACAGACCGGGAATACATCACAGGAGAAGGCGACCCGTCGGAGTCACAGCGCCTACAATCTATCTCTCGCGTCCGATCGCGGATCAACGACGAGCTCGTGAAAGATATCGAAGTTCTCGAAGAGCATCACCCTGATCTTCTAGAAGAGTTGCGAGAAGTAGTCTGTGAGAAACACGATTTGGGTCGATAGCCAAGTCAAGTCTCAATCAGGGTGGACAGAACCGATTCGACTAGGAAGCATCCCCAAGTCAGGCATTGAGCCGATATGAGTTCATTTCCAATATATCAAGATGAATCGACTGATGAGAAGGGGTGCACATTGACCGCCAGCGATTCTACTAGTTTTAACAAATATTCATTGTAGTGTGCTGCATAAAAGGTACGCATCCAAGAAAGTAGGTTCAACGGGCTACGGATCGGCAAAATAGTGTCCTATAACGCCAGTCGCGCCTGCACCTAACATTGCTCCTTGTATCCCTGCAAATGCCGCCCCTGCCGTTGCCCCCACTGCTGTTGGGCTGGTTTTCAGAAGATAGCTTATCCAATTTGTCCCCGGATAGTCCTTCACTAATTCCCGGAGCACAGCTATTTTTCTGACCGGTTCGTCGGGCTCCTGCTCATGACGTATTCTGGACCGACGCTCTAGTCTTCTGATTTCTTTATATACCGTTTGGCGTCTTTCCGACACTTCCTCCACACTTTCGTCAATATATTTCTGTAAATATTCTTGAGATAGTTCTACTCTGTAATCTGCTGCTTCACTTATTCTATTTATGACTTTTTTCATTCGGGCTAGAATAGGGCTCATGTTCAAACCGAATATTACTTCCTCAAATAGAACATCTGCCAACCGGAATCCACCCGGTTGATATGCCGACTCATAATCATCCTGTGGTTCGGAATTCGGAAGCGTTAATGATAAATTATTATATATTTCTGAATTCTCTTCCCCCCAATAATCGGATGCATCAAATACGGTTATATCTAATTCATCTATCCTGTGAGCAGTAGTTGATAATTGTTCGAATGATGTATTTCCTGAAAAGAAATCAAGGGTCGTTTTGTCCCCTTTGTACACTAATTGTCCTTCCCGCTCAGTTGCTTCTACCAAGAGGTTGTGGAAAGATTCCACAATATAGAATTTAAATGGCCATTTGCCAAGATCCTCTACCATATCTAAAGTGCTACCAATAGCGGAATCAACCAATAAAGATGGGTCGATACATATCGCAGTTTTTGGGAAAATGTAGTCTGAGTCCACATATATGCTACTATCATTAGGACCCGTCCGGATCCGCCCCTCCGTCAAATCACTATACACGATATCTCTTGATGGCTCAAACGCATTCATTTTTCAAGGTTCAGGTGTTATCTCGGCTTCACCAACTAATATCTGGGGATGCTATCAATTTTAGATAGAGAGTAATGTTGGTGAATACGCCTCTGTATTAAACAGATCGCTCCTGACAGGTACCTTTAGATTTTCGACAATTAAATTACACCATTCGTCTATCCAAAGCGTTCGTTACGGTTGCTTCGATTGCATCTTTTTGGAAACCTCAATAGTACACGGATGGTCACTTCATTGCCCCAACTACGGGCACACTCTTCACGTCGAAGACATGCTCGTTCCCGATAATTTTCTGTTCGAGAGCGCCCATTGCCTCGGACATCTGCTCGTAGAGGCGCTTCTCCTCCACCGAGGCATCATCACGTTCCGCCCGCGTCTTCGCGTAGTGGAGCCGGTTAGAGTGGAACACTGACCAGTACTCCCGGCGTTCAGCGCTGCTCAGGCCTACAGTATGGTAGTTCTTCAGATCCAGCCAGACGTCGCTCGGTTCCGGCGAGAGCCGCTTCATCTGGGTGGGCAACCGACGTCCGTGAGTGCGATCACTGCTTCCGGGAATATCGTCCGTGAACTCCACGAGCCACTCCATGTCTTCGTCCGGTGGATAGTGCAGGTGCTGGCCGTCGTCACAGCTGCGGACGAGCAGACACCCTCCTTCATCGACAGCATCCCAGAGTAGCGATAGGATGGACTCCTGGTTCGCGACGTGATGGAACAAGTAGGCGGCAAAGACGAGATCGAAGCTTCCGAGATCGGCGTCAGGTAGGTTGTTGACGTCCAGCCACCGATACTCGACGTTGGGCGCGGCGTACTGGTCCTTGGCGATTTTGAGGGCTGCTCGGGACTGATCGATGGCGACGACATCGAACCGGTCGTCGTTCCCAAAGCGGCTCTTCGTGACCGTACCGTATCCACACCCCGCGTCGAGGACCCGATACGGTGGATCGATTCCCTATTCCTCGAATCGTTCTACGACCCGATCGAGGTTGCGCTCGTCCTGTTCGCGATGGACATCGGCAGACAGCTCGAGCCGATCGTAATCGACCTCGACGTCGTATTCACTCGGTCCTTCGTGCTCGGACTCCACCACGAATTGTCTCCGTGGATCGGAGAGGATCTCGTCCATCATCCGGGAGAGGGACTGCTGGAGGCGACTCTCGTACTCTTCGAGGGTAGCGTACGTGAAGTATCCCGTCTTGCGGCATTCCTCTCTGAAGTCCTGGACGGCCGCATACTTATCCGGATCCAACTTGCTCGTTGGGACGTTCTGTTCCGAGAATCCGATAATCGACGGCGTATGCCCATCGAAGGCGAGCTGTCGGACTGTGTCGGTCAGGCAGTCGCTCGTGGTCCTCGCGTTCTCCACTGTCGTCCAGAAGGTCCCGAGGACTGCATCGATCTCCTCCGCGAGGTCAGTCGTGTCGAGGTTGAGGTGGACAGCTGAGACCGGCTCCAGGTAGATGTCTTGGCTCCGTCCAGTCGTCGAGTTCCAGTCGATAACGACATCTCTGGCGACGCTCCGTTCCTGATCGATGTCGTCGCCCATGACCAGGAGGACCCGGTACACGGTAGCTTCAGTCGGCATCCTTGATTCAACTACTGACCACTAAGCAAAATGAATGGCGGAACGGCCCTGGACCATTAGACGCCGGACGGGTCGAATTCCTTGAGCCGCGCTTCTTCCTCGTCCAATAGGTCGTGTTCCAGATATCGACGGCCGAGACCCGTGATTCGGTAGTACCCGCCAGTTTCGTCTTCCTTCTCGATGAGACCAGCTGCGTTCAGTATCCGGACGCGCTGCTGGATTGTCCCCTTCGTCGGATCCATGTTCTTGGCGATCGTCGCTGGCGGGGCCTTGAAATCATCCAGTTCGTGCCCGTCGAGGAACTCGAGGACGTCGAGATCGCTCATCTGAACCCACGCTATTCGTGCACGCATAGTAGATCGACTAAGTGAATACCCCACTCTGGGTGAGCATCGGCAAAAAAACCTCTGTATACACCGGCGTCACGACCTTATGCGTTCGTATACACTCAGATAAGTATATGCTGAATCACAACTAAGCATACACAATATTTAATACTACCAACGGCAAATGGTCCCGATACAAAGTCAGTACTAACCGATCCGCCCGCGGGAAGTGGGCGCCGAGCTGACGAGCGATAGACTGCCCATCACAACGGCGTCAGAAAGGGTCCGAGTGGACATCTGACCCTTCTGGCCTGAGACGCTAAAAGCTTCGCCTCCGGGTAGAGGCCTCTCTGTGTCTCTCAGGCACGAGGTGACCGCCCTCCCAGCGCCGAAATGCGGACCGAGAGCCACGCATGTCACACAATCGAGGGAGAACCCCACCGAGGGAATACGAACCGGCGACGGAACCAATCGATCCAGGAGATATTGAAATCGAGATACGCTGTCAAAACGGACCAGAGGATCGAAAATGAGTCGTCTCGAACCGATCAGCCCCAGCAACGCCATCGAGATGTACATGGAGGGGCGGCGAGACGAGCTCAGCAAAGAAACAATCCCGTCCCACGTGTACCGCCTCGAAGCGTTCGAGCAGTGGTGTGAAGAGGAGGGAATCGATAACCTGAACGACCTCACTGGACGGGACCTGTACGCATTCCGGGTGTGGCGTCGAGAAGGACATGGGAAAGGACGCCAGGAGATTGCGACGATCACCCTGCGCGGGCAGCTCGCCACCGTTCGGGCCTTTCTCCGGTTCTGTGCCGATATCGACGCCGTTCCGGAAGGGCTTCACGAGAAGGTCCCGCTGCCGAAGGTTTCTGGAAGCGAGTCAGTGAGTGATACGACACTCGATCCAGAACGGGCGATCGATATTCTCGAGTACCTCAATCGCCACCACTACGCATCTCGAAAGCACGTCACACTGTTGCTCCTCTGGCACACTGGCGCGCGAGTAGGCGGGATTCGAGGGCTCGATCTCGACGATTGCCATCTCGATTCCGACCCTTCGGGACTCGAATTCGTGCATCGGCCAGCCCAGGATACGCCACTGAAAAACGGTGAGAAAGGCGAACGGTGGAACTCTATCGGTGGCCACGTTGCCGGCGTTGTCCAGGATTACATCGACGGACCGAGAGAGTGTGTAACCGACGAGTACGACCGAGCCCCGCTTCTGACGACAACCCACGGCAGAGCGTCCCGTTCGACGTTGCGAGACACGCTGTACGACATCACCAGACCCTGCATGCGCGGTGCGGAGTGTCCACACGACCGGGATCCGGACGAGTGTGAGGCGACGAACTACGTGAAGGCGAGCACGTGCCCGTCGTCACGATCTCCGCACGATGTTCGGAGCGGTCGGGTAACGGCCTATCGACGGCAAGACGTCCCCCGCCAGATCGTCGGCGACCGGCTCGACGCGAGCGGCGACATCCTCGATAAGCACTACGACCGCCGTAGCGAGCGTCAGAAGGCGAAACAGCGACGCGACTATCTTCCAGACCAATGACCGGACTAGACACGTTACTAGAGGTAGAACCGAGTCCACAGTGCAGGTCCGACAGGGCCCATCCAGAAACTGCACGATTTGTGACCGTCCCTGGAAGTGCAGTTTCCGGGCACGTTACCACCATAAAACCCCGTTCGCTAATTCGATAATCGGGGTTCGAAAGTGGGCCTAGGTGGCGACCGCCCGAGGGTCGCCGCCGTCTTGCGATTGTTATAGCCGAAATGGGATAGTCGGTGTGAAATATCGGTTTGGGCCCTTCTGAAGGGGACGTATCGTCCTGCGTGGAACCAACACGTATTTTACCAATCAGTCAAATCTCCCTCACGATTCGTTCTATGACGAGCCGGTTCGCGGTTCGCCCGGTGTTCAAGCCTCTCTCGCCGCCCGCCGCGCGACGGGCCCGATAGCCGCAGCATTCGGGCTCGCTCCGCTACCGTCACGGTAGCTGCAGTTTCTCGCCACCAGACACGGACAGATGCCGACATCCACCGAGTCGCCGGCACCGCCGGCGCTCACACGATCTGCGATCGACAGTCGAACCGCCTTCGAGCCGCTCGCTCGAATCTCGCGCCGCCGCGTGGCTCTCAGTGGAGGGGATCATCGATGATCGCTGCGATGCGATTACTGCGGCACAATCGGGGGTTCCGGCGATTTCTCGCGGGACAGTTCGCGACGAACGCCGGGGATAGCCTCTACACCGTCGCGGTCCTGTGGCTCGCCTTCGAGCTGAGCGGGTCGACCCTCGTTACCGGCGCCCTGAACGCGATACTGCTGCTTCCCTGGCTACTGCAGGTCTTCGCCGGACCACTCGTCGACCGCCTCCCGCTGCGGGCGGTGCTGGTCGGCTCGCAGGTGGTCCAGGGAGTGGTCGTGCTCGTCCTGCCGCTCGCGGCGATCACCGGAACCCTGAGCGTCGGCCTCCTCTTCGCCGTCGTTCCGGTGCTCGTGCTCGCGTCGCTGGTGATGGCGCCGATGGAGACCGCGCTCCTCCCACGTATCGTCGAGGACGAGCGCCTCTCGGAGGCCAATTCCGCCCTCGCAACGGTTACGCTTGGATTGGACATGCTCTTCGACGCGATCGGCGGCGTATTCATCGCTGTCTTCGGCGCGACGGCGCTGTTTCTGGCCGACTCGCTCACGTTCGCCGTCGCCGCAACGCTGTTCGCGGGGATCAGCGTTGCGACACTCGATGGTCGGGAGAAGAACGCAGACGCGCCCGCGTCCAGTCGCGCCGACCCCGGCTCGAGCGTCGACGGGGCGCTCGGTTCGTACGTCTCGGATCTCCGGGCTGGCGTCGATATCCTCCGCGGGACGCTCTTCGTCGAGTTGATACTGACGACCGCGGTGGCGAACTTCACGACCGGCGTCGCGCTCGCGATACTGCCGGCGTTCGGCGGTTCCACCGGCGGACCGGCGGTCTACGGCCTGTTGCTGGGCGCGCTTGGCATCGGGCGACTCGTCGGTTCCGTCGTCGGCCCGTACGTCGAGCGAGTTCCTTACGGGCTCGTACTGGTCTCACACGGATTCGGAGCGGGGTGCTGGGTCGCAGCAGTGCTGGCTCCGTCGACGACGCTGACGGTCGTGTTGTTCGGTCTCGCGTGGGTTCCGATCGGGATATCGGGCGTGCTGACGGCGACGCTCAACCAGCGACTGTTTCCGGCCGACGCGCTCGGGCGGGTCGCCGCAACGAAAGGCACCGCGTCGGGGGCGACGCTCCCGCTGGGCTCGGTCATCGGTGGCCTCGTCGGCGAACTGCTCGGGGTGACGACGACCATGGCCCTGGCCGCGAGTGGCTTCGGCTTCACGGCCGTCTACATCCTCCTGCGACCGCGCCTTCGACAACTCCCCGCCGTCGAGGCCGCGACTCCCGCCGACTTCGACCTGCAGACCGAGTCCAACCGATCGGCAGCGTAGCGGGACTGGAAACGTCACGACCCGGTTTTTTGCTGCGTTCCGCGCCGGCGGTGGCGATGTGCTCGCCAAAGGGAGTGGAAACGGTGTGACTCAGCGCTGTACACTCAGTTTTCAGCCGGCGAATCCGGCCACAACACAGCTTCGAGTGCGGCCGCATAGCGGCCGGGCTGGACTTCGCCGAACGAGACGATACCGAGCGGTTCGTCGTGACCGTCGCCGAGACTCGCGTAGTGCAGGTCGAGCCCCGGTTCGCGTCCGCGGTACACGGGCGATCCGTCGAACGTCTCCACCGGAAAGCCGAGCGCCGACGAGAGACTGGCCGGATCGATCTCGGCAGGGTGGGCTGTGAGGGCCACGAGTGGCTGCAATTCGCGAAGCTCAATGCGCGTTTCCAGACCCGCGACATCGACTGTTAGAACGCCGGTCGACTGGTCGTCGACGTATTCGAGTTCACCGTCGACAGGTTCGAGATGCATCGGCTTCGGACGACCTCAGTAGTCGCCCCAAACCGTCTCCACAGCATAAAGATTCGCAGTCGCGCCAGCGGGAAAACGACGGAAACCCCCTCTCAGACGGGGATACTGCCCAAGGCGAGTACGGAGAAACCGTTATATCGTCCGTGAATGAATATCGATGTATCAACCATCCGTTGTCGTTCGTTCAGCAGCGCTCGCCAGCGGAGTCGGTTGCGCTGAACCCATGGATACCTCGATACAGGAAGTCGGCCCCGGCGAGCTGAGCACGGTGATCGAACCGGGCGCGGTGACGCTCGTGTTGCGGGCGCCCGGTGTCGGCGGCTCACGACAGTTGCGATCGCTCGGCGAGGCCGTGACAGGGCTCTCCGAGACCGACGATGTCGACGAGCAAGAGCTCGTGGTCGTCGAGAATTTCGTGTCGGCGGTGTGCGACCTCGCGGACGGCTCTGTAATCGACTATTGCGACCAGTTCGGTCGAGGATCGCTGTTTACCAGATCTGGCGGCACCGTCCTCGTCGCGCGCCCTCGCGGGTTCGACTGGCTCTGTCGGAGCGAACTATCGGTCTACGGCCGGTTGATCGAGCGGGTCGACGCCGTCCTCGTGGTTCGGACCCCGCCGACCGCCGCGGAACCGGCGATCAACGCCGTCCGCGAGCGGGTTTCCAAACGACCCGTGGGCGGGCTTGGAGACGAAAAACGGGCAGCCCTGCTCGAGCAGGTCGGGTATCCGGC
Source organism: Halovivax ruber XH-70 (assembly GCF_000328525.1). NCBI lineage: Archaea > Methanobacteriati > Methanobacteriota > Halobacteria > Halobacteriales > Natrialbaceae > Halovivax > Halovivax ruber. The sequence goes on from NC_019964.1 coordinate 2,868,976, forward strand.
GTACGCCTTCGAGACACCCGAGTTGCAACAGGCGCTCGGGTGGTACGACGCGACGATTACGCCCAGCGCACTACTCGCGCTCTCGAAAAACGACGAGGGGGCCGCGCTCCTGCCCGCGGACGTGAGGCGGGCGTTCGGAACGCTACACGTGTTCGGAGCTCGTGACACGGACAGCGAGCGTGCGGAGTCGACCTGGTCGATCGACGACGGACTCGCGGACGGCCTCGCCACGCTCGTCCCGAGCGGCGGCCTCCCGAGTCGCGTTCCCAGCGAGCGGTCACCTCCGGCCCTCGCCGCGGTTTCGCTCGTCGTCGCTGGACTGGCCGACGACGCAGAGTGGCTCGACTCCCTCGTCCGGTACCGCGTGGTCCCCGCAGCCGCCGAAGCGCTGGAGATCGCACTGTCCCTGCCGCCCGGAACGATCGATCACCTCCAGGTGTTCGCCGACGACCCCGCGCGAACGCTGATCCGGGAGGGGCTCGCCGACGCGACCGACGACTCGGTCGTCGACGAGGCACGCGACGTCATCGGCGAGGCGGCCGACGCACTCGGATCGTCCGCCGTCGCGTTCGAAACGATCGCGACCGACCCAGCCGAGTACGGGTCGTCGGTCCTCGTCGGTGCCTGGCACTGGGACGGCCCGGCCGCGTTACACGAAGCGGCAGCCGAACGCGAACTGCGGGCACCGCACACGAACCCTGACGGAGGGATGGACTGGCCGGCACCCGTCGACGCAGCCGAACTCCGCGACGCCGTCGACGGCGGCCTGGTCGTCCTCACCGGACCGAAGACGACTGGCAAACGGCGGGTCGCCGCGTCTCTGGCGGCGGAACTCGAAGACTGGGGCGCGACGGTCAGACTACCCGAGCTTACCCACCCCGACCACGTTCGGACGGGGATCGCGGCGACGTCGAACGCCGTCGTGATCGCCACCTACGGCGCCGAGCCAGCGCGAATCGGGAGCGAGAATGGCATTCGGGCCCTCGCCGAGTGGGTCGAGGCGGGAGACTGCACAGGAGCGGTGCTCATCTGCGACGAGTCCAACCGGGAGCGCCTCGACGACATCGCGGTACAGACTGACTGTGACGAACTGGCGACCTGGACGGATCGCACCGAGGTCGCCTTCGAGGAGACGAGCGGCGTCAGCTCGCCCGATCCTGCAACCGTCGCACGCGAACTGCTCGGTGCGATCGGCTGGGGCGAGGTTCAGACGCCGTCTCGACGGACCGTCGACGTCGAGTCGGTCACCGACCAGAGCACGGTCGCCGCGGTTTCGGGCTGTCCGGACCACGCGCTCGGCGACGAGATCGTCGGACAGATCGTCGCCGAGGTCGTCGACGTCATCACGACGACACACGGGCCTGACGCGGCCCAGCCGTGGCTCTCGTTCGTCGACGACCTCGTGGCGGACGTCGGCCGCAATCGAACGGCCGACAGCGACGACGCAATCCGATACCGGGGCGAGGTGTACGCGACGGCGATCGCGGCCGTCGCGACGGCAAACCCGACGACGGACGAGTGGGTCCACGCAGTCGCGCAAAGCGTCTTGACTCTCACCAACGAGACCGCGGCCCCACCCGGCCGGGAGTCCGTCGGCGGCGAGATGGAGCCGTTCGCCACCGCGTTCGCCGGGGCACTGTCGATGCTCGCCCAGCCGTCGGACGGATCGGCGGTAAATCACGGCGCGGTGGGCTGTGTCGATCAAGTGCTCCACGAGATGGTCGGCAGCGAGGGGTCGCAATTTCCGCTCCACCTGGTCTACGGTCGCGCCGTCGGAGCGGTCGTCCACCGCGTCGAGGCGGACGGAGAGGTAGAGGGGGAGGTGGACGAGGAGGAGGAGGAGCGGCGGGAAGCGATCGGCACTGGGCTCGCCACGATCCTCACACTCGTTCGACAGCAGGCGGCAGGCGCCGACGAGTGGGCCACAGCGAACGTGCTCACGAACGGCTTCGGCTCCGCGCTCGGAGCAGTGGCGGAGACGTGTCCACCCGCAGACCTGTCGGCCCTGATCGCCGATATCGAATCACGGGCCAGCAACGCGACCCAGCTCGTCGGTGATCCGGACACCCGAACGGCGACGCTCCAAGAGCTGTACGTCGGCGGGATCGGGCTGTGGGTGTTCGAACACGGCTGCTCGGACGAGGCGTTCGGGCCCTGGATCGAAGCCATCGGCCAGGGGCTGTGCCAGACGGCGCAAGCGATCGACGACGGCGAGCCGGAATCGTTCGTGGTCGAGGCGTACGGTCGCGCCGTTCGAACCGTCGTGGGGTCGGGCGAACGCGACCGAGCCGAACAGCTGTTCTCCGCGGCGCACCGACTCGTCGAGACGCTCGCGCGTGGCGAGTTCGTCGACGACGAGCAGGCGTTTCGAGCGGCATTACACGCGAAGGCACTGGCCGTCTTCGGCGACGTTGCCTTAGCGTCCCCGGACGAGGTCACCCAGTACCCCTACGGCAGTAACACGATCCCGTTCGACGATTCGCTCGGCTTCGAGGACTGGATCGCGCTGTACGACGAGGCCGTACTGGCCGGCGACGTAACCGACGTGATCGACGCGACCAACGCGGATCCGACACAGTATCTGACGGCCGTCTACCGCGACGCGCTGTCGACGCACGTGCAGGGCTTCGACGAGGGGACGACCGAAACCGAATCGGGCAGTCCCACGACGACCGGCTCGACAGACGGCGTGACGCCACGCGGCCAGCGGACGTGGTACGGCGGGCTCGAAGACGTGATCGAATCGAGAGCGATCGAATCGGACACCGATCCGGTTGCATTCCTCGCGGACGTCTACGGCGGGGCGGCTGCCAACTGGGCGGCCGACGGCGCGTCGAGTCGCACGCAGGAGTGGATCGACGTGCTCGTCGGATCGCTGCGGAGCGGTCGCGCGTCCATCGACGGACCAGCGGCGAGCGACTGGGACGACGCGGTCGCGTCGACGCACGCCGAGGTATTAGCGGCAGTGGTGATCCGGACCGACGTCGGGGAACGCACCCACGACCGGTTGGTCGCAGCCGTCGTCGACGAGATCGAGACGACGGCGGTCGCGCCGGCCACTGTGACCGCCCCCATCGAGTACGTCGGGTCGGTCTTCGGGAACGCACTCGCACTCGTGGCCGACGTCCCACCCGAAGAGATCCGATTCGGCGTGGCCGAAGTGCTGACGGTCGTGGACGACTCGCTCTCGCTCGACCGAATCGGCGTCGAGCGAGAAGCGCTGCTCGAACGAGTGGGTTCGACGGCAGGCGAACGAGTGCGGGCAGCTGACGGCGGAGCCCACGCGACACGTCTCGAAGACGGACTCCGTGAGGCGGGATTCGACTCCCTCGCGGACGACGTGGCCGACAGCGACGGTGTCGATGGGCCAGACGTGGCCGACGGCGACACTGTCGGTGAGGCCGACACGGGCGACGGCGGACCCGATCGGACGCCGCAGCGATCGGAGTGACGGTCGTATCGAGGCCCGAATGGCGGGTCCTCGAGTATGGTAGCCGCACAGCCGAGGAGGGGCTACGATATGAGCCCCGCTACGGACGGGCGTCCCGACGAAAGAGACTGGTATGAGTCGAGTACGCGTCGCCACGTTCAGTCTCCTTGCCCTCGGGTACGCAGCGATCGGGTTCGTCGTGGGCCGACAGATCCTTCACGGCGTCCTCGGTATCCAGCCGGCCACGCTCCTCCCGATGCCGGGACCCATGTTGCAGGTGCTCGGATTCGGGCTAGTTCTCGGCATCGTTCTCGCCGGAACGCAGGTCTCCGTCCGGTTCCTCGATCTGCACAAGATGTGACCGGTGTCGAGAGTCGACCGGTGCCGAGAGCCGGCATCGAATCGGCCGAGAGGCTGTATCGAGGCGAGACACCAAAGGGCAGCGTTCGCAAGGGTGAGGGACAGCGTTTGCAAGGGTGACGGTTTGGACCGTGCTCCGGGGAGGGCGAGTATGGCACAGACACCCGACGTCGACATGGTCGACACCGCGGACGACTACATCCACGTGCGCTTTCGCGATCCCGACCGTTACGCCGAGATTCGAACACCCGACTGGGCAGACCAACCAGCGCAGTCCGTCTCAGAGGGAAGTCAGGTCCGGACAGGAAGAGTCGACAGCACGGACGACTGGGAAATTACGAGCGTCCTGATCGAGAAACACGTCGGTGAGGAGAAAGCCAGAGAGCAAGCTCGCGAGATCGTGGAAAAGATCGAATCGTGAGTGCAGACCGGAAGATACCGCGCGACGATCGTGGGTCGAGGCGATTCAGCGGCCCGGAAGCGATCCAGCGGTTCGAAGGCGACCCCGTCGACTATTCGCTGATCGTCAGGACGCCGTTTTTCACCGACACGTCGGCCGCCTCCGGTGGACGGACGAACTCGAACTGCTGGTCGTCGGCGACGACGATCACGGTGTCGTCGACGATGTCGACAGCGACGTCGCCCGCCGCGGCACCGAAGTCGACCGCGATCACGCTACGGTCGTCGTAGTCGAGCGTACGGACGACGATGCCACGTTCGGTTGCGTTCTGTAGTGGTTGTGGGACTTTCATACACAGCGTTAGCAGGCGTTCACTGGTAAGGGGAACGCAGGCAGACGACTGGGGGGAGGCGAGCGACGTATAGTTTCCTATCGGCGCGTCCTCGTCCTGGTAACTCCCTCTACGACCCGATGAAGTCGGTTAACGCCGTCTCCTGGATATCGTCGGTCTCCTCGAACTCGTTGGCGAGTTTCTTCGGGTCAGGTATTTCGAACGAGATCGAGGGATCTGGGCGCGTAACAGCGGCCTGGACGCGCTCGGCTTCGTCGAGAATGGGCACCTCTTCCGTCGTGGTTCCCGATATCGTACACCAGGCCCGCGATCGGGAGATGGCGACGAACGCTTCGTTTCGTCTATGGACAGCACTCTCGCGGTATTCTGGGTGTTGAACCCACTCGAGGCCAACGAGGTACACCGACGCAGCTTCGTTCCCCTTGGCCCTGTGGATCCCAGTGATCGTAACGGCGTCATCCACGGCGAAGGTCTTGCCGTCCCCGTTCCAGACGCCGTTCGCGTCGAGGTCCCGGGATTCCAGTTCGTTCGCGAGCATCGCGCCGGTATCCACGTAATCGTATCCGAGGACGATGACCATGATCTGGTCAGGAGCGAGGCCTTCCGCTACGTCTCGAACGATGCGGTCGGCAACCCACTGGAGTTCCGAACCCTTGGTCGGGAACGCGTTGGTTTCGACGAACGGCTTCGCCGCCGGCGTTTCGTGAAGCGGATGCGGTGAGTGGTCGTCCGGCCGGCGGATCGTCGCTGTCTCGCCGACTTCCCTGAAGTCAGCGTCCACCTCGTACCCGAGGCTCTCCCAGCCGTCGGTGCGCGTGATCGTCTGGACCGGTCCGTCTTCGGCCATGAGGCCCATCCCGATCGCGTGTCCTGCCATGAGAACCGGTCTGGGGGATCGATAGGCCTGGCGCATGACGTGGCTCTTCTGGACGCCACCGGGGTAGCTCCCGCGCAGGTCGAGGACCGGGTCGTCGTTCTCGTCGGTGCCGAAGAGGTTCGTCGGGCTCGGGGCGGAGAGACTCGTCAGACTCTGTGCCTCGTCGTACGCCCACACGAGCCGTTGGTTCTGGGCCAGCGCTTCGAGACAGAGGGTGAAGAAGTTCGATCCGAAGTCCTGCGCCTCGTCGATGAATATCCCGTCGTAGAGCGTCGGTATCGACGCTTCGTCCAGGAGTTCCTCGCAACACGCGTCGAAGTAGTCGTCACGATCGGGAAACGCCTCACGTGCATCGTAGAACGTTCGATGGTCGCGACCGGCCGCTCGGCAGGCGTTGTAGTATATCCCGTCACCGGCCTGCGAGCCGCCCCAGGCGTGGATAATGTCGAGGTTATCCCAGTTCGGGTCGTCGTTCGCGAAGCGGCGATAGAACCGCTCGACGAGCGCCGTGAGCTGATCGTAGAGGCTCTTCGAGTGGAACGTGAACGCGAGGGACAACTCCGGGTACTTCGCGTGGGTCCGCGCCACCTTCATCGCGAGGAGGACGGTCTTTCCTGATCCGGCGATGCCACGGATCTGCTGGGGACCCGGAGGAACGAGCATCCCGATCTCCTGCTGTTGTGCGTCGAGTCCCCGGAGCCCCTTCGTCACGTGCTCGTAGTGTTCTCCACGCCGCGTCGGTGTTCGCGGTGCACTGGTCCGGTCGCCGCTGATCGGTTGGCCGCAGCTGAGGACGTCCCTGGCTGCCACGAGTTCGTCGTCCGTGAGCGGGTCGAACGTCCGGACCGCCGCCAGTGCGTCGCGAAGTGCGACCGGTGTCAGATCGTCGCTCAGCAGCGTCCGCGGAGCGGCCGGACCGTCGAATCCACGGCCTTCCCACTCGTCTCTGGTGATGTTTGGAAGCGCGACGAACGTGTTGACTGGAACCCGACAGCCGTCGAGATCGGAGAGCGCCGGTTCGCTCGTGAAGAACCGACGCAAGAACAGCGCCTGGTTGCGCGCCTGCTGGTGCGGCGTCGATCGGGACTGGCTGATATTTTGCAAGTACCACGTGTGGCCCTCGATCCGATCGATGTGGTCGATCCGATACCCCTTGACCTCGATCACGAGCAGTCCCAGGTCACGGTGGAGGAGGACGATATCTGGTTCGTGGTCGAACGTTTCACCCCCTTTGTCGACGATCGGATACTGGTGGTACGCGACGCCCTCGTCGGTCGCGTCGAACGCGCCCTTGAGGCGCTCCCAGACCGCCAGTTCGGCGTCGATCCCCGGAAGTGACTCGTCGGCCGTCGTGGGGATGAATTCCATACGCTACACTAATAGCGAACTGATATACCAGTTTCCCTACCGATACCCTTGACAGTTCTGTGGGCATCACGCCTGCCGTGTCGATCGGCGGACTTCACTCGATCGCGAACCGATCACCCCGTCAATCGTCGTCGTCAGTGCCGATGCGGTCGGGGATCGTCGTGGGAGCGTCCCCCGGCAGCGAGACGTCCCGGAGCGTAAAGCGCTTTACAACCATGTCGTAGCAGAAGACGAGCGTGCCGAGGATGATCATCGTGTCGCCGGGGAGGCGCGCCCAGAAGAGCAGCTGGACGAGTTCGCCCTCGTAGAAGGGAGGCTGCGCGCGGCGGCGTAGCTCTCGGCGAACGCGCCTCCGTCGCCTGGTTCGCTCTGCACGAACTGCTTGGCTACGAGGACACCATGAACTACGACGGGTCGTGGACCGAGTGGAGGAACCTGGTAAACGCGCCGATCGAGACGGGCGCAGCGGAGTGAAACCTATGTCGGGCCACGATCGACGGCCGCGTCGTACTGTTCTCGGGTCACCGTGTACCGGTGGAGGTCGGCGACCTCGTCGTCCATCGGGACCCAGTTCCGGAGGACGCCGTCGTACTGCCCGCCGTGGGCCTCGATGTACCGCTGGATCGCACGTTTCGATTTCTCGTTGCCATCGTTGTGACCGGCGGTCACGAGCTCCAGGTCGAGGCGGTCGAAGGCGAGTTCCATCAGCGCCGCCGCACGCTCGCCGGAGTAGCCGCGACCCCAGAACGGTTTCCCGAGGATGAGTCCGAGCCGCCCTGTCCGGCGATCCCACTCGCAGCTGAGCGTGGTCAGCCCCGCGAGTTTGCCGGCGCTGTCCTCGCCCGCCTTCGGCCGAACGACGTACTCGGCGCCCTCGGTCTCCGCCCAGCGGCGTTCGGCATCGTCAATCATCTCCTGGGCATCCTTCAGCGTCCGATACGGGCTCTGTGGGACGTGTTCGAAGACCTCGTCTACCCCCTCGCCGTAGCCGACTGCGAAGCACTCGTAGAGTTCGCGGACGTCGACCGTTTCGTGGCAGAATCGTTCGAGCCTGAGGCGGTCAGTCGCGACCGTTTCCGGGAACATGGGACATGATGAGAAGAGGACTCATATAATGCTACGCGACCACGCCGCCGACGACCCCGATGTCCGTCGCCACGCCGGCGCATTCTCGTAAGTCGACCAACAGATTCTTCTCGGCACGGGTGTATATTCAGTACGCAATGACAGTACTTTCAACAGAAGACGAAGGTAAGTTCCTGATGGACGTCCGTGGAGAGCAGATCGGCATCGTCACGGCGGTCGATCCGGTCGAGCAGGTCGCCTACGTCGATCCGGAGCCGAGCCTCACGAACGCGTGGATACAGAGCCTCGGCCGCGGCGACGCGGGTGAGGACGACATCGAGATTCCGAGCGAGAACATCGAGACGGTGACCGATTCGGAAGTTCGCGTCGACGCCGACCTCAGTAGCGAGGAGTGACGACGGTTCGAATCCGGTTGCCGGCGTGAACGCCGTCCGTCGGCTAGAAGTTCACCGCGTCCTGGCCTTTCAGGCCGAGGAACTCGCGGGTCTGGGCGGGCGTCGCAATCTCCCGCCCGGCCACCGACTTCGTCAGTTCGACCATCTTCTCGACGAGGTCGGCGTTGCTCGCGGCCAGTTCGCCGCGGCCGCGATAGAGGTTGTCCTCCAGGCCGACGCGAACGTGCCCGCCCATCGAGACGCCCTGTACGCCGAGGGGGAACTCCTGACGGCCGGCGCCGATGACCGAGAAGGAGTACTGGTCGCCGAAGAGTTTCTCCGCGGTTCGATACATGTGGGTCAGTTGCTCGGGATCGGCGCCGATCCCGCCGTGGATGCCCATGACGAACTGGATACGAAGCGGCGGATCGAGGAGACCGCGGTCGAGGAAGTGCTTGGCCGTGTAAAGGTGCCCGACGTCGTAACACTCGAGTTCCGGTTTGGTGCCACACTCGTCGAAGGTCTCGAGGAGGGATTCGATGTCGCCGAACGTGTTCCGGAAGATGAAGTCGCGGCTGTCGTCCAGATAGTCGGGTTCCCACTCGCGCTCGAACTCGTCGTAGGCGTTCAAGAGTGGGTACATCCCGAAGTTCATCGAGCCCATGTTACAGGAGGCGGTCTCGGGTTCGAGTTCGGGCACGGTCGCGATCCGTTCCTCGACGGACATCGCCGCCGACCCGCCGGTCGTCGGCTGGACGATCGCGTCCGTCTCGGCGCGGATTCCGCTCGCGATCTCGCGAAAGAGCGCGGGGTCGCTCGACGGTTCGCCCGTCTCGGGATCCCGGGCGTGGACGTGGATGATACTCGCGCCGGCCTCGGCGGCGGCGATGCCGTCTTCGATGATCTCCGCCGGTGTGACCGGCAAGTTCGGAGACATCGTCGGGACGTGGATCGCCCCGGTCAGTGCAGCCGTGATGATGACGTCGTCGTGGTGTTTCATGTGATGTGGAGTCGGGTCGTGGTGGGTGGTCGGATGGCTGGACAGCGCGATCGATACACCGACTGATCGGCGTCGATCAGCCGTCGCCGTCGACGAAGGCGACCGGGCGGACCCAGCCGCCGCTCGCGTTCTCGATCTTGATGGGGGCCGTGACGAGCGGGATCTCGGTCCGGCGTGGCAGCGCGTCGAGGTTGGCCATCTTCTCGATCTGGCAGTACTCGACGTCGCGACCCGCGAAGTGGGCCGGCCAGAGTTCGGCGTCGTCCTCGGCCTCGGCGTAGCGGGCACCCATCTCGGTGAACGGCTTGTCGAAGCCGTAGGCGTCGGTGCCGATGACGCGGATTCCCTGCTCGACGAGATGTTTCGTCGCGGCAGCGCTCATCCCGGGGAAGTCGGTCAGGTACGCCGGCGTCCCCCAGTGCTCGTCGGCGCCGGTTTCGAGCAGGACGATCTCGCCCGGCGAGAGGTCGTGGTCGATGGCGTCGAGTTGCTCGTCGATCTCGGCGGACGTGATCTCCGTGCCGGCGTCCTTCCAGGTGAAGTCGAGGACGACGGCCAGGCCGCGTGTCCACTCGAGCGGGACCTCGTCGATCGTTCGCGCGGGCTCACCGTCGACGGTTGGACCGTAGTGGGCCGGCGCGTCCATGTGGGTCCCGGTGTGGGTGATCGCGCTCACCTGCTCCCAGCCGAGTCCCATCCCGTCGGGGAAGTCCTCGGCGTAGACGTCGTAGCCCCCATCACGGAGGTTCTCCGCGAGCAGGGAGGCACCCGCCTCGTGATCGAAGTACTCGATGTCGGGCGGCCAGGGCTCGCTCTCGACGTCCGCTTCCAGGCCGATACTCAGGTCGATCGGGTCGTACTGTGTCGGGTCGAACATGCGTGTCGTGTAATCGTGTGTCGTCGGGTGGTCGTGCGTGTGTGGTCGATCGTGTTGTGTCGGGCCGCGTCGCGTGGTAGTGAGGTGGTCGTGCGTGTGTGGTCGATCGTGTTGTGTCGGGCCGCGTCGTGTGTAGTGGGGTGTGCCGTCCGAATCGGCGTAGTTGGGTGCCCTCCGTGCCGTGTGTAGTGGGGTGTGCCGCCCGCGTCTGGTTGCCTCGGGAAGCCTCACATCCCGAGGTACGCTTCACGCACCTCGTCGCTCCGTTTCAGCTCCGTCGCCGGGCCGGAGAGGGTTACCTCGCCGTTGTCGAGGACGTAGGCGCGATCGGCGATGTCGAGCGCGGAGAGTGCCTGCTGGGAGACCAGCAACACCGTCGTACCCGCCTCGTTGATCCGGCCGATCGCGTCGAGGATGTCGGCCGCGAGGTCTGGGGCGAGGCCGAGCGTCGGCTCGTCCAGGAGCAACATGTCGGGGTCGCTCATCAGGCCCCGGCTCATCGAGACCATCTGCTGTTGGCCGCCGGACATCGTCCCGACGCGCTGGTCGAGACGCGATTCCAGATCGGGGAAGATCTCGAACACGCGCTCGCGCAGGCTCGAAACGGTGTCGTCGTCGAGGCCGCGCGGCGTCGCGATCGCGAACGTCTCGGCGATGGTCATCTCCGGGAACAGCTTGCGATCCTCGGGGACGTGGACGAGGCCGCGTTCCCAGGTCTCGTTCGCCGCGAGAGACGTCACGTCTTCCCCGTCGAACCGGATCGCTCCCGAGTCGGGCGTCGACAGCCCGGAGACGTTCTCGAGCAGGGTCGTCTTGCCGGCCCCGTTCGAGCCCAGCAGCGCGACGAGTTCGCCAGGTTCGACCGAGAGCGAGACGTCCCGGAGGACGCGCGCTCGACCGTACGAGAAGTCGACGCCCTCGACGGCGAGCAGCGGCTCGCGAGCGGTCGTCTCACCCATCGAGACCACCCCCGGTTTCGGGCACGTCTTCGTCGGGCGTGGCGTCGCTGTCCGCCCCGGTCCCGACCTCGTCGCGGCCGGAGCCGAGGTAGACGTCGATCACCTGTTCGTCGTGGACGATCTCGTCGGGCACGTCTTCGGCGATGATAGTGCCGTTCGCGAGCACGCCGACGCGGTCACAGACCGTCATCGTCGCCTCCATGACGTGTTCGATCAGCAGGATCGTCACGTCGAGTTCGTCCCGAATTCCGTCAATCAGTTCGATCTGGCGCGCGACGTCCTCGTGGCTGAGCCCGGCGAAGACCTCGTCCAACAGGAGGAGTTTCGGCTCCGTGGCGAGCGCGCGGGCGATCTCGAGTCGCTTCTGCTCTGACATCGTCAGGTCACGGCTCTCCTCGTGGGCGAGATCGGCGAGATCCACGAGGTCGAGCAGTTCCAGCGCTCGGGCCCGGGCCTCGCTCACTCGATCGTAGCCGCCGGCGTAGACGAGGCCGGGCAAGAGGTTGTCCTGGGTCGTCATGCCGGGGTACGGCCGGGTGAGCTGGAAGGTTCGCCCGACGCCGTCGCGGGCGATGTGCTTCGGCGCGCGATCGGTAATGTCGGTGCCGTCGAAGACGATAGTCCCGTTATCGGCACGGAGGAGACCGGAGACGAGGTTGAACAGCGTCGTCTTGCCGGCCCCGTTCGGGCCGATGAGGCCCTGAATCGAGCCTTCTTCGACGGTCATCGAGACGCCTTCGAGGACCCGGAGGCCGCCGAAGGATTTCTCGATATCGCGCAGTTCGAGGAGCGCCATCACCGATCACCTCCCGGTGTCGCGCCGCCGAGTCTATCCGGCAATCGGCTCCGGGCGTGGCGACGGAGCCACGGGACCACGCCGTGGGGCAGATAGAGGATGACCCCGACGAGGACGAGTCCGTACATGATCTGGGCGACCTGGCCGCCGAACTGCAGGACGAGGAACTCGTCGACGACGCGGAGCGCCGCCGCCCCGACGAAGGGGCCGATCCAGTTGCCGGTCCCGCCGAGCAGCGCCATGAGGACGACCAGGATCGACACCCTGACGTCGAACATCGGCGTCGGCGTGACGTAGCCGAGGTACCAGGCGTAGATGCCGCCGGCGAGGCCGGCAAGCGCCGCCGAGAGGACGAACGCACCCACCTTCAGCCGGGTCGTGTCGATCCCCTGCGTGCTGGCGACCGCTTCGTCCTCCCTGATGGCGTAGAGGCCGATGCCGTACTTCGAGCGTTCGACGAGCCGAGCCGCGAGAATCGTCACGCCGAGGACGCCCACCATGAGCAGGTACAGCAGCACCTGGCTATGGGCCGGGTCGTCGAGCGGCGCCGGGAGGAAGACTCCCTGTGAGGCGTCGAGTCCGGGCAAGTTGGTCACGAACGCCTGGATGCCGAGCGCGATGACGAGCGTCACCAGCGCGAAGTACGGCCCTTTCAGCCGCAGGGCCGGGTAGCCGACCACGAGCGCGATGAAGCCAGCGACGGCCGCGCCGATCGGCGCGGTGAGGTAGGGCTCGAGGCCGTACTCGACGAACAGCCAGACGGACGTGTAGCCGCCGACGCCGAGGAACGCGACGTGGCCGAAGCTCTCGTAGCCGGCGTAGCCGCCCAGCACGTTCCAGCCGACGGCCAGCGAGGCGTACATGACCAGTAACATCAGGAACGAGAGGACGTACTGGTCCATCGTCAGGGCAGGCACGAGCGCCAGGAGTCCGACGACGGCGATCGCGAGCCGATCCGACGAGTCGAGTCTCTCTCGTATCATTGCTGGAAGAGTCCCTCCGGTTTGACGACGAGCAGACAGACGAGCAGGACGAAGAGGACGAAGTCGACCCAAGCGAACGGGACGACGAGCGCGCTCAGTTCGTACACCAGACCCGTGAGCAGTCCGGCGACCCCGGCGCCGACGACGCTCCCGACGCCGCCGAGGATGGTGACGATGAAGACGAACACCATCCAGTGGAGGTGCTCGCTGGGGGTGAACGACCAGAACATCGCGGTCGCGACGCCGGCGATCGCCGCCGTCGCGAGTCCGAGACCGAACGTGATCGCACTCACCCGGCGCTCGTCGATGCCCGAGAGGGCCGCCCCCTCAGCGTTCTGTGCGACCGCGAGGACCGCCCGCCCCGTGTACGTGTATTTGAGGAAGACGAACACGATCACGAGCGTGAGTAGCGCGAGGCCGGCTCCGACGAGCCGTCCGGTCGTCACCGGGACGCCGAGGACGTTCACGACGTCTCTGGTGTAGCCGGTCTGGAGTACGCGCGGGTCGGCGCTAAACTGGACGACGAGCAGGTTCTCGACGGCGATCGCCAGACCGAACGAGAGTACCATCGAGGCGAACGCCACCTCGCGGGCCCGATCGGCCAGCGGTCGGAAGAGCAACTCGTAGAGCGCGACGCCGATCACGAAGAACAGCGGCACGATCGCGACGAGTGCGAGAACGGGGTCGATGCCGTAGCTCGCGTGTGCGGTGTAGCCGAGATACGCCCCGAAGATGACGAACGCGCCGTGGGAGACGTGGATGACGTCGAGTGTCCCCCAGGTGAGGCTGAAGCCGACGCTCAGCGTCGCGTAGACCAGCCCGAGCAGGGTTCCGAGGACGATGGCTTCGATGACGGCCATCGTTAGAACTGCTCGTAGTAGGGATAGACGACGTCGTGCGTCGCCACGTCGTCGGGCGCGACGAGTTTCGCGACCCCGTCTCTGACCTGGGTGGCGTACTCGATCGGGTCCGGGAGCCCACGGTCGTCGAAGGCGTACTCGCCGCCGACCGTCTCGACGGAATTGCTCTTGAGCCAGTCGCGGATCGCACCGTTGTCGATTTCACCGGCGCCCTCGACGCCCTGCTGGAGGGTCTGCATCCAGGAGTAGCCGAAGAGGAAGTACTCGGACGTCGTGTCGCGGTCGTACTCCTCCTGGGCGATCTCGTTGAGTCGGTCGATGCCCTCGAACGGCAGATCCGGGTGCATCGACGTGCCGGAGACGACGTAGTCCCCGAGATCGCCGAGTTCGTCCTCCCAGGCCGGCGTGAGGGAGCCGATCCCCTGCAGGACGGCTTTGGGCTCGTAGCCGGTGTCGTGGATCGCCTGGATCGTCGAGACCCCGTCGCCGAAGAAACCGTTCGCGAAGAAGAGGTCGGCCCCGACGTCCGCCGCGCTCGAGACGAGACTCTGGGCGGAATCCAGTGGGAGCGTGTATCGCTCGTCCATCTCGAGCGGAATGCCGAGCCGATCCAGGTTCTTCGTCGTGCTCTCGTAGACCGCTTGCCCGACCGGGTTGTCGACCGTGATCGCTGCCGCCGTCTCCGGCCACTCGCTCTCGGGTTGGCCCTCGAGCCAGTTGAAGAAGCCGTCGTACCACCACTGGCCCATCAGCGGCGGGGCGCCGAAGGCGTACTCGAACCCCTGCTCGAACGAGGACATGTGGCCACCCATCGAGACGTACACCATGTCGTTCTGATCGGCCACCTGCATCTGGCCCGCCGCGGTGCTCCCGGGGTAGCCCCCGAGCAGCAGATCCACGCCCTCGCGGGTGATCAGCCGGTTCAACTGCGAGACGCCTTCGGAGGCCTCTGACTGATCGTCCTCGATGACGAGGTCGACCTCGCGACCGAGGAGGCCTCCGTCGTCGTTGACGTCCGAGGCCCACTGTCGGTAGCCGTCTTCGATGTACGTCGCCGTGTCGGCGTACGCCCCCGAGAGTGGGAGCGTCCCGCCGATGACGATCGCGTCACCGTCACCACCGTCCCCGAGAATGCTGTCGAAGCACCCCGCGAACGCCCCCGTCGCCCCGACGGCCGATGCCTGGAGGAAGCGCCGTCGCGAATTCGTATCATGATCTCGACTGTTGTGCCCAGATACCATGGGGCAAGTATTGCGAGTACCGGTGCATAAAGCTACGTATGGACGAATATGAGGGCTTCATACACGTTCACACAAACCATATAGAATGTGACTTGTAAATCAAGATACCTGACTGGCAGCCGGTCCGGCCGCTCGAGGACGATACCAGAGCCGACGTACGGATCGACGGGCGTGAGGGATTGAGGAGAGTGAGAGAGTGACGGGTGTGAGGGATCGACCGGCACTCGCCGCGAGCAACGAGGGGTGCCAGCGAAGCGACGCTGTCGGTTCCGCTGGGCGTCTACAGGCGAGATGGCGGTCGAGTCAGCGAAGCGGCAACCGGGACCGGGTAGCGCGCCAGATTCAAGGGGTGACCGGCTAGAGAGGCGCCATGCGCCTGACCGTCAACCTCGACGACGAGACCAGCGAGCGACTCGAGGGGCTCTCGGCGGCCGAGGGCGTGTCCAAATCGCAGATCGTTCGTGACGCGATCGGCCACTACGATCGGCTCCAGCGGGAGTGGGAGCAGGTCGAAGAGGAACGCCTGCAGTGGTACGTCCGACTGCTCGCCAGTTCCGAGCACATCATCCTCGATGTCGACCACCTCGACACCCTGTTAGACGCCGTCGAGGACCCGGAAGCGCTCGTCCCCACGTGGCGCGACATCGGCCGACGCCACGGCATCGAGTGGGGCAGCCAGTTCGACTCGCTCGAGAAGAAGCTGCGAGTCCTCGAGTACTGCAACCTCTTCCGAATCACCGCGCTCGACGACGAACAGTTCGCGCTGACGTTCAACAACGAGACCGAAGCCACCCTCATCGCCGCGTTCATCGAGGGCGAGTGCGAGGAACTCGGCTTCGACATCGATATCCGCCAGATCGATCGAAAACTCGTCGTGACGGATCGGACGGGATAGGGCCAGACTGGAGGACTACCGTCTTCACGCCTCGGGTCGGGGCATCGACTCGACCTCGCGAATCCGATCGGTTTTCTCGACGGACTCGTACTGGCGCCGCCAGGCGTCTTCGGGGAACAGCCCGTTGCGGTCGAAGAGATCGCGTGCTGCCTCGGTGAGTTCGTAGAACTTGTACGGATAGTCCCGCAGCCGGTTGCCGGGATCGATCTCGTGTTCGCGGACGACGCCGACGTCCAGCAGGGTGTGGAGGTGCCGCCGGATGGCGTCCTCGGAAAGCGGCGGGTTCATGTAGTCGAGTTCCTCGACGGTCGGCATTCCTGACGGATGGCCCACGATGTCCGCCAGGATGTCGGCCCGCTTCTGGTCCGTCGCCTTCTGTAACGCCCGCCAGGCGTCGAACGCTCCAGGGGAAGTGTTGGGCGACGGGTGGGCACCGTCGGCCGGCGGCGACTCTGGCTTCATACGCACCCATTGGACCGCAGTCAGCATAAAACCAGTTGACTCTTACTGAGGTTGGTTACGCAAATGGTCCCACAATCAGTCTACCTGCTTGTTCCAACCGGTCCCGGCCCCCGTCGATGCGGTTGGTTTCCGGCGGACGTCACGCGGACCGAATGACTCATGGCGTAGTAATTACCACCATTGTTCGATGGACGACGGCGCGGACGTGAGCGGGTCCGACACACCGTCGAGAGCCGATATCCCGGACGGAGAGACGCTGCTAGAGGGGATATCGGCCATCCAGCTCACCCCGGCCGAACACCAGCGGGTCAAGGATCTCGTCCACGGACCCCTGCTGAACCGAATCGAGCGTCACGACCGCCGCTATCTGGTCGTCGGTGCGGGCGGCGAGGTCGGTGCCGCGACCCGCCGCTCGATCGTCTACGACGAACTCGACGGGCGGACAGATCAGCCGGCGACGGCCATCCGCCTCGAGGACTTCGACCTCACTCCGGAGGAGATCCGGCTCTGGACGCGGGTCTTCGACATCCTCTGCGGACTCGCGACACACATCGTCGCCGTGCTGGAAGACTTCGACGGCGGCTACGTCTGGGAACTCGGCCTGCTGTTCGCGCCGGCGTATCGCGAGAAGGCGTGGGTGCTGAAACGACGGTACGACGATCCCGAGCGGGAGCGTGCCCGCTTCGACAACGGCATGGCCGCCTCGCACGTCGAGGCACTCCTGACCGGGGAGCGAGCGCACGAGTGGACGACGGTGGACGAACTGCGAGCCGCCGTCGACGAGATTCCGTGACGACTGGATCCACCTAACTTGGGCCGATCGGTCAGTTCACTACTCGATCAGATCCTGATCGAGCGGGTCCTCCACGTCGCCCATGATCGCCTCGAGGAGATCGGTCACCGTGACGAGACCGACGACGTCGCCGTCCTCGATGACGAGTGCAAGCTCCTGGCCCTCGGTCTGGAACTGGTCGATGGCGTCGCTGACGTCTGTATCGGGAGACAGTGTCATCGGCGGTGCCGCGAGTTCCGCGAAATCGACGTCCCCGCTCGCGAGTTCCTCCCGATGGCGGGTGAAGATCGGGAAATAGACGATGCCCCGGAAGTCCGTCAGGTCCTCGCCGACCAGCGGGTAGCGGGTCTGGGGCCGGTCTTCCATCCGCTTCGCGTTGTCAGCGAAGTCGGCCTCCGTCGAGAGCGCGACGATCTCGTCGGGCGGCACCATCACGTCACGGACCGGCTGCTCGCCGACCGCCAGTGCGTTCATCACCTCCTCACGACGTTCGTCGGGAAGCTCCCCCTGTTCGAGGACGTCACCGAGCCGGTTTCTGAGGTCGGCACGGGATTCGATCATGTCCGCTTCGGTCTCGGTCCACGCGCCCGTCATCTCGACGCCGAAGAGTCGCAGCGTCGACTTGGCCACCCAGTCGCCGAAGACGATGAACGGCTTGATGGCGACGGCGAACCAGTACAGCGGACCCGCGTACCGGGCGACCTGTTTCGAGCGTTCGACGCCGAGGTACGTGGGCGTCTGTTCGCCGTGGGTCAGGTGGATCATATTGATCAGGAAGAACGCGAGCAGTGACCCGGCGCCGGCCGACGCCAGCGCCGTGTTTTCGAAGAGTGGTTTGAAGACGGCTGCGAGCCCCGGCTCGGCCACGATCCCCAGCGCGATCGACGTCCCGGAGATCCAGATCTGGCAGGTCGTCAGGTACAGTTCCAGATCGTCGGTCATCTTCCACGCCCGTCGCAACTTCGGATCGGCGTCGAACTCCGCCTTCGAGAACTGTCGCGTCCGCGTCAGTGCGAACTCGACCGCGACGAAGTAGGCGTTGATCAGGATGAGTCCGACACCGGCGAGAATGCGCGCGGTGATCTCGATCGATTCCATCGCTGGCCAGTAGTCACGGCCGGAGTAAAGTAGTGATGGAATTCCAGGTCACGACCCCGCACACGAGGCAGCGGAGCAGTTGCGCTCAGAATTCGAGCGGTTCCATCTCGTGGACCGCACAGCCGAACTCCTCGGCCATGTCGTCGTGTACCTCCGGTTTAGCGGTGAGGTAGATGATCTGCCAGCCGTCCGCAACCAGATCCAGGAGCGTCTCGAATCCGTTCCGGAGTCGGGTTCGATCCGCGGCGAGGAACGGATCGTCGAGCAGCAGAAAGCCCGACTGGCCGCCCAAAACCTGCCCCGCGAGCGAGAGGCGAGCGGCGAAGTACAACTGATCGCGTGTGCCCTGGCTCAACTGGTCAGGCGCGAGTGTCCCGCCGTCCGATCGATGGACCGCCAGCGACCCGGCCTCCGGGTCGTACTCGACGGCGGTGTAGCGTCCGTCCGTAAGGTGGGCGAACGTCGCCGACGCCGGGCCGTCGGGCGAGAAGAGCGTCGCGGCCTTGCGTTCCTCGGCGTCGCGAATCTCGTCGACGATTCGAATCGCCTTCCGGGAGCGTTCGGCGTTCTCGGCGATCGTCTCGGACGCGTCCCGCAACTCGGCTTCGAGGGCTCGAAGGCCGTCTATGGTTCGCGCCCGTAACGACGGCGTCGTCTCGACGAACGGAGGGAGCGAGAGGTCGCCCACTCGACGGTCGAACGCGTCGAGCCGGTCGCGGTGGTCCGCGAGCTCCGCCTCGGCGGCCTCGAGGTCGGCGTCGAGGGCGTCCAGCCGCGTTTCCAGTCTATCCAGTTCGGTCTCGTCGTACTGGGCGGCATCGACCCCGTCGGCGTCCACCGCAGCTCGACGTTCTGCGAGCGCCGATTCCCAGCCTGCGATCGTGCCGTCGGGATCCGTCGCGTCCGGCTCGCCGAGCTCACGTGATAAGACCATTTCCGCTTTCGAGCGTCTGGTTTCTGCCTCTTCCAGCTGTTCGAGGCGTGTCTCGTAGGCATCGATCGAGTCCACGTCGGCGTCGGCCAGCGTCGACCGTACTGCCTCGCGTCGCCGCTCACGCTCCTCGACGGCAGCACGGCGGTCGGCCTCGAGTTCGTCGACGCGATCGGCCGTCTGGGCGACGCGTTCGTCGAGTTCGCGAACGCGCGCCTGGAGGCCCTCGAGTCGGTCCCGGTAGGCCCGACTGCGAACCGGTATCTCTTCGACCGAGTCGACGTCGAACCCGGCGTCGTGTGCCGTCTCCAGGAGCGCTCGCTCACGCTGGTCGGCCGCGACAGCACGGTCCGCCAGCCGGTGGTGGGACCACCACGACAGCGCGGCGACGGCGAACGCCACGAGAGCGATCACCCAGGCCACGAGCGCGGGGAGAGCGACGCCACCCCGCGCCACGAGCGCGCCCGCCCCACCGGCGACACCGGCCCCGACGAGCCCCGCCACCGTCAGCTGTCGGCGATGAGTGAGTCGCGATTCCAGCATCGCGTCGCCATCCGTCACCGGTTCCCGCGTCCGCTCCCGGTACGAGTCTGTGGCCCGTTCGAGGCGCGAAACCGCGTCGTCGCGCTGGGCGAGTTCCGCGTAGCGTTCGCGTTTTGTCTCCAGGGCCGACCGGTGGCGCTCCAGTGCCGTCCGCTTTCGGTCGAGTACGTCGTCGAGTTCGTCGATCCGCTCGCGAGCGTGATCGAGATCCACGTCCAGTTCGCGGAGTCGTTGCAGCGTTTCGCGGTCCACGGCGGCCGATCGGAGTGTCTCCGTCGCCGTCCGGTAGGCCGTCAGATTCGCTTCGGCCTCCTCGAGTTCGACGAGGTCCCGCGCCGTTTCCTGCGTCGTGAGGGCGGCCGCGACCGCTCGGCGCTCGCTCAGGAGCGACCGGCGCCGCCGGGCAAGCTCGTCGATCCCCTCCCTCGTCGCGGCCGCCACGTAATCTTCGACGTCGGCGGCGAGCGCGTCGACGGCCGCCTTCGCGTCTTTCGTGTCGTACTCGCGATTCGCCAGATTCAATCGGGCCTCGGTCAGCCGGCCCTCCTCGACCAGCCCGTCCCGAATCGTCTCGAGTTCCGTGGTGTGGACGTCGCCGAGGTGCTCGACCAGCGAGGTGTAGTAGTCGGCCGTCTCGGGAAGGGCGAGATCGCTGTCCCGGATGACGAACAGCGAGGAGAGGTGGGCCGGGTCGATCCGCGAGACATCACCGAGCGCCGTCCCGTTGCCGAGTTCGTGGCGTTCGGTGCCGTCGTCCAGGACGACGCGACCGACCGGCTCGCTCGCGACTCGCGGCCCGGGCTTTAGATGGTCGGCGACGGCCGGGTCAAGCAACTGGAGCAGCGCCTCGAGGAAGAGCGTCTTACCGGATTCATTCGAGCCAGCCACGATCGTGAGCCCGTCGCCGCAGGGCGGCTCGCAGCCGGCCAGTGGGCCGTATCGATCGACGGCCGTGCGCGTCAGCCGCATCGTCACTCCCCCCGCCGACCGGCGAGGGTTCGACTCGCGACCCGGAGTGTCCGCGTCCGGACCGACGCTTTCGTCTCGTCGTCCCAGTCGGTTTCCGCCAGGCGGTCCTCGAAGTCACGCATCACCGGGTGGGCGGTGACGTGGGACGCGTCGATCGTCTCGTTTCGAATCCAGCCGGGATCGGCCACGTCGTGCAGTCGGTCGGCGAAGTCGGATTCGCCCACCTCGACGACGCCGTCGACGACGATCGACGGCTCCGCAGTCGGCGTGACGGTCGTCTCGACCCACGCGGCCAGCTCCGCGAGGACGGCGTCCTCGGTTCCCGGCGTGACGGTCACGCGTTTCGCCAGGTGGTGATAGGTATCGATCGGTTCGAACGCCAGCTCCGCATCCGCCTCGAGGCGGACGACCCGTCGCCGACCGGTTTCAGACGTCCGCGTCGACGCCGGCGTCCCCGGGTAGGCGAACTCGGCACCGGACTCGAACTGCAGGTGGTGGGGTCCGTGGTAGTGGCCGGCGAGGTAGGCGTCGAAGTCCAGTTCGGCGAGTAGCGCCTCCGTCACGGGGAAGTACCGATAGGCCCCTTCGTCGCCGGCCTCCGCGTCGATCGGGGCGTCGAGACTGCCGTGGAAGAGGAGCACCTCCGTCCCGTCGAACGACGGCCGGTCCTCGAGTGCCAGCACCAGCTCGTCGGTCACCGACTCGCGGTAGGGAATCGCGATGATCCGGTACTCGCCGTCGGGGCTGTTCCAGGTGCCGTAGTCCGCTTCGTCCGCGATCACGGTACACGAATCGCCGAAGAAGAGGTCCCCGCGAAACGCCTCGATGTCGTGGTTCCCCGGGATGAGGACGATCTCGAAGGCACGATCGCTGAAGTACTGGTTCCGGAGCTCGCTCCGGAACTCGTCGACGTCCTCGGGACGATCGAAGAGGTCGCCACCGATCGTCAGGACGTCCGCGTCACGGGCCTCGGCGACCGAGAGGACGGCCTCGAGCGCATCCATCCGCTCCGGCGCGTCGGCCCGAAGGTGGACGTCGGCTGTGTGGACGAGTCGGGTCACGAGTGGGCCCCGTAGCCCTCCGTCCACAGTGTGGTCGCCGTCGTGGATCGACGGGTCGAAACTGTCCCTCCCAAGTGGGACACGGCCGCCATCCCCGATCGCGTGACCGTCCAGCGTGCGTTCACGGCTCTAACGTATCCGGTCCGGTGAAAGTATAGATTGTGGTGTGGCGGACGACGACCGCCACCCGGCGACCCGACGCCAGCGGGACACACACACACACACACACACACACACACTGGCTCGACGATCATGCACGGGGAAAGAGCCGAATACGCAGCGATCGAATTGGAGCGCATGCCCACCTACCAGACGTCGTCCGTGATCGACGCGCCGTTCGACAGGGTGTGGTCGTTCTACGACGACACCGAGGGGCTCGAAGCCCTCACGCCGGACTGGCTCGGGCTTCGCCGTCCAACCATCGTCGGGCCCGACGGCGAGCCGGAGCCGGACGCCTTTCGGCCGGGAACCGAGATACGACTCGAACTGGAACCGCTGGGCCTGTCCGGCCTCCCCGGCACCGAGTGGGTCGTCGAGATCGTCGAGCGAGAGGTCGACAACGACCGCGCCCGCTTCGTCGACGAGCAGGTCATCGGTCGCGGGCCGTTCCGGTCCTGGCGCCACACCCACCGCTTCGTCGACCTCGGCGGCGAGACACTGCTGGTCGATCGGATCGACTACCGGCTCCCGTACGCTGGGACGCTTCCGCTCGCGACACCTGCTCTCGCGGCGCTTTTGTGGTATCGACACCGCCGAACGCGGCAGTTGCTCGAAGCCGACCAGGCTGCGGGCGCCGGGCTCTGAACAGGCGTGGACGCCGAACGAGTGGGCCCGTCGTCGCGACCACCGAACTCCGGTTGGCGTCACGCCCGGGACGGCCCACCGTGACCGACGCCACTTCCGACGAGCCTTTCCGGATCGACGGCCTCGGTCGTGTACGAACGCGAAATCGCCGGCGACGCCCACCCATCTCGGCGACGCCGACGGGAGATTGCGATGACAGGAAAAGATCACTACTACAACAAGGCGAAACAGGAGGGCTACCGGGCCCGCTCGGCCTACAAGCTCCAGCAACTAGACGACCTCGAGGGACTCATCGACCGCGGCGACACCGTCCTCGACCTCGGCGCGGCGCCAGGCGGTTGGCTGCAGGTCGCCGCCGAGCGCGTCGGCCCCGAGGGGACCGTCATCGGCGTCGACTTCCAGCGGATCGACGGATTCGACGACGAGATCGACGATCGGATCGAGACGCTCCGGGGCGACGTCACCGAAGCGAAGACGCTCGATCGGATTCGACGCGCTGCCGGCGCGTCCGATGGCGAGTCGAACGGCGAACGCGGCGCCGTCGACGTCGTCCTCTCGGACATGGCGCCGAACGTCACCGGCGAGTACTCGCTGGACCAGGCCCGCTCGCTGCACCTCGCACGCACCGCCTCCGAGGTCGCCCTCGAACTCCTCGAGACGGGCGGCACCTTCGCCGCCAAGGTCTTCGAAGGTCCCGACGTCGACGACTTCAGGGCCGACCTCGAAGACGAGTTCCAGTACGTCCGCGCGACCGTGCCGAAGGCGACCAGAGACGAGTCCTCCGAACTGTACCTGCTCGGTATCGGTCGGCTAACCGCACCCGTAAGCGCCGGCGACGAACACGAAGTCGAGATCGTCGACACGGGCTCGGAAGGCGACGGGATCGCGACGGTCGAGGGATTCAGGCTGTTCGTCCCGGACGCCGAACCCGGTGAGACCGTCCGCGTCCGCGTCGACGACGTCAAACCCCACTTCGGCTTCGCAGAACGGATCGACGACTGAGAGAGTCGGTCCGGAACGTGCGACGCAGCCGCATCGAGCCGCTGTTGGTTTCTACTCCTCGTCTGCGAGGCGGCCGTGGCGCTGATCGATCTCGTCCAAGATATCCAGATTCTTCCGGATCGACGCCCGGATCGCGTCGCTTCGGTTGACGTACTTGCCCTCGTCACCGACGTGGTCGTCCAGATCCGCGAGTAACTCGCCCGGAATCTCGACGCTGATCTTCGGCATACCGGGCGTTCGAACCGGCCGGTTGTAAGTGTAGCCACCGCGGAAGCGGCCCTATTCGCCTGCGCCAGCGACGTCCGCAGCCGGGTCGGGACCCGACTCCGTGGCAGTCGTCGCGCCGCCGCCACCGAACAGGCGACCGCCGGCCGTCAGCACGTACAACACGGCGAGACCGAGCAGGTACGTCAGCGAGAGCGGGATCGCGACGGCGAACATCTTCAGGATGCCGCTGGGGCTCGCGAACATCGCCACGACGAAAATGCCGACGACGGCCGGGCGCCAGCGACGGCGCATCGTCCGATAGGAGACGATGTTCCCGACGTGGAAGAGCACCATCGTGACCAGGACGTTGAACAGGAAGCCAACGCCGAGCGTGGTGTAGATTACGAGCCAGAAGAAGCTCTTCATCCGGTAGGAGACGACCATCTCGTTCGCCAGCGCGTCGGTGATGAGATAGGAGATGACCGACGGGGCGATGTAGAAAAAGCCCAGGTAGGTGCCGGCGGCGAATCCGAGGAACAGGGACACACCCCAGACCGCGAACGTCCGCCGGTCGCCGCGAGCCAGGCCACGCTCTCTGATGGCCGGCCAGGCCCAGTAACAGACGAACGGAAGGATCGAGACAGCCGCCAGGATCGTACTGACCTTGACGATGAAGATCAGCACCTCGACGGGGTGGAGCGCGACGACGAAGCCCGAGTCCTGGAGGAGTTGGGTGAGCCCAGCCGACTCGTCGATCGTCGCGCCGTTGCTCTCGGCGACCTCCACCAGTAGCTCCCGGGGGACGCTGTCGACGAACTGCCGGAGGCTGCGCTTGATACCGCCGGCGTACAGCCAGAGGAACGACCCAGCCAGCACGGCCATGAACAGCCCGACGACGTAGATGAGCTTCGACGTGAGGCTTTCGACGATGAACGCGAGGTCGTACGCGAACCCGCCGAGGTCCTCCTCGGTCGTCTCCGACTCGGTGAACGGATCGAGCATTCCGGCAGCAGTACTGGCCAGCGGTGAGGAGTCGTCTTCGCCCTCGCTCCCGTCGGCTGGGGCTCCCTCGCTGGGTTGTGTCTCAGCCTCGCCCGGTGACGCCTCCGCTGCCGTCTCGCCCTCCTCGATGGCTGCGATCGAGTCGAACCGATCGATGATCGCCTGGGCTTTCTCGCGATCGTCGGCGTGCATCGCTTCGCGAGCGACGCTCATCATCTCGTCTTCGGACATCGACGAAAAGACCGGCGCCGGAACCCGCTTGATGTCGCTCGGGTCCAGAACGGTGAAGTCCACGTCGTCTTCGGTCTGTGCCGTTGCAAGAGCGCTCTCTCGCGGATACACCGGCGTCCGAAGGACCTGGACGGTCACGACTGCGAGCGCGAGGGCGGCGACGCCGAGGGTCAGAATCGCCGCGGCCCCCAGCAGCCCGGCGGTTCCGTGCTCGACGACGAGTTCGCCGATAATCGTCGGCTCCGCCGGTTGCACCGCCGGCGGGAGTTCCGGAACGATAGTTTCTGCGACCCAGGTCCGCGCACCGGCGGCGAGCGCGACGGCGATAGCCAGAAAGACCACGGCCACGATCGCGATCGTCTGGCCGAGTCGGCGCTTGACGTGTCCGACGCCGCTCCCGATCTCCGCGGCCCCGCGGCGGCGGGTGTTCGCGACGAGTTTCGCCAGTCCGAGGCTGAACACGTAGAGGGCGACCAGCGGCAGCGCCCACATGAGTTGCGTGATCGGATCCGGCGGGGAGAAGAAGGCGCCGAAGACGGTGATGCCGACGATCGCGTGGCGCCACTTGTCACGGAACGTCTCGTAGGAGACGATCTCGGTGTAGGAAAACGTCGCCATCAGCAGCGGGAGCTGGGCGGCGAGGCCGAACGAGATCGTCAGCAGCGAGACGAACTCGGTGAACTCCGTGATCCCCCAGCTCGGCTTGACGCCGGCATTGTACGCAATCTCGCCGAGGAAGAGGAACGTAAACGGGAAGAAGACGGTGAACGCGTAGACGATCCCAACCACGAAGAGGACGATCGAGACCAGCCCGAACGCCACGAGCCACAGCCGAGAGATCGGGACGACACTCGTAAAGCCGCGATCCTGGAGGGACCCCCGTGCGTAGTACACCAGCGCCGGAATCGCGAAGACGATCCCGACGAGCAGGCCGATCTTCGCCTGCAAGAGGATGACCTCGAACGGCGTCCGGGTGATGAGCTCGGTCGCGACGGCCACGTCGCCTTCCATATTGGTCTTGGCCGTCTGCTCTAAGAAATCCCAGACCCAGATCCGCATCGCGTAGAACGTGCCGATGAAGCCGATGACGAAGAAAATAAAGACCTTCTGCAGGTGACGTCTGGCAGTCGAGACCATCGCGCCGGCGGTCGCGCGGCCAGTGTTGATCGCCTGCGCCGTGTCTTCGTCGACGACACCACTCATGAAGTGGCGGACACTACCTTTCTTCCAGTTATCAACCTTTCGAGTCAACCGACGCGTCGGCCCTCGCGTCGCGCGTGCAATTCTCACCTCGACGGGTGCGCCGTAAGAAAAAGGCCTATAACCGACCCCGAAACAATCACACGTAGATGCCGGACGAGCGGGAGGAGTCGACGACGACCGACCCCGAGGAGCCGCGGGACCGTGACGCCGAGGCCTCGGAGGCCGACGGCGCCGTCGACGCAAAGGAACCCACCGGCGATTCCCAGTCGATCGACGAGGACGGGCCGAGTGACAACTCAGATCGCGTGCCAGACGAGGATGGGGCGAGCGACGAGTCCGAATCCGAACGCGTGCCAGACGAGGGAGAGTCAAGCGACGACTCAGATCGCGTACCGGGCGAGGGCGGACTCACGTTCGAGGGGAGTCCGTCGCAGAAGTTCGAGTGGGGTTCGTCGGAGGACCGCCCCGACTCGCCGCCAAAGCCAGCGAAAGCCGGCGACGGCGACGATCAGGACGGCGATACGACCGATTCGGCGGAGTCGAGCGGTAGCGGTGGTGGCGCAACCGCCCCGGTCCCGAGCGCCCAGACCGAACCCGTGACCGGCGGCTCGGAACGAACCGAGGAGGTCGGTGGGATCTCGACGCCGCCAGACGACGAGGAGATGCCGCTTGCGGACCACGTCGAGGAGATGATCTCTCGGCTGGCGATCGTCCTGCTCGTCGGGGCGGCGGCGACCGCCGTCGGCCTCCTCTGGGCGACCGACGCCATCGGGATCATCTGGGCCGAGGCGATCCCACAAGCGGAGGCGTGGCGGCCACACCTCTACGGCCCTCTGGAGCTCTGGCTGACTCGGATCAAGGTTGCCAGCCTGCTCGGGATCATGGTCGCGCTCCCCGTGTTCGTCTACGAGACCTATCTCTTCATGCGCCCCGGTCTCTATCCGCACGAGCGCAAGTACTACCTCGCGGCGGTGCCGACGAGCGTCGTGCTGGCCGCGATCGGGATGCTGTTTTCCTACCTGCTCGTCCTGCCGGTCCTCTTCGAGTACTTCTCGTACTACTCGCGAGAGAGCGCCGCGATCAAGTACGGGCTCGGTCCGACCTTCGACCTGATCATCACGCTCACCGCGTTCCTGGCCGTCGTCTTCCAGATCCCGCTTTTCATCATGCTCGCGGTGATGATGGGCGTGACGACCCGGCAGTGGCTCGCCGACAAGCGCCTGTACTTCTGGGCGGCGTTCGCCGGCCTCGCCTTTACCTTCACGATCGACCCGAGTGGGATGGCCGCCGGCCTCGTCGCGATCACGATGATCGTCCTGTACGAGGGGACGCTACTGGTGCTGAAGTGGGTCGGCGTCGACTGATCGGTTCGGCGCCACCGTCGACTCGTCCCTGAATAGCCCAACTGCCAGCGGCAGGGCCATGGCGCACACTTACGGAAGTCCTCGATGGATGCCGGTCATGGACGTGACAGCCGCGCTCGACCGATCGCCGTCACGAACGCAGTCCGCCGAGCACGCGTCGTCGCGGACCGAACACGCCCTCGCGGCGAGCGCCCGTGGCGTGCAGGCCGGCTTCGTCGCCACGCTCATCATGACCGCGTTTCGCCTCCCGATCCTGCGGTCGCTGCCGCCCTCCGCGCACTTCTGGGCCGCGTACGTCGCCGGCGGCGATCCCGAAGATCACTCCGTCCCCGGCCTCGTCTTGCATCTCGGCTACGGAACGGTCGCCGGAGCGATCTTCGGCGGCCTGTTCGCCGTACAGGACGCCGAAGAGGCGATCGAGGCCGAACAGCGTGGGCTGCTCTGGGGGTCGGTCTACGGCCTCGCTCTCTCGGCGTTCGGGACGCAGGTCATGCTAAAAGAGATACTCGGGCTGGAGCTCGAGGCCGACGAACTCGCCCTCTTCCACGCCGCCCACCTCGTCTACGGCGTCTCCCTCGGCGCCTGGGTTGGCTCCCGGACAGAGGGCGTCGACGATCCCGACGCCTACGGGTACGACTAGACTGGTTGTACCGAGCGTGAAAGACCGCGGCGGCGCAGTGGTGGCGCGTGGAAACGACGTACGGCCGACCGGCGACCGGACCCGGTTACCGGGCGCGGAACCACTCGATCGTCTGTGCCAGCCCATCGGCGATGGAGACGGTCGGTTCGAAATCGAGCTGCTCGCGGGCGCGGTCGATCGAGCCCGCCGAGTGGCGAATGTCGCCGGGGCGCGCGTCGTCGTGGACGATCGACGAATCGGAATCCGATAGCGCCCGAATGCGCTCGGCCAGCCGGCGAATCGAGATTGGATCCCCGGTCGCGACGTTGTAGGCCTCGCCGACGGCGTCGGTCGTCGCGGCCAGCAGATTCGCGCGGACGACGTCCGAGACGTGGACGAAGTCGCGTGTCTGCGCACCGTCGCCCTCGACCGTGATCGGTTCGTCCGCGAGCGCCTGCTCCGCGAAGACACTGATTACGCCGGCGTACTCGCCGGGCGGCTGGCCGGGGCCGTAGACGTTGAAGTAGCGCAACGCGGCGGTCTCCAGTCCGTACAGGTCGTGATACAGCCGCGCGTAGTGGTCCGCAGCGAGTTTGTCGAGACCGTACGGCGAGGTCGGTCGCTTCGACGCCGGCTCGACGATCGGCGTCGTCTCGGGTTGGCCGTACAGCGCCGCACTCGAGGCGAGTACCACCCGAGCGTCGTGGCGCCGCGCCGCCTCGAGGACGGCGAGCGTCGACGCCGCGGTGACCTCGTGACTCGCCAGCGGTTCCTCGACCGATTGGGCGACGCTCACCATCGCCGCCTCGTGGAAGACGACGTCGGCCGCTTCGACGGCGCGCTCGAGGGCGTCCCCGTCCCGCACGTCGGCCTCGACGAACGTCGCCTCGGCCGGCACGTTCGACCGGTCGCCGGACGCGAGCGAGTCGTAGACGGTGACGTCGGCGTCCGGTGTGAGCGCGTGGGTGATGTGCGAACCGATGAAGCCGGCCCCGCCAGTGACGAGCACGCGAGTGCCGCCCAGTTCGTGGGTGGGATACGTGACGAGATCGTGGGCACTCGAGCGCGGCGGTTCGACCGCTGGGGCATCAGGGTGACGGGACGACGAACGCGCGTCCATAGCGACGACTCGACACGCCCCGATTTGAGTACGGACAGACTACGGGCCCGTTTCACCGCTCCTATCGCGCCGACGAGACAGTCTCGAGAGACGGTGGTCGGCATCCAGAAGTAACGGCTCTTTGCTGGCAGCTACCGCTCACGCGTTCCGTGCCAGCACTCCAGCCACCTCGAGTTGATCGACGAGCACGGCCGTCGTGTCGGTCTTGTCGTCGAGCAACTGCTGACGGCGCGAGGCCCACGTCGACCGGTCGTAGTCCTCGAGGATCGAGAGCGTGTGCGAGAGTGCCGTCGACTGGCTCTCGGGGCCGGCGAACGACGATACCAGCCCGTACTCGTCCTCGAGTTCGTCGATGTAGCCCAGCCGGAGACTGGAGACGAAGATCGCCGGCGTCCCGAGGACGGCACTCTCGGTCGCCATCGTCGGACTCTCCCCGATGAAGGCGTCTGCTTCGGCGAGCAGGTGGTGGACCCGGTGGGGCGGGACGGAGAGGCGACGATCGTGGAGGGATGGTGGCAGCGACGATTCGGCGGTGATGCATACGCGAACGCCCGTCGACTCGAGCGCGTCGACGACGTCGGTCACGTCGTCGAACCCTCGCCCCCCGACGTCGTGAACGGCGTCCCAGCCGATGAGCCGAAGGACGACGAATCGCTCGTTCGGGCCGAGCCCCGCCTCCTCGCGAATCGACGACTCCGGGGTGAATCGCGCCGGGTGCAGATAGGCCAGTTCCTGATAGCCCGGATAGCGGACGTGATTCGACCCGATCTCCTCACTGTAGCACGTCGGCGTGCAGATCCGGTCGGCGAACGGATACGTCACGGTGTTCTGCAACGTCGCGTGCTCGGTGTCGTAGAACACCACCGATCGACCGCGGACGAGCGTCGAGACGTGTGCGATCGACGTCCCACCGATCGCCGTGAGGACGTCCGGATCGAACTCGCGCGCCGCCCGGTAGGTCGCTCGCGTGAGTCGCAGCTGGTCACGGACGCGAAACAGATCGCGCTCGGCCGGCTCACACGCCGTCTCGTAGTCGATACCGTACGCATCCAGTAGCTCCAGGGACATCTCCTTCTCCAGCGCGAGGACGCGAACCGTGTGCCCGAGTTCGGGCGCGAGTTCGACGTACGGCCGGAAGAAGTGGACGTGTGCCGGGTGCGTGATCTGGACGAGAACGCGCATGGTCACTCCCCCCGCCCGAGGACCTGGGCGCGTTTCTCCGCATCCCGGAGGAACGAGAGGCTCTGGGCGGCGACACCGGCCACGGCGTGTGGGTCGCGTCGGGACAAGACGCCGTAACACACCGGTTCATCTCGCGGCGCGAGGAACTTTTTGATGCGTGTAGCAAGGCTGTCCCCGCTGGCGACCCAGAGGAGCTGGCTCGGGAGCACCCACCGGTAGCGAAGGTCCGTCCGGTAGGACGTCACCGGCTCGGGATCACCACCGGTCGCGAGCGACAGTGTCAGCGCCGGCACGTCGACACCGGCACTGATCGTCAGGCCGACCGACATCCAGAGCCGCGGGTTGACTTCGAGCAGCTTGTACGTCCGATCCTCGGGATCGAAGAGGACGTCCATGTGGGCCGGGCCGACCCAGTCGACCGCACGCAGGATCTCCAGGAGGTCGTCGACCCAGGGCTCGACGGGGACGCTGCGGGCTTCGACGGCCGGGCCGCCGCTGTCCGGATACTGGGTCAGTTCCTCGTAGACGTGAATTGCCCGCGGTTCCGACGATCGGTCGAACACCGTCCCGATGCTGTAGTGGCCACCCGCGTGGTCGACGTACTCCTGGACGACCGCGGGGCCGCTGTCGTCGGTGACCGCCCGGTAGGTCGCCGCGAGGGCAGCCGGTTCGTCGACACGGGCGATGCCGCGTGCACCGGACGCCCGCGTCGGTTTGACCAGCACGGGAAACGTCGCCGTCGCCGCGATCTCGTCGATCGCCCGCTCGGTCGGGTCGTACGTCGTCGGAATCGGGACGCCGACGCGTTCGGCGAGACGCGCACAACTGGCCTTGTCACCGAGCCGATCGATCGTCTCCGGCGCCGAAAGTAACGTCGCGGTCCCCGCGGGGAGCGCCTGGTCGAGCGCGGCGAGCGCCCGCGTCGTCGCGTCCCGGGTCGGCACCACGAGATCGAACCGGATCGTGTCCAGAATGTCGAGCAAGGCAGCTCGGAACGCTGCTGGCTCGTCGCCCGGTGAGGGGTAGACGTGGCTCGCCGTCGCGTCGGTCGAGTAGGCAGCGACGTTGGACGCGAAGCTCTCGCCGACGTGGACCTCGACACCGTCCGCACTCAGCGAGCGAACGAACGAGAGTGCAGACAGCGACCGACCGTCGAGAACGAGGACCCGTGTCATGAGTCGGCCGCCTCCAGCCGCTTGATCGGTTCTGCCGGGACGCCGGCGACGACCGTCCGCGGCGGGACGTCCTCGGTCACGACGGCCCCAGCACCCACGATCGCCTGCTCGCCGATCGTCACGCCCCCGAGGATCGTCACGTCCGCGCCGACCCAGGCGTCGGCGCCAACGTCGATGGGAGAGCGCTCGCCGTACTCGCCCGGCACCTGCGCCTGTTCGGGGTGCATCGAACACAGGAGCGTGACGTTCGGGCTGATCGTCGACCGATCGCCGAGCGAGAGCAGCGTTCGTTCCGGCGTGTCGCCGCCGATCGGCGTGATCGTCACGGTAGGCCCGACGTAGACCGAGGAGCCGACCTCGACGAACGAGAGTCGACCCAGTGCGGCCCGACGACTCCCGGCCGTCGGGGCGGTCCGCGCGAGCCGATACCACAGGTATCGGCGGTACTTCTCGCCGATCATGGCTCCCCGGAACGTGGGCCGCGGGCTCGGCCGATCGCACGATACCGTGTGTGGCGATACTCGACTCGCAGACTGAATTCAGTGCGTTGAGACATTGGTGGATGACGTTGTCAGATCGGGTCGCGCGCCGCGGCGTCCATGTTCACCCCGACCACGGCGTCCGTGCCCCTCCCGATGGGTCTCGTACGCACGTGAGATGGTGGTGAACGAGTAGCCCCTGTGTCGAAGCGTCTCGACGACCGAACGAAGGAGCGCCGTCGAGCGGTCGACGTTCCGCTCGAAGACCGCCCGCTTCCATCGTGGAAGCAGTTCGTACGTACGAGTGCGATAGAGGTCCTGCAAGTGGGTGTTGTAGACGAGCGGCGTCGGGAGCGAGACGGATTCGAGCGCCCGGAGGAAGGGCCGCCCGAGGAGTTTCAGATAGCTGTGTGAGAGGGGAACGCGAGTCGCCGTCGTGCCGACCGGCAACTCGAGTAACTCGGTCGTCCCGTCGGGGCGATACGGTGTGCGTGGCGCGGCCAGGTTGTTGTACACGCCGGGTCGGTACGACGGAAAGACGCTGGAGTCGAAGTGAAAGCCCGCGGCCTCCAGCATCGCGAACTCGTCGGCGTCGATGTTTCCCTGCGGCGCTCTGTACCCCATCGGTTCGTACCCGAAGTGAGCGACGAACGCCTCCCTGCCCCGCCGGAGTTCTGCCTGGAAATCGTACGACTTCGAGGTGTCGTGCTGGTAGGAGTGGAGGTGAAACTCACACGTCAATTTCGACTCGAGTTCGTCGATCACGTCCGGATAGCGTTCGATCGTGCGACCGACGACGAAGAACGACACGGGGACGTCGATGTCGCGAATCAGTTCGATGTAGTCGTCGATGTACGCGAACGTGAGGTGATCGTACCCCGACTGCTCGACGTACCAGTCGTTCTCGAGATCGAGCGTGAGACAGGCGATTCGTTCCGCCGGGTCGGCGCCACAGTCGGCGTACGGGACGTCGGTGTCGGCCAGTCGACGGCCAGTGTCTTCGGCGGCCGCGGCGGCGCGCTCGCTGGAGTTCGGTCGATCACTCACGGATCTGCACCTCCTTCTGTTCGTTCACCTGCATGTCGAACAGCATCGCGAACATGAGAAACAGGCTCCCGATGAGGAACAACAGCAGACTCAGCGAGGCCCGAACGAACAGCGGATCGCCGTTCGCGTATTTGACGTAGAGCGACCACAGGCCACCGAGAACGCCGAGTGCGGCCGTCGCCGTCCCGAAGACGTAAAACAGCGCGAGCGGGTGGAAATCGAGCACCAGGTACTTCACCTTCAGCCGCCAGCAGAAGTTCTTGAAGAGCATCCAGGAGACCCGTCGAATGTACGTCGGATACGAGATCGAGGAGGCCTCGTCGCCGTAGATCGCCGGGATCGCGACGTCCGCGACGCGCATCCCCTTGGCGTTCAACTTCACCAGTAAATCGTTGCAGTAGCCGTAGTACTCGTACATCGATTCGACGCCGACGTTCGCGAGTGCGTACCCCGAAATCGCCGTATAGCCGTTCTGTGGGTCCATCGTCTTCCAGTAACCCGACGCAATCTTCGTCAGGAAGGTGAGAATCGAGTTCCCCAGAAACCGAAAGCGGGGCATGTCCTGGCGGAACTCCCTGTACAGGAGCCGGTTCCCCTTCGCGTACTCCGCCTCACCGTCGACGATCGGGTCGATGAGGCGTGGCATCTGTTCGAGATCCATCTGGCCGTCGGCGTCGACCGTGACGGTAACGTCCATGTCGTCGCCGACGGCGGCCAGATAGCCGGTCTTGATCGCCCCGCCGGCGCCACGATTTTCCCGGTGGCGAATCGGGATCACGCGCCCGACCGGATCGCCGATCGTCGCCCGCTCGGAGAGCGCCGAATCCCCGCCGTCGGCGAGCAGCGCGGTCTCCGCTACGGGCTCGTCGTCGGCCGCTGCGTCTCGCGAGGCGGCCTCCCTGATCTCGTCCCAGGTGCCATCTGTCGAGCAGTCGTCGATGACGTAGACGCGATCGACGAACTCGGGCAGATCACAGATGACGTCGCCGACGAATCCTTCCTCGTTGTAGGCGGGCATCACGACACCGACGGAGTGGTCTCGGTACATAGTGTGTGAGCGGTAGCTGTCGATCGCGGCTCGATCAGAGGGTGTAGTAGACGTACGTGTCCTCGGGAACTCGGTCGGCGAACGATCCGTCGACGTCGACGAGTACCGGCGATGCAGCCATCTCGGACGCCAGTTCGTCGAACGGGAGGCCGTAGAACTCCCCGTGGGGAGTGCCGACGAGCAGGGCGTCGAATCCGTCGGCGTCGAACGTTTCCTGAACCGGAATTGAGAACTCCTCACGCATGGCGTCGGCGTCGGCGTGCGGATCGAACCCGACCACGTCGATCCCGTAGTCGGCCAGCCGATCGATCGTCCCGCCGATGGCTGACGTCCGGATGTCGGCGACGTTCGGTTTGTAGGAGAGCCCACAGACGAGGACGCGGCTGTCCCGCAACACGTTCCCGGCCTCGTTCAGCCCCCGAATCGTCAACTCTGCCACGTGCTCGGGGACGTACTCGTTCACCTCGCGAGCTTTCCGGATCAGTTCGGGCGAGAACCCGTTCTGTTCGGTCTCGTAGATGAGATAGAACGGGTCGACGGGGATGCAGTGGCCCCCGACCAGTCCAGGTCGGTAGTCGTGGAAGTTCCACTTCGTCCCGGCGGCCTCGAGAACCGCCTCCGTCTCCAGCCCGAGATGGTCACAGGCGATCGCGAGTTCGTTGACGAGCGCGATGTTCAGGTCGCGCTGGGTGTTCTCGACCACTTTCGCGGCCTCGGCCGTCTCGATCGTCGGCGCCCGGTGGACGCCCGCCTCGACGACGGATTCGTAGAGGGTCGCGACGTCCGCGAGCGTCTCCTCGGTCATTCCGCTCACGATCTTGACGACGTTCGCCAGCCCGTGCTCGTCGTCACCGGGAACCATTCGTTCTGGCGAGTAGCCAACACCGAAGTCGACACCCGCAGTCAGTCCCGACGATCGCTCGATCGACGGGACGAACCGTTCACGCGTCGCGCCGGGGTACACCGTCGATTCGAGGACCACCGTCGCGCCCCGTTGGAGGTGGTCGCCGACGGACGCACCGGCCGATTCGACCAGTGCGAGATCGGGTTTCTCGCGGTCGTCGATCGGCGTCGGGACGGCGACGATGACGTATTCGGCGTCCGAAATCGGGGTCGGATCCGTCGTAAAGTCGATCGCCGTCGGATCGATCCGCTCGTTGCCGACGTCTCCCGTCGGATCGACGCCGGAGTCGAGCGTCTCGATCGTCTCCGGGTCGACGTCGAATCCGGCCAGTTCGTGGCCCGCCTCGGACAGCGCGACCGCCAGTGGCAGGCCGACGTAGCCGAGTCCAACGACACAGACACTCGCCGTCTCGGCCGCCGTCGGCTCGACCGACTCGAGTCGTTCGGTCACGAACGATCACCCGAGACTGGTCCGGTTCGATCTGTGGGCGCGTCTGAAACGTCTGGAGGGGTCCGTCTACACATTCTGGGGATACACCTCGGCTAACGGCAACCGTATTTGTCGATACGGACTTCCCTGTAATATATCTAGCGGAAACGGCTGCTAGTAATTATAAATAGAAACAGTATCGTCGCCACAGGATTGGCGGAGGGAAAGCACTCGAAACCGCATGACTGAACCGGTTCCTCCAGATGAGCACCGAAGCATATTCAGAATATTCTCATATCGAAGTAATATAGGTGTCGGATAAATTTTTTATATATCATCGAAACAACAGTGTGTTGTGGCGTGAATGAACTGACGACCACGACCGATGTCGTGGACGATCATTCGACGGTCACGCTCTTGGCGAGGTTGCGAGGCTTGTCGATGGAACGACCGAGCAGGTTCGCACTCCAGTACGACACCAGCTGGAGTTGGACGTTGGCCAGAACCGGCGTGAGCTCCCGACCCAGCGGTGGAACCGGGAGGACGTGCGTCGCATCCGCACCAGCAGTCTCGGGGCGATCGGTCACGGCGATGACCGGAGCGTTGCGGGCACGAACCTCTCTGACGTTTCCGAGCGTCTTCGCGACGGCGTCGTCGTCACCGGTGATCGTCGCGAAGACGGGCGTCTCCTCGGTCACGAGCGCCAGCGGGCCGTGTTTCAGTTCGCCCGCGGCGAATCCCTCGGCGTGCTTGTAGGTGATTTCCTTCATCTTCAAGGCCCCCTCGCGCGCGACGGGCGCGTCGAGTCCGCGACCGATGAAGAAGTACGCCTCCGCACCCAGGTAGGTCTCGGCCACCTCGCGAGCCAGCGACTCGTCGAGCACCTGCTGGATGCCGTCCGGGATCGCCCGCAACGACTCGACTGCCGACTGCGTCTCGCTGCCGGCGAGGACACGAGCCACCATCGCGAGGGCGACCTGCTGACTCGCGAACGTCTTCGTCGCAGCCACGCCGATCTCCGGGCCTGCGCGAATGTAGACCACGTGATCGGCTTCACGCGCGGCCGAACTCCCGACGACGTTCGTCACGGCGAGTGTCGTCGCCCCCGTGGCCGCCGCCTCCCTGAGTGCACGCATGGTGTCTGCCGTTTCACCGCTCTGAGTGACCCCCACGACGAGGGTCCCCGCCGGAACCGGAACGCGGTCGGCCCCGTATTCGCTCGCCAGAAACGCCTGGGCGGCGATGCCGTGGTCGCGAAGCAACTGTGCTCCATACAGCGCCGCGTGGTACGACGTACCGCAGGCGACGAACTGGACGCGTGCCGGCCGGGCGAGGGCGGTGAGTTCCGGCAATTCGATCGAGCCCGTCAACTCCTCGACGCGCTCGCGGAGGCAGCCGCGTATCGCGGCCGGTTGTTCGTGGATCTCCTTTAGCATGTAATGATCGTAGCCGCTCTTGCCGGCGTCCTCGGCGTCCCACTCGATCGTCTCGATATCCGCGTCGACGACCCGGCCCCGTTCGTCCGTCACGACCACCCGATCGGGCGTGACGCGGGCGTACTCGCCGTCGTCGAGGTAGATCACCCGGTCAGTGTACTCGATGAAAGCGGGGACGTCGCTCGCCAGATAGTGACCGGCTTCACCGATACCGAGCACGAGCGGCGACTCGTGTCGCGCAGCGTAGACCGTCTCGTCGCCCGCGAACACGGCCGCCACGGCGTAACTCCCCTCGAGACAGGCGACTGTCCGCCGGAACGCGGCCTCACGGACTGTCGTTGCGTCAACGGAATCTCCATCGGCTTCGGCAGCCTCTCCATCAGCGACGGCAGTCGATCCAGCCACGTCTGCGTCGGCCGTCGCCAGGTCGTCGCTGGATACCGTCGTCGTGCGTCGAACGACGTCGTCGAGATCGCCATCGAGGGCCGCTTCGAGGAGGTGCGGGACGACCTCGGTGTCGGTCTCGCTCTCGAACGAGTGCCCGGCCGCCGAGAGGGCTTCGCGGAGGTCGCGATAGTTCTCGATGATCCCGTTGTGGACCACGGCGATTCGACCGGTACAGTCGGTGTGCGGGTGGGCGTTGACGTCCGACGGCGGCCCGTGCGTACTCCAGCGCGTGTGACCGATCCCGGCGGCGCCGTCGACGCTACCGTCCGGCAGCGCAGCTTCCAGCGCGGTGACCTCCCCCTCGCACTTGTGGATCGCGATCGATCGATCGGCGACGGCCAGTCCCGCCGAGTCGTACCCCCGGTACTCGAGTCCGGAGAGGCCTGAAAGAAGGACGTCACAGACCTGTTCACCGTCGTCAGCACCGGTGTAGCCGATGATGCCACACATCAGGATCGCACCTCCGTCGCCGCCTCGATCGTCCCGTCGACCGTCGCCCCGGTCGCGAGGTGTGCGCCCGCGCCGACGACCGTCCCGGGGGCGTACGTCACGCCGCCACCGTCCGTGACGCGATCGGCGAGCAACGCACCCAGCGGTGCATCAGTGTGGACCTGCTCACCGACGCGAACGTCACCTGGGCCGCCCGGAATCGTCGAGCCGGACCCGAGTTCCACGCCGACACCGGTGACGGTGTCGCGGACGACCGCGTTCGCACCGATGCGGGTATCGCGATCGAGGACGCACCGCTCCACGACGGCGTTTGCCGCCACCGTGACGTTTGCGCCGAGTGCGACGAACGGACCGACCACCGCACCGGGCCCGATCTCGCAGTCGGGGTCGACGGCGACCGGCTGACGGAGCACCGCGGTCTCGTGTATCGTCGGCGACCCCGGGCCGTCGGTCGCTTCGACGCCACCGTTCTCGGACGGGACGACGCCATGGCCGGCTGCGCCGTCGTCCAGCAACGCGGTCGTGATAGCCAGGAGATCCCACGGATAGGTCGCGTCCGCCCAGAGCCCGTCGGTTCGGACGGCACGCACCGAATCCTCGTCGATGAGTCGATCGATCGCGTCGACGAGCGACTGCTCGCCGTGACCGGAGTCGACGGCGCGGACCGCGTCGAACACTCTGGGTTCGAGCAGGTATATGCCAGCGTTCAACAGGTAGTGACGGTCGTCACGGGGCCGTTCGACGATTTCGCGGACGCGACCGTCTTCGACGATCAACCCACCGTACTCGGCGACGTTTTCCCGATCGAGCGCCGCGAGCGTCGCCGCCGGTGACTCGGACGACTCGCTGTGGGCCGTCACGACGGCGTCGACACTCTCCGCATTCACGAGCTGATCGCCGTACACGACCAGGCACGGCCCGTCGACAGCCGACTGCGCTTGCACGAGGGCGTGACCCGTCCCGAGCTGGGTCTCCTGCGTGACGTATCTGAGCGGCACGTCTCGATACCGAGGGCCGAAGTGTGCCTGGACGCGGTTTCGGCCGTAGCCGACGACCAGCGTGATATCCGTGAGTCCGCCGTCGACGAGCGCGTCGAGGACGTGCTCGAGGATGGGTTTGGTCGCACCGGGGAGCATCGGTTTGGGTCGATGCGTCGTCAGGGGTCTGAGGCGGGTACCTTCGCCGGCGGCGAGAACCACCGCGGATGGAGGGCTCATCAGATGGAAATATCCGCCAAGGGGGTGGTATATCTTTTGCTTATGCGCGATCAATGAGATATCTAGTGATAGAGTAACATAATTCATCTTGAAGTGAAAAAATACCAGCAGGGAGTACCAGACACCCACTCGACGCCGAGAGTCCGAAGTCGACGATCGGTGTTCGGGGTGGAGGCAATCGACGACTCACTCGTCGTCGATTCGTTCGTCACTACCGCTCCCAGCCGATGCGTCCGTTGGCGCCGCTGACACTCCTGCAGCGTCGCCATCTGCCACACCGGTAGCGTCGCCATCACAGAGCTCGTCCGCATGTGCGAGCGACTCTCGGGCGACCGCTGGTTCGACCGACGACGGATCGAACGTCGCTCGCTCGTAGGCCGCCGTCAGCGATGCTAGCCGATCCGTCTCCGTCTCGTCGGGGGTCTCGTACGCGCGGAAAAACTCCCAGTGCGTGAGTCCGGTGGGTGTCTCGAGACCTGCGTCGAGCTGGCTACGAACGGCAACGTAGGCCGTCCGGACGGCGTCGTCGGGGCGGCGCGCTTCGAGCGCGTCGACAGCCTGCGAGAGAAGCTGGCCGGAAACAGCACGAGCGGTGATCGACGGATCGGAGGTCGACTCACGGTGACGGGACGCCGAGTCGCCCCGGGACCGGCGCCAGCGCCACCAGCTCGCCCCAGCCAGGACGAGGAGGACGATCGCACCCCCGATTGCGACGATACCGACGCCCGAGGAGCCCTGTGACGCCTGTTCGGCCGGGATCTCTACCGTACGGGTCGCTTCGACGGATTCGAGGTTCGTCCCAGCCCCGTCCATCGACACCGTGACCTGGTGCTCACCGACCGTCGACGGCGCTGCGACCGTCGTCCCAAACGAGCCGTCCGCTGCCGTCGTCGCCGTCGTGACCCGCTCACCGTCCACGGCCACCGTCACCTCCTGGCCGGCGACACCGACCGTGTCGACGGCGAGCGATCCGTTGATCTCGAGGTCGTCCGCACGGCGCTCGGTCTCGATCGAGAGCGACGGGGCGGTCGATTCGACAGTGACGTTCGTAGATGCCGTCGCTGTCACCGCCGGGTCGTCCGTGGGCACAGTCACACCGAGGGCGTGTTCCCCCGGTGGGATCGCCGCCGGGACGGAGACGGGCGTATCGAGAGAGCCGTTCTCCGTCTCGCCAGCCCCCACATCAGTGCCCCCGAGCGTCACGTTGAGGGGGAGGCCGTCGACCGGGTCGCCGTCGACGGAGACGTCGGCCGAGACGGAGGTCGGGTCGGCAAACGCGATCGACGAGACGTTACTCGTCAGCCCATCGATCGTCGCCGACTCCTGTGTGACCGAGACGGGGACCGTGGTCCGCGAGCCGAGATAGCGCGAGGAGGGGTCGGGTACGTACGTGATCGTCACGTTCTCGGCCGACGCGGGGATCGAGACTGGCCGATACGAAAACGAGAAGCGACCGCGCGAATCGGTCGTCGTGCGCAGCGATCGATTGCCGACCTCGAGGCCGATCGCCTCGTCGGCGACGGGCGAACCGGTCTCGCTCACGAGTCGTCCGCCCGCCCGAAGCGGCTCGGTGAACGAGATGTCCGAGTTTCGGGCTCTGACGGACAGTGCGGTCGCCTCGAACGCCTCACGCGTGATCTCGGTGTGTGTCGAGCGGATCTCCTCGGCGGTCGATTCGACCGCCTCTGTGGTCTCCGAGAAGTTCCCGGCACCGGCCGCTTCGAGATCGTCGTACTGGGTCGAGAGCGTCTCCCTCGACGCGTTGATCTCCGTCGCGATTGCCTCGAGTTCGCGGGCTCGTTCACGGGCCAGGTCGGTTGCTCCGTCGGCCATCGCCTCGTCGTAGGCGGCCTTCGTCTCCTCGTAGTCTTCGAGGAGCGACGTGAGCGCAGCCTGTTCGGTTCGCGTCTGTTCGAATAGCTCGGCAGTCCCATTCCGGTCGAGTTCGTCGGCGACGTCGACGTAGGCAGCGTACTGGGTGAGAAAGTCCTCGCCAATCGACTCGTTCGCGAGGTCGTACTCTCCCTCGCGCAACCAGTTCGCACCCGTCTCGAGGCGGGCCGCGAGATCGGCTTCGAACATGTCCGCGAGTCCAGCCGTATCACCCTCGGCATCGTACGAATCCGGGTTTCGGTGGCGGTCGGTTCGATTCGTCGAATCGACGGCCGGGGAGACATCGGGGTCGACTCCTGCGACGTCGCCCGGGTCGACGCTTGGGGCGGCTTTCTGATCCGCGTTCGGGACGGCTTCCTGATCGGCGGTCGCGGCGACTCCCGGATCACTCCGGGCGTCGGGCACTGCGCCGTCGCCAGCGACCGCAGCCGGCACGAGCGCGGTCCCAACAACGACCACGACGACGGCAACCGTCGCCCAGAACCGGAGGGGGATCGATAACCGCCCGATGGCGGGGAGGGAGGGCACAAAATATCGTACTCACGAACAGGGATAAATGTATCCACAGGCAGGTAGATAGTACAGTATAATACAGCATAGATTCTACAAAAATACCAGTAGTTTCAACACCATCGTCGTCGACCGAACGGCTATGCAGGCTACGCGCCGATCGTGGGCGGTCGCCGCCCTGACCGTCTTCCTGGTCGGCTACGGTGCCGTCGTCGGCAGTCCGGTCCCCGCCGTCGGTGCGCTTCTCGTGGGTGCGTGGTTCGTCGGCCGGCAGGTCGCGTTCGTCGAAGCGTTCGAGCGGATCAGGACCGATCTCACCGTCTCACAGCGACCTGCCCGAACGCGGGCCAGCGCCGGGGAGCGTGACCAGCTCACCCTCGTCGCCACGATGGGCGAGCGATCGGCAGCTGCCGACGACAGCGACGAATCACAGGACGGCGAGGTCGGGATGGCCCCGGACAATGACGGCGATCGTGCGCTCGCCGTCGACGTCGCCGTGACGGCCGGCGTCCCGACGGCCGCCATCGTCGAGCGACCACTGGCGGTCCGGCTCCACGCCGCCATGTCGGAAGCCACGGCGGAAAGCGCCGTCGAGTGGCCCGTCGCGGGGCGCCACGAGTTCGAGCCGGCGACGGTCCACGTCCGCAGCAAGCTGTTCACGGATACGTTCTCGATGGGAGACCAGCCCACAGTTGTCGTCGAAGCACGACAGGCCAGTTCACTTCACGTGGGCGCGGGTGGCGAACGAATCGCCGTCGGCGTCGGCACGCGCAAAGACGGACGGCGGGGACAGGGACTCGAACCGGCCGCGTTGCGAAAGTACACGGCCGGCGACAGTGCGTCCAGGATCGACTGGAAGGCCACCGCCCGACTCTCGACGCCGTACGTTCGCGAATACGAGGCCGAGACGGACCGGCGAACGGTGCTCGTCGTCGACGCCAGACGATCACCGGTTGCCGACCGACCCGGGGCTTCCCCGCTCGACCACCTCAGGTCAGTCGCCCTCTCGCTCGCCGACGACGCACACCAGCACGGAGAGCCGCTCGGGCTCGTCGTCGTCGGCGAAGACGGTATCAAAACGCGAATCCCGACGAGCAGGAGCGCCGACGTCCGCGGACGGATCCGGAACGCACTCTTCGATCTCGAACCGACCTCCGATCGCTCCGGGCGCGGTCCCGACGGGCTGGCGGCCACCGCGACACCAACGCGCGGCGGCCACACACACCAGCAGACGGGGTCCGGACACGACGGCACACACCCGCCGATCACGACGTCGGCAGACGCGCAGTCGGCCCAGGTGACACTCGACGGGACGAGCGCGTTCGATCGGCGTCTCCGACCCTTCTACGCCGATCGCACGGCCTACGTCGAACGCATCGCCGACGCACCACTGTTCACCGCCGTCGACGAGGAGCTCGGACGCGAGTCGGGCCGGATCTGGCCGGTCATCCTCACGGACGACACCGCTCGCGCCGAGGTGGCCGAAACGGTTTCGAACGCCCGGGCGCGTGGCGACGGGGCGCTCGTCGTGATCGCACCGACGGTGTTGTACGAGCGCGCCGGCCTGAGCGAGCTGGATCAGGCGTACGACCGGTACGTCGAATTCGAAGGGTTCAGACGGCAGCTCGGACGACAGGCCGGCGTCACGGCGCTCGAAGTCGGCCCGGCCGATCGGCTCGACGCCGTGCTCGAAGCGGGTGGTCGAACGTGAGTCGTCCGTCGGCACTGACCGCTCGACGACGTTCTGACGACCTGTTCGAGCGAGTCCGACACGGAGTGCCAGTCGCCGCGGCTGTCGGCATTCAGGCTGTAGTGGCCGTCGCCGTCCTGGGCCCGGCTGGTATCGTCCTCGCCGCAGTGACGGCCGCCGGATGGGCCCTCGCCGGGACGCCGTACGGCCTCGCGGCAGGCCACGTCGCCCTCGTCGGCCTCGAACCTTCCACACTCGCGCTCGGCTCGCTCGCAGCCGTCGAAGGCTGCTTCCTCGCGGTCCTCGTCGCGTCCCTCGTGCGCGGGCCAGCGACCGGCCGGTCGATCGCGGCCGCGGGAGCCGTGCTGGTCGCAGC
Organism: Halovivax ruber XH-70; assembly: GCF_000328525.1. Classification (NCBI taxonomy): domain Archaea; kingdom Methanobacteriati; phylum Methanobacteriota; class Halobacteria; order Halobacteriales; family Natrialbaceae; genus Halovivax; species Halovivax ruber. The sequence goes on from NC_019964.1 coordinate 2,912,526, forward strand.
CGGCGGCGTCGCGTGGCTCACACAGGACCACCTCGCGGCGTGGGCCACGATGACCGTGGCTGCGCTCACGGTTGCCCCCATCAGCTACGGAATCTACCGGTATCACCTCGTCCGGTACCGCACCGAGCGACGACCCGACGCACCGACCCCGACCGACGCGCCCGAAGACCCCACGACATGAATCAGCACGACACCGACCGAGACGATTCGGCGACGAACCACACACCATTCGAGCGAGCCGAGCACCGCGGAACCCAGTCGGCGACTGATGAACGGCCGGCGAACGACGCCCCAGCCGAGAGGAACACGGAGGCCAGTACCACACCCAGTTCCGGCGAACTCGCCGCGCAGGTGGAACTGCTCGCCGACGAAAACGCTCGCCTGCGGACGAAGTACGCGAGCGCGAAACGGGTCCGGTACCGCCGGACAGCCCTCGGCCTGGCCGGTGTCGGCCTCCTCGCCATCGTCGGCGCCCTCGCCGTCCCGACCGGTCAGGACGTGCTCTTCGTGCTCGGCGCCACGGGTCTCTTCGGTGCCCTCCTCACCGCCGTCCTCACACCGGAACGCTTCGTTGCAGCGTCGGTTGGTGAGCGCATCTACGAAGCGCTCGCGGCCAATCACGCTGCACTCGTCGACGAGCTCGGCCTGCGTTCGGAACCTCGCTACCTCCCGGGAACGTCGAGCGTCGCGCCGAAGGTGTTCGTCCCGCAGCGGGCGGATACCTCGTCACCAACCGGCGAGACCGGCCCCATCGTCACCGACGAGGACCGCCGTGGACTGCTCTTCGAGCCGACCGGAGCCGGACTCTACACGGCGTTCGTCCAGGCGACTCCCGACAATCCCCCAACGGCACCTGCCGTACTGGCCGGCCAGTTGGCCGACGCGGTCGTCGACCAGTTCGAACTCGCCCGGGCGGTCGACCCCGACGTCGTCGGCGATCGCGTAACCTTCGCCGTCACCGACGGCGCGTTCGGCCCGCTCGACCGGTTCGATCACCCGATTCCGTCGTTCTTCGCGGTCAGCCTCGCTGCGAGCCGCGGCCGGCCAGTCCGGCTCACCGTCTACCCCGGCGACGATCGGGCGGACTGGCTGGTCACCTGCTGGTGGGCCGACTCGTCCGACGGGACGGACGGCGATTCGACGGCACAGGAGCCGGCATCGGCGGGGTCGTAGCAATGCGAACCAACGTCCTCACCGCCCCAGCGTGGAGAATGCTGTCACGCAAAGGCGGGCGTCACGTCCGATCGGGGCCGGTCAACGTTTCCGGCGTGGCCCCCGGCGGCGAGACATCTGCCAGGATCTCGTCGACGATAGTGGCCCCAGTCGTCGAGGAGAGCGTGGCATCAGTTTCGAGAACGAGTCGGTGGACGAGCGTCGGCTCGGCGATCGATTTCACGTCGTCGGGAATGACGTACGACCGGTCGTAGATGGCCGCCCTGGCCTTGGCGCCGTCGACGAACGCGAGCGTCGCCCGTGGAGACGCACCGTGGGCGACGTCCGGGTGCTCGCGGCTCGCGGCGACGAGGTCCAGAATGTACTCCGTGATCGGCTCGGCGACGTGCACCGACTCGACGGCCTCGCGAGCGGATTCGATCGCCACGGGTGAAACGACTGGTTCGACCGCAGCCGGGCCAAGCGTCGGGTCTGCTGCGAACCGGTCCACGATCGCCCGTTCGTCGCTCCGATCCGGGAGGTCGACGGTCAGTTTGAAGGAAAAGCGGTCGCGCTGGGCCTCCGGGAGCTCGAAGACGCCCTCCATCTCGATTGGGTTCTGCGTCGCGACCACCATGAAGGGGGTCGGCAGCGCGAGCGTGTCCCCCTCGAGCGAGACCTGACGCTCCTGCATCGCTTCGAGTAGCGCCGACTGCGCCTTCGGCGTCGCCCGGTTGATCTCGTCGGCGATGACGACGTTCGTAAACACGGGCCCGCGCTGCAGTTCGAACTCGCCGGTCGATTCCCGATACACGTGCGTGCCCGTGATATCGGCTGGCAAGATGTCCGGCGTGAGCTGGATGCGCCGGGATTCGAGCCCCGTCACGCGGGCGAAGAGGGTCGCCATCGTCGTCTTGGCAACACCGGGGACCCCCTCGAGGAGGACGTGGCCGCGCGTCAGGAGGGCGATCGTCAGGTGTTCGATCTGGCGATCCGCGCCGACGAGTACCTGGCTCGTCTCGGTGCGAATCGCCTCGAAAATCGTCGACGGATCGGCTCCGGCGGGGACGTTCGAAGCGTCACTCATTCGACCGCCCTTCGGTTTGGCCAGTGTTAAGCGCTGTTATTATTCGCTGTATTCGTTCACTATCCCACTCCGGATGGCGTTCACGGAGGTGGGAACGGAGGGCATCGACGTCGGCCTGACTGCGGGCCGTCGGGTCGCCGGCGGATCGGCCCGGTCGTCCGCGAAAGCGAGCGACGAGGCGGTGGGGCCACCGGCCTGCCACCAACCCGATCACGGCGATCCCGACACCGCCGATGGCTGCCGCGAGGGGCGACGAGTTGCGGACGGCCAGGAGTGCCACGTGGGCCGGTGGCAGCTCCTCGCTGTGAGAGACGTCGACGATCACGCGATCGGCCGATTCGGACAGCGCGGCGAGAAACGCCTCGTTGTTGGCCCGATCGAACATGGCGTTGATCGTCAGGCTCGGATCGCCGATCGTCACGACGGTGCCGTTGCCGACCGGTTCGGAGACGGCGACGGGATACCGCCCGAAATCGGCCGCCGAACGGTTCGTGTCCGCGGGCCCGAGCGTCGCGTACGGACTCGTCCGACCGAGGATCGTCGCGTCGTCGCTCGCGTTGACCGCGGTCGCGTGGTTGAACACCAGCCGATCGACGGGGCGGTCGAGCGTCGACGTGTTGACGTCGGTCGCGATCGGCATCGCCGGGCCGCGATCGTACTGGTGTTCGTCACGCAGGAGACGCCCGTCGACGCGCGCCTCGGCGCCGACGGACGCGAGCAGATCGTTCCCCGCCGAGCCGAAGTTCTCGAGGACGACGAGAGTCCCGCCGTTCCTGACGAACTGGCGCACTCGTGAGGCGTCCGTCGAATCGTAGGCGTCTGCTGGCGCCGTGACGAACGCGACCGACTGGGTCGGATCGCCGGACTCGTAAACGGCCGTCTCTCGAGCGACGACGAGTTCCGTGTCGGCGTCGGCCTCGATCGCGCCGCGGAACTCGCTCGACCCGTCCCAGGTCGGGTTGAAGAGGCCGAACGCCGACGCGGAGGTCGCACCAGCGATGACGATCGTCAGCACCGTCGCCCCCAACAGTGCGGCGAGGAGTACCTGCGACCAGGGAACTGCGTCGAGGTCGAGGGCAGCCATCCGGTCGGACGGTCCGGTCACGCGGACCGGCCTCCGGGACCGAGGCACGTTGGCCCACTGAATCCACGCAGAGGCCGTCTCGACGCTGGCAGCTCGGCTCGGCCGGCACTGGTGAGTCGACCGGGGACTGAGCCTGAAGACTGCCGAGAGGCTCGTCCGGGCGGATGGGGAATCCGTCGTTCCGCCATAATTGTACTAATAGATCCTGAGTTCGAATATAAGTGTGTCGACTGTCGACGGCTCGAGACGGAACCGGCGGTGACGGACGCTGTCGAACTCGTCGGGATGAGAGAAAACAGGAATACCCGGTAGACGAAGAAGCGGAGCGGTCAGTCGCTCTGGATGCGCGGTGCGAGCATGTACGTGACCTGGCCCTGGCCCTCGGCGAAGCCGAAGTACATCTTGATGGGGAACTCCTCGCCGAGGTCGGCGGCGACCTCCGCGTCCGCGGGAATGGCCTTGTTCATGTCCTTCAGGTAGTCGAGGCTGAACAGGGAGTGTGCGGACCCGACTTCGAGGTCGATGAGGTCGTCGGCGGTGAGTTCCAGGTGGACGTCGTCGGTGTCGCCCTCCGCGTCGACGTAGAAGTACTCTTCGGCCTCGTCCACGCCGAGTGCGATGTGGTCGGAGACCATGTCGGCGGCGGTGACCGCGCGGTTGACGTCTTTGCCCTCGAGGACGACGCGGGCGGGCAGGTCGAGGTCCGGAATGTCCGGCTCCTGGCGGATGGAGTCGGGGTCGATCAGCGCGAGGGTGTACTCGAGCCCCTCGATCTGGGCGTGGAGCTTGCGGGTCTCCTCGTCGAGTTCGAGCTGGACGAGCTGGCCGGATTCGGCCATGCCGGCGATGTCTTCGAGACGAGAGAGGTCGACGCCGATGAGGCCGCCATCGGCCTCGTAGGACTCGAACGCGTCGGCGTCGAGCGAGAGATCGACCATCCCGACGTTTGCGGGGTCGACCGCCCGGATCCGGAGGCCGTCTTCCTCCAGGTGGATCTTGCACTCCTCGACCAGCACGCTCACCGAATCCAGCGCGCTCGAGAGCGTTTCCGCACTCACGATGGCCTTGAACATATGCGTCGGGATACGGAGGGTCCACATAAAAAGCCCTGCGTTCTCGCGCGGGCGACTCGACACCGCCGACCGCGTGGGGCCTGCCACAACTGGCAGGGCTGGCCCGGCACGAGCCCGAACGGATGGGTTGTCGCCGTGATGGTTCGGGTCGACGACCGTCGACGTCGCGACCTTCATATCGGTGGTCCTCGCCGTCGCACCGAGTCGAACCGACCGATTTCGGGAGTAGATTAAACGGGGCGGGCTTCGAACGGATACGGAGATGACGGGGACTTCGGCGCCTCGATGGCGAGTTTGCCCGGCGACGGCTCACAGAAGTGGTGGTGAGCGGCCGTGAATGCCGGTTCCACGACCCGCGGCTCACGAGCCTTCGTCGCCGTCGGTGTCTGCTGGTTCGTCGCGTTCAACGCAGCCGTCCTGGCCGGCACCAGCCGCTCGGCCGCGACCGTCCTCGGGCTCTACGGCTTCGTCTTCGCCGTGATCTTCGGGAAGGCCTACGCGCTCGTTCCCTCGTACTTCGACCGGCAGTTGCACTTCCCGCGGGCGCCGCTGATCCACCTTCCGCTCGCCGTGGTCGGCGTCGTGGGACTCTTCGCCGGGCGGCTGGCACCCGGCGATCCGCTGTTCGACCTGCTCTCGCGACTCGACATCGCGACGGCCCAGTTGTTCGCGGTCGGCGCCCTCGCCTGGCTCGCCGGCGTCGGCATCTTCGTCGGCACCCTCGGCTGGAGCCTTCGAGACAATCTCACCGGCGCGGAGACGGGGACGGCGGGGGCGAACCAGCACCGACGGCGGGTTGACCGCGCGGCAAACGCCGTCGTCCCGCTCGTCGCTCTCTACCTCGTCTGGGGCAGCCTCCTCCCCGTTCTCGATGCGTTCGACGTTCGTCCCGATCCGTTCGTGCTCGACCTCGGCCCGCTCTCGTCGGATCCCGTCACGGTGACCCTCGTACCGATCGGTTCGGCAGCTTCACACGTCCTCGCGGCCGGGGCGGCCACGCTGTTGCTCTTCGGGATCGGCTTCCGGCTCCTCCCGCGATTTCTCGTCGGCACGCCGCGCACGGCGCCGGTCGTCGTGGCACTGGCGACGGGTGCCCTCGCACCGCTCTTTCTCACCATCGACTTCTACGGCGGCGCCCTCTTCACCGTCGGCGCGACGCTGCTCGCCGTCGCGATTGGCGCTTACGCCGTCGTCGTCCTCGAACTCGTGGTCACCAGCGATCGCCGGCGCGTGGGCTTTCCCGCAATCGCGGCGGGTGCCATCTTCGGGCTCGCCGTCGTCGCGCTGGGCTGGGGGATGGGCGTCCACGGCCTCGACCCGACGCTCGCGGCCGCCCACTACCGACTCGCCCTCGGCGGATTCCTGGGCCTCACGATCGTCGGGGTTAGCTTCCAGTTCTACCCGCCCGCGATCGGCGAGGCACCCGGCGTCGGGGACCGCGGCGCGACGGTCGTCATCGCGGTCCTCGCGGCCGGGTTCGCCATCGAGGCGATCGGCGTCGGGCTGGGCACGGTCGATCCGTCGTCCGCGGCGGTCGTTCTCGATCCCGCGCTCGTCCGGACCGTGGGCGCCGGACTCGCCGTCACCGGGTCGCTCGGCTACGCGTGGGTCGTCCTATCGATCTTCGAACAGCGGCGGTGAGGGCGGCAACTGGGCGAACGGCGAGACAGAACCGAACAGAGTCGGCCCACCACATATACCGATCGCCACCAAATTACGACCATGACAGCGCAAGACGGCTCCGCTGACAGTCGCCCGGTCGCACCGACGGAACGCGTCACGCTCGACGAACTCGACGGACAGCCCCACGCCCACTGCTTCGAGGCAGAGCCAATGACGGTACGACTCTCGCTCGATGCCGGCGACTCGGTCCCGGCCCACCAGCATCCCGACAGGCGGATCGTCCTCCACCTCGTCGAGGGAGCGCTCTCGGTGACGCTTGGCGAGGACGCACACGAGGTTCGCGCCGGCGACATCGTCCGCTTCGACGGCAACCAGGACGTCTCGCCGGAGGCGTTGGAGGACAGTACCGCGCTACTCGTGCTGGCGAAGCGGGACGACGCGGTCTGAAGCGGGAAGCCGGCGCGCGGTCCGAAGTGGGAAGCCGGCGCACGGTCCGATAGTAGCGGATGAGACGCCGTTCCCGACCCCACGCTTAGGGTGTCGCCCGTCGTCCGCACCGTATGCGCGTTCACTGGCACCGGCAAGATCTCCGAACGGCGGACAACCGCGGGCTCTCGGTCGCGGCCGCCGACGAAGCCCTCCCGGTATTCGTCTTCGATCCCGACGTGCTGAAGGACGGATCGCCGCCGCGGGTCGCCTTCATGCTCGACGCGCTCGCACGGTTGCGAGCACGCTATCGGGACCTGGAGAGCGACCTCGTCGTGGCGTGGGGAGACCCCGCCGAAGCGATTCCGGAACTCGTCGCCGAGTACGGTGCCGACGGAGTGGTCTGGAACGAAGACTACACCGGGCTATCGCGTGCTCGCGACGAGCGCGTCCAGGAGGCCATCACCGACGCCGGTGGCGACGTCGAGCGCGTCCACGACGCCGTCTGTCACGAGCCAGGGGCAATCACGACGAGCGACGGCAAGCCGTACGCGGTGTTCTCGTATTACGGAACCAAGTGGCTCGATCGAGAGAAAGACGAACCGGTTCCGGAACCTGACGCGGGGTCGCTCGCCACCGTCGAACCTGCGGACGAGGCGCTCCCGTCCCTCCGGGATCTCGGGTTCGCGGAACCGGCCGCCGAGATCCCGCCAGCCGGAACCGGGCCAGCGCGCGACCGACTCGAAACGTTCTGTGCCGGGGATATCTACGAATACGCGGAGAAGCGCGACGATCTCGCGGACGAGGCGACCGCCCGGATCTCGCAGGATCTCGCGTTCGGCACGATCGGGATTCGCGAGGTTCACGAGCGGGTCGAGGCGACGCTCGACGGTGCAGACGAAGGTCAGGCTGCATCGGTCGAGGCGTTCAGACGACAGCTCGCCTGGCGCGAGTTCTACACGCAGGTGCTCTGGGCGAATCCGGAGAACGTCACGCGGTCGCATCGGGAGTTCCCGAACGACATCGACTGGCGCAACGACGAGGCAGAGTTCGACGCCTGGCGCGAGGGACGAACGGGATTTCCGGTCGTGGACGCCGGGATGCGGCAGTTGCGCGAGGAGGCGTACGTGCACAACCGCGCCCGACTGATCGTCGGCTCCTTCCTGACGAAGGACCTCCTGTGTGACTGGCGACGCGGGTACGAACACTTCCGGGCGACGCTCGTCGATCACGACACGGCGAGTAACAACGGCAACTGGCAGTGGGTCGCCTCGACCGGCACCGACGCGCAACCGTACTTCCGCGTCTTCAACCCGATGAAACAGGGGCGCGATCACGATCCCGACGCCGAGTACATTCGACGATACGTGCCCGAACTCGAGGGCGTCGACGCCGAGACGATCCACTCGTGGCACGAACTCGATCCGGACGAACGGGCCGAGGTCGCTCCTGACTACCCGGCACCCATCGTCGACCACGCCAGCCGACGCGAGGAGGCGATCTCGACGTTCGAACGGGCGCGCGGCGAGGGCGAGTGACCGGCTGCGGCTGTCCGGACCACGGGCGGTTCCAGAGGATGAGTCGTGCGGTCGACCGGGCGCTCGAGTACAGTCTGGGCCTCCGGACGGTGTGACGTCTCCGACCGGACCACCCAGAAGAACGGTTTTCGACGGCTAGAGGAACGGAATCGGAGGCGCCGCGTAGATGTCGGTGACGCCGAGGTACAGCGTGACGAACACGCCGGCGAGCACGTAGGTCCGGATGGACCACAGCCAGGCCGTCGCGAACGTTCCCCCGCCGTCGGTACCCTTCTTGATCTCGTCGACGGCCTCCGGGCCGTACACCCAGCCGACGAAGATGACGACCAGCAGGACCGAAACCGGGAGCAAGACGCTGTAGGCGAGCGAGTCGAACCAGCCGAGCCAGGCGATGTTCCACGCCGACAGCGTCCCCAATGCGAAGATGGCGCCGGCGAAGCCGAACGCGGTGACCGGCCGGTTATAGCCGTAATTATCGACGACGTAGGAGGTAGCGACCTCCAGTAGACTGATCGCCGAAGAGAGCGCGGCGATGAGCACGACGCCGAAGAACGCGACGCCGAACACCCGGCCGGCGAGGCCGAGATCCGCGAACACCTGCGAGACGCCGACGAACAGTGCGTCCGGTCCGCCGCCCGCAGCTACGTCGGGGACGCTCCCGAACTGCACGAACAGGAGCGGGATGACGACGAGGCCAGCGAGCAGGCCGACCGCGGTGTTCAGCACGACGATGAGACTCCCGTCGGCCGGGAGGCTGTCGTCGTCGCCGAGGTAGGAGGCGTAGGTGATCATCGCCCCCATCCCCAGCGACAGCGAGAAAAAGGCCTGACTGACGGCGAACGGGACGATGCTCCCGAAGTTGTTCGCCAGGTAGTCGAAGTCCGGCGAGAGGTAGTAGCCGTACGCCGGTCCGGACCCGTCGAGCGTGAACGCGTAGACGGCGAGCCCGACGAGCATCACGAGGATGGAGGGGACCATCAGTCTGGTCGCCTTCTCGATACCCTTCTCGACGCCGAACGCCACGATGACGGCGGTCGTCGCCATGAAGAGGCCGTGAAGCCCGATGGCTGCCCAACCCATCGAGACGTCGCCGAAGTGGCCGCCGGGATCCGTGAAGTAGGCGCCCGTCGCGCTGTCGACGATAAAACGGATGACCCAGCCGCCGACGACGCTGTAGTACGAGAGGATCCAGAGCCCCGTCAGGAGGCCGATCGCCCCGACGACGGTCCATGCCGGGTGTTTCAGCCGGTCGAACGCCTCGACGGCGTTGATGTTCGCCCGCCGGCCGATCACGAACTCACCGAGAATGGCGGGGAGGCCGATGAGGAACGCGGCGATGAGGTAGACGAAGACGAACGCCGCGCCGCCCTCCGCCGAGGTCTTGAACGGGAACTGCCAGAGGTTCCCCAGTCCAACTGCGCTTCCCACGGCCGCCAGGATGAATCCCAGCCTGGTGGCCCACGTTTCACGTTCTGCCATGATATACCACGGCGTATCCAGAGGGCGGGTAAAAACCACACGCCCGCGACGCCCGTTGCCGGAATCGTGATCGAGGCCGTGTCGGCTTCGATCGCCATGGGGAGATTGGGAACCCACTCACCGCTCGAGCAGCCCCAGCTCCTGCATCGACGGAAGGTGCAAGTCGTACGTCACGGCGACGAGCCGTGTCCCGACGGTGACGGCGGCACAGGCCCCGGCGGCGGTCCCGTCGGCGACCCCGAGGGCCCCGGCGAGCAGGTACGCCGTCCCGCCGAGGACCGCACAGCTCGCGTAGAAGTCCTCGAAGAGGATGAACGGCGCGCGATCGAGGAGGATATCTGCGGCGGCCCCACCGCCGGCCGCGTTGATCGTCGCGATCGCGACGACGCCGAACGCAGAGACGCCCGCCCCGGTCGCGACGATCGCACCGGTGGTCGCGAAGGCGGCGAGGCCGATCGCGTCGGCGACGAGCGTGATCGGGTGGGTCTCCGGCGAGGCGAGGACGACACTCAGGCCGATCGCCAGGCCGACTCCCAGGACGCCGAGGGCGACCTCGACTGGCGACTGGAGCGCGAGGGGTACCCGCATCACGAAGAGGTCCCGTGTCGCACCGCCGGCGAACGCCATCGTCAGCCCGACGATGGTGATGCCGAACAGGTCGAACTCCGCACGGATCGCCTTCGACGCGCCGACGAAGGCGAACGCGACCAGCCCGATCGTGTTCATGACGGCGAACGGATCGCCGAACAGGACGGTGACGAGGTCCTGACTCACTGTCGCTCGCTACGGACGGTCGTCTCTTGAGTGCACCGTCCGAGCAGCGTGTTGCCGATATCCGGGCAGGGCTGGGCGATCGGGGCGAAGTTGACGAACGATCCGTCGCCTTAGTCCTGCGAAACCGATCCGGCCACCTGATCGGTCGCGGGTGCCGGCGGCTCGTGCGTGCCGAAGTCGGGGTGAGTCTCCTCCATCCAGATATACACGACTGCTCCAGAGATGAACATCAGAATCGCAGTCATGTAGAACGCGGCTTCGGCGTTCACGAACTCCATCGAGAGCCCGATCAGGATCGCGCCGACGGCGTAGCCGGAATCGCGCCACATCCGGTAGACGCCCATACCCGCGGACCGCCACGTCGGGTGAGCGGCGTCGCTGGGTACAGTCATCAGATTGGGATACAGGAGCGCCATACCCAGCCCGGAGGCGGCAGCCAGAACGGCCCACGGGAGGTAGCCCTCGACGAGCACCATCCCGAGGACGCCCCCGCCTGCGAGGAACATGCCCCAGATGACCGGCGGGCGCCGGCCGATGCGGTCCGCGAGTCCGCCGGTCGCGATCTGGAAGAAGTACATCGCACTGTGGACGCCGACGACGACCCCGACGGCGGCGATTGGGAGCCCCTCGCTCGTCAGGTACAGCGGCACGGCGATCCAGAACAGCGTGTCCACGAAGTTCTCGATGTGGCCAGCCTGAGCCGCAGCGAACAGCGTCCTGTCACCGTAGGTCGCTCGCTTCACCACCTCGTTGAACGGGAGGTTCGCGTCGTGGTGATCGTCGTCACCTTCGGCCTGGGCGTACTGGACGGTCTCTTTGATCAGGAAGATCGAAATGAGGAATGCCAGCACGACGACGACGGCGAGGAAGTAGAACGGCTCGGGACGGAGACTCCACTGCCCAGCGATGACGCCAGTGAGCCACGCACCGACAGCGACACCAGTGTATCCGAACGACTCGTCGATGCCCACCGCAAGGCCACGCTGCTCGGGTCCTGCGAGATCGATCTTCGCGTTGATCGCCATACTCCACGTCAACGCCTGGTTGATACCCAGCAGGATGTTCCCGACCGTGATCCAGCCCCAGCTGGGAGCGAAGATGAGAATGAGCGGCAGCGGGAGCGCCGTCGCCCACCCGGCGACGAGAACTGGCTTGCGGCCGTACTCCTCACCCCATTTGCCAGCGTAGAGGTTGAGGATCGACTTCACAATCCCGAACGAGACGACGAACGAACCGATAACGAGGAACGACTTGACGCCGAGGACCTCCTCTCCCAGAACGGGGACGACGGTTCGTTCGGACCCGATGGTCAATCCGGTCGCGAACACCAGCAGGACGTGTAGCGAGAACTGTCCGAGGTGCTCGCGGATTCCCTGTCTGAGGTCGGCTGTGTCACTCATCGATCGGTACCGCAGCCTCGACGGTGGCGGTCATCGACGGCGCTTCCGGGGTGACAGTCGAACCAGGGTGTTCGTCGGTTCCGTCTGTCCCCGCTCCGGTTCGGCTGCGATCGCGTTCGATTGCGATTACGACGTGTGACTGGCGAAAGCGCGTGCATCGATATACCAGAAATAACAGGGAGATTCGCATATGGGCACTGCCGGACATGACCGGCACCGTTACGGCTGTACAGTCCAAAGTGGTTCGTATGAGCCTGTACGAAGCCTCGATCCGGGTCAAACACGAGTGTCCGTATCGGGCGATTTCCGAACGGCATCCGGACCTGACGATTCGCGAGTGGCCGCTTTCCGACTGCCAGGTGCTCGAACTCACCGCGGAGGGAACGCCGACCGACGCGCTACTCGACGAGATCGACCAGCTCGGAACCGTGCTGCACGAATCCGCGGACGACGACGGCTATCACGTCGTCACGCAGTCGTGTCTCTGTTCACTAGAGGAGTCCATCGTCGACCGGTTCGAGGCGCACAACTGCCTGTACCAGTCGCCGACGATCTACCGCCAGGGCTGGGAACACTACACGCTGGTCGCCTTCGATAGCGAAGACGTTCGGGCGCTGCTTGGCGATTTGCGTAGCGACAGAGAGATCGAACTCCTCTCGAAGACCTCGATTTCGGAGACACAGATCCCCCACAGCATGCTGGCCCCGGCGGGTCACCTGTTCGAGGACCTCACGGACCGCCAGCTCGCAGCGCTCCAGTTCGCGCTGGAGAGCGGCTACTACGAACAGCCGCGAGGGACCTCCCTCCGAGAGCTCGCCGACAGGACGGCCGTCGCCCGCTCGACGTACGAAGAGCACCTCCGAAAGGCCGAGAACAAACTGCTCACGAACGCGGGGCAGTTCTTGCGCCTCGTCACGGCGACGTCGACGGGTAACCCGCTGGGCGTCGACCGCTCCCGAAGGGCCGAACGAGCCGCCGACTAGCGGACCGGCAGTTTCCGGGAGAACGATCCGAACTGAGCGTCGTCTCGGCGTTCTCGACGAGTCGGAGCGGGCCGCCCACGTCGATACCCGGCTACGATTCGGCGAGCGCAGCCGCCAGTTCGCCGTCTTCGTCCTCCGTCGGGAGGTCGGCGACGAAGCGCTTGATGACCGTCTCTTCGGCCCGGTGGAGCGTCTCGCTGCAGGTCGATTTCGCGATGTCGAGGCGTTCCGCGAGTTCCGTGAGGGTACAACAGCGGGGCGTGTCGTAGTAGCCCTCCTCGACGGCGGCGACGAGAACCTCGCGCTGGCGCTCGGAGAGGAGCTGGCTGTCGTGCAGCCGTTCGCGGACGTGCTCGACGCGGTAGGTGAAGCCGAACGCTTCGAGCTGATCGGCCAACTCCGAGAGGCGAGCACGCGAGCCCGTCACGTCGACCTCTGCCTCGCCGTCGCGGATGACGATCGGTGGTTCGAGTGGCATCCCCGACTCCTTCGAGGAGAAGAGCAGGAGCGGGGCGGTCGTCTCGAAGTGGACGGTCAATTCGCCCTCGCTCACCTGCGCGGGCGTCAGTTCCGTGATCTGGTCGTGGGCCGCCATCGACTCGGCCACCGATTCGACGTCGGGGCCGGTGATGTTCACCAGGGCGAACCCGTTATCCTGGCCGGGAACCCCGGCGAGGACGCGAAACGTCGCCTCCGGATGGTCGCGAGAGATCTGTGCGATCCAGACACGCCTGGGCAGCGTCACCGAAAGCGTCGCATGTGCCATACGAACACGTTCGGGAGGAGATGCCAAAAGCTGTTGGCCCGAATATATTCGTACAGGGGTCCGTGGCCGGCGTCGCTTGCGTCGGCAACGTGCCGAACCAGTTCGGCCGAACCCCGATAGGGACCGAGGACGGAGACTGACTCGCATGACAGAACTGGACGTCCGCGACGTGCCGCCGATGGAGCGCCACCCGAAGATTCACGACGCGTTCGAGGAACTGGCCGCCGGTGAGAGCCTCACGATCGTCAACGACCACGAACCCAAACCGCTGTTCTACGAGTTCCAGGCCGAGGTCGAGACGTTCGACGCCGACGGCTACGAGGTCGAACAGGTGGGTGAAGCGGAGTTTCGAGCGACGTTTCCGAAGAGCGAGGCCTGAGCGAGCGCAGCGAGCGAAGGTCTCGGATGGCGAACGGCGACCGACGGGAGCCGTGAGCGGCGTGGAGCAGTTCCGGCGCAGCGAGCGAAGGCCTCGGATGGCGAACGGCGACCGAAGGAAGCCGTGAGCAGCGATTCGAGCGGGTAACACGGGTGCGAACAACCACACACCCGAACTCGTTCGGGGGGATGCACACACGGCTGGCGACCCGACGGACGAGCATGTACTCGATCGAGGGCGTGTTCGACCGGACCGACGCACCGGCGGATCGGCCGCGTGACCACCTGGACGTGCGGTCGATGGGGCCGCCGAATCCGCTCGCGAAGACGCTCGAACGGCTTCCCGAGCTGGACGACGATGTCGTTCTCGTCCAGCGAAACGACCGCGTCCCGCAGTTTCTTCTCCCGAAACTCGACGATCGCGGCTACGCGTACGAGTCGGTCGAGCGCGAGGACGACGTCGTGACGCTGATCTGGCGCGATGCGTAGCGCCCCACTCACCGACCGCGATCCCCAGGGCGACGGGCGCTTTCGAGTCGCCACGCTGCTCGCGGTCACGACGATCGCGGCGTACGCCCTCGTCGCCCTCGGGACGGCCGTCTCCGCCGGCGGCGGGACCACGTGTTCGACCTGGCCGAGTTGTGGAACGGATCCGACGCTCGGACCGCTCTCCGGCGAACAGTTCCTCTTCTGGGCCCACCGCGCGGCGGCGCTGGTGACCGGCCTGCTGGTCGCTGCGTCGGGGCTGGCAGTTCGACGGGCGACGCTCGGTCGGCGTATCCGCGTGGCCGTCTACGCGGCCGTCGTCGCATTTCCGGTGCAAGTGGGCCTCGGCGCCGTCATCGTCGTCGGCGGACCGTCGCTGGCGAACGACGTCCACCTCGTGCTCGCGATGGGCATCTTCGCGACGCTCCTCGTCGCGCTCGTCTGGACGCTCGACGCGGCGGCGGACGCGAGGCGGGATCGGGCGTCCAGCGTGGACCCAGTTGAGCTAGAGCCGGCAGTCGATGCGGACATCGACCAGCCAGTGGAGGAACCGTCGGTCGATGCGAGCGTCGATCCGGACGCCGAGGTCGACACACCGAACGACGGGCGCTCCCGACTGCGCCGCCTCGCGGGTGCGTACCTGACGCTGACGAAGCCGCGGCTGATGTGGCTGCTCTGTCTCGTCGCCGTCGCCGGGATGGGACTGGCCACGCTGACCGGCGCGACGCTTTCGGCGACGACCGTCCTCGCCACGCTCGCGGGGGGCGTCCTCGCTATCGGCGCGAGCGGGACGTTCAACCACGTCTACGAGCGCGACCGCGATCGGAAGATGAACCGGACGAACGACCGGCCGCTGGTCCACGAGCTGGTCCCGGTCGGGAACGCGCTGGCGTTCGCCATTGCGCTCGTCGTCGCCTCGATGGCCGTCCTCGTGACGTGGACGAACGTCCTCGCAGCGGCGCTGACGCTCGCGGCAATCGGCTACTACGCCGTGCTCTACACCGTGGTACTGAAGCCGAACACGGCGTGGAACACGGTCCTCGGCGGTGGCGCAGGTGCGCTCCCGGCAGTCATCGGGTGGGCCGCCGTCACCGGCGACGTCGGCTGGCCGGCCATCGGCCTCGCCGCGGTGATCTTCCTGTGGACGCCCGCGCACTTCTACAACCTCGCGATCGCATTCCGTGACGACTACGCGCGTGGAGGCTTCCCGATGTACCCCGTCGTGGAAGGGGTCGCCGCCGCTCGACGCCAGCTCACACTCTACCTCGGTGCGACGCTGCTCGCGGCGAGCGCACTCGGCTGGGTGGCCGGGCTCGGCTGGCTCTACACGGTGACGTCGATCGCACTCGGTGGGGTCTTCCTCCGGTCGGTGCTCCGGCAGTACCGCCACCCCACCGACGAGCGCACGCTCCGCTCGTTCTACGTCTCGAACTACTACCTCGGCGCGATACTCGTCGCCATCGTCGTCGAGACGCTCGTGTTCGCCTAAACTCGGTTCCGGCGACGGCCACTTTCCGTCGCAACCGAGCGAGTCGCCGTTCACCGAATCGTGGCACATCGACACCAGCGACGGCCCGCGTCGATCGTGCCGGATAAACTCCCGCAATTTGGCGGCCACGGGACGCGACGGCGGAATATGTGCGGGACAGGGGCTATGCACATACCGTGAGGATCGTCGGACGATTGCACTATGGCTCCCGACGACACGACCGACACCGTCCCCGTGATGCAACGGCTCTACGACCGAATCTGGCTGCTCGCAGCCGCAGCACTCCTGTTCTTCGCGATCTCGTACGTCGGCTGGGGCTGGGCAGACGTCTTCTCGATTCCCACGGGGTGATTCGATGACGTCACCACTCAAACCACCCGAAGGCGACTGGTGGAGTCAGCCGGTCAACCGGCGCGAATCGATCTGGCTGGGGCTGGGTGCCATCTGGTCGGTGATCCTCTTCGGCTGGATGAGCGTCTGGACCACCGCCGGAGAGCAAAACCCCATCGGCGAGACCTATCGGATCGAGGCCGAGGCGTTTCGCGAGAAGATGTCGGCCTACAAGGATGCGGCGACGGAGACCGACGAGGGGCTCGTCCCGCCAGGGACGGACGTCTACATCCAGGCGATGCGGTTCTACTGGGACGGCGCGCCGGTCGTCCTCGAGGCCGGCACCGAGTACGACATTCACCTGAACTCGATGGACGTCCAGCACGGCTTCTCGTTGCGACCGGAAGACGCGCTCAGCAAGCAGATCAACCTGCAGGTGCTGCCGGGCTACGAGTGGGTCGTCCCGATGACCTTCGACGAGCCGGGCACCTACCACATCATCTGTAACGAGTTCTGCGGAGAGGGCCACCGGACGATGCACGGGACGATCGTCGTGACGGAGGGGAGCTGAGATGGCACACAGATACGACGTCCTCGGCCTGTTCGACAACGAGTACGACGACGAGGGCTTCCGGACGTGTTCGGTGACCGGGCTCCGGATCCACCACACCGTCGAGAACCACGTGAAGCTGTTCGGGCTGACGGCGGTCGTCGCCCTGCTCGTCGGCGGCATCTTCGCGTTCACCGTCGCGACGACCCGGTGGGAGGCGATCGGCCTCCTCGGGCCCGACGCCTTCTACACGCACCTGAGTATGCACGCCTGGAACCTGCTCATCTTCTGGATGGTGTTCATGGAGGTGGCGATCCTCTACGTCGGCGGGCCGATGGTACTGGGTCGGAGACTGCCGTGGACGAAGGTGGCGACGGCGGGCTGGCTCACGATGGTCGCCGGTGCGGTCGCCGTCAACTACACCATCTGGACGACGTCGACGCCCAACGAGGCCCCGCTACTGACCGCGTACGTCCCGATGCCGGTCTCGCCGTGGTTCTACGCCGCGGCCTGTCTCTTCATCGTTGGCACCGTGATCGCGGCACTGCCGTTCTTCGTCGCGATGTGGCGCGAGAAGCGCGAGTATCCCGGAAAGACGCTCCCGCTCGTCGCGTTCGCCGCGTTCGTCACCTCGATCATCGCCGTCGAGGCGCTCGTCGGCGGACTCGTCGCGTTCGCGCCGGCGATGCTCTGGCGCTTAGAGATCATCGAGTGGGTCGACGCCGCCTGGTACCGGCAGATGTACTGGATCGTCGGCCACGGCACCCAGCAGATCAACCTCGTGGCGATGATCACGGTCTGGTACTTCCTCACCCACGTCGTCGCCGGCGCGGAGGTCGTCAGCGAGAAGGTCTCGCGGACGGCCTTTATCCTCTACCTCTTCTTCATCAACCTCGGGGCGGCCCACCACCTGCTGTCGGACCCCGCAGTCTCGACCGGGTGGCGCATCTGGAACACCTCCTACGCCTTTTACGGCGCGACGTTCGCCAGCCTGATCCACGCCTTCGCCATTCCGGCGGGCATCGAGGCCGGTCGCCGCAAGCGCGGCAAGGGCGGCGGCCTCTTCGGCTGGCTCACCTCCGCTCCCTGGGGCAACCCCGTCTTCTCGTCGACGATCTTCTCGATCATCCTCTTCGGCTTCCTCGGCGGGATCACCGGCGTCATGATGGGGCAGTTGCAGCTCAACATGACCTGGCACAACACGTTCGCGACGGTGGGGCACTTCCACGCGACGGTCGTCCTCGGCACAACGGTCGCGTTCATGGGCCTGCTCTTCTTCCTGATCCGGACGATGTTCAGACGCCAGTGGCTCTCGACCCGCCTCGCGGCGGTCCAGCCGTATCTCTACGCGGGCGCGATGGGCGTCGCCGTCCTCATGATGATGTACGTCGGCATCCTCTACGGCGTCCCGCGCCGGACCGTCGAAGTCGTGAGCAACATCCAGGGCACCGAGTTCGACCTCGCGGCGGCGAGTCCGCTGTTCGCCATCTTCGGGATCTTCGCGCTGCTCGCCATCGCCGCCGGGGTCCTGTTCATCCTGCTAGCCGTCGGCTCGCTGCTGTTCGGCAAGCGGATCGACGACGGGACCAACGTCTCGGACCTCGTTGCTGATGGTGGGTTAGCGATGGCTGAAGACCCCGACGATCCCGTCCACGCCTACGAGATGCGCGGGACGTTCGTCCTCTGTCTCGTCTTCCTGGCCGCGTTCGTGATCACGTACCTGCTAAACTGGTATCTGCTGACCCAGCTCTGGTCGATCGGCGCCTGACCAGCCTCTCGTCCACTTCGATCGAGTTCCCCACATGACTCCAGCCACCGACGCCGACGCGACTGTATCGCCGGTCACGACCGTAAAGCGGAGTCTCGGTCGGGCCTGGCGGGACCTGCTGAGTATCTACTACGCGATCACGCCGATCTGGCGCCTCTTAAAGAGCGTCGGCCTGCTCTTCTTCGGCTTTTTCTGCTGGTCGGCGAGTAGCCTCGTCCTCTCGTACGGCATCGACTGGGGCGTCCTCCACGTCGTCCGGGCGTACGGGTTCGTCCTCATCCTCTGGGGGCCGCTGACCCACGCCGTCATCGTCCCGTCGGTGATCAGGCTGCGCCGAACCGCCGACGGCGGCGTCCGCCGGGTGATCGCGCGCCACGGCTCGAAGCTCAACCTCTCGATCTTCCTGACGATCGTCCTGCTCCTGACGGCGGCACCGATCTCGCCGATGGTGCTCGACTTCCAGAGCGCGCTGTCGGCCGACTCGGGCCCCGACATCGATCCCGACCTGACCTGCGAGGGCGTCGACGAGGAGATCAGCTGTGAACTCTCCGATCCCACGGGGATCGAGCGCGTCGTGGTGACCAGCGGTGACGCCGAGCTCGCGCGCGTCGAGGACCCGCCCTACGAGTTCACGATCCGCGAGGACGAACTCGAGGAGGTCGTCGGCCAGAAGGAGTTCGTCGTCGAGCTGCAGGACGAAGACGGGGAGACGCTGCGGCGGTATCGGAAGTACGCGTCGTCGATCCCGACGTCCTGACCCGGCTCGCTCGCAGCGGATGGGTTCCTCCGGGAGCACCGCGCGAAGACCATCGTGACTTCCGACGTACCGCAGACACCCGATTCGACGCGAGACTCCCGACGTACCGACGGCACCCGATTCGAGTCGCACGACTTCCGACACGATGCGTGCGACCCCGATGCAATGCATGCGACCCGGCCGTATCCGCGACCGGACACACCGGTTCGACAGACGAACAGAAGGAACCGTTACCGTCTACGACCCGTCCGCAAGTACTGGCCGCGAGGAGTTCAAGACGACGATCGCACTGCTCCCCGCCATCGCGAGCGCGGCGAAGAGCGGATTGATGAGACCCGCAGCGGCGAGCGGGATCGCGACGGCGTTGTACAGCAGCGCCCAGCGAACGTTCTCCCGGATTCGCCGCCGGGTTCCCTCGGCGAGCGCGAAGACGTCCGGGACGGTCGCGAGTTCGCCGTCGGCGAGGATCGCGTCGGCGGCGTCGGTCGCACGGGCGGTCCCGCTGCCGAGTGCGATGCCGACGTCCGCCGCTGCGAGCGCAGGGGCGTCGTTCGTCCCGTCGCCGACCATCGCCGTCACACCCTCCGCGGAGAGGCGGCGAACCGTCGCGACCTTCCCCTCCGGCGGGACGCCAGCGAAGACGCGGTCGACCGCTTGCTGCTCGCGGAGTTCAGTCGTCGCCGACTCGTCGTCACCCGTGAGGACGACGACCTCGCGGTCGGCGACGGACTCGAGGACGGCTCGCCACGAGCGCCGGGGCCGATCGCCGACGACCGCCACCGCTCGTGCCCGACCGGCGTAGCCGATCACCACCGGCAGTCGGCCGCGTTCCCGGGCGTCTTCGATCGCGTCTCCGAGGTCGGCCGGGATCGGGCCGACCAGCCGCTCGATAAGTTCCGGCGTTCCGACGACGACGCGGTCCCCGTCGGTGGGGCGCTCGTCGACCCCGTCGGTCCCTGTCTCGTTGGCGTCGGCTGGTTCGTGAACGACGGCGCTGACGCCCTCACCGGGACGGCGTTCGAAATCCCGGGCATCCAGCGCGGTAGTCTCCGTGGCGTGACCGCCGTTCTCGGCGTCGTGGCCGCTCTCTTCGGACAGGACTGTCGACCCAGCCGCCGTAACGGGCTCGCCGTCCGAAACGGCCTCGCCGTCACGCTCCGTCCCGCCGTCGGGCGCGACGGCGTTTGCGGACCCCGCCGGCTCGTCGAAGTCTGCACCCGCGGCCGCACGAGCGACGATCGCGTCGGCGACCGGGTGGGTCGAGTAGCGTTCGACGGCCGCGGCGCGGTCGATCGCCGCCTCCTCGCCGACAACCGTACGGACGGTCATCTCGCCCGTCGTCACGGTCCCGGTCTTGTCGAAGACGACCGTCTCGACGGCCGGTGCCGATTCGAACAGCGTCGCGTTCGCCACGACGATCCCCCGTTCCAGGGCATCTCGCAGCCCGGAAGCGACGGCCAGCGGCGTCGCCAGCCCCATCGCGCACGGACAGGAGACGACGAGGACCGTCAACCCGGTCAGGACGGCAGTGTCCGCCGAAACGCCACTCGCGACCCGCCAGCCGGTGACGGCGACGGCGGTGGCCAGCACGAGCGGGACGAAGACGGCGGCGAGGCGATCGGCGAACCGCTGGATTCCGGGCGTCTCGCTCTGAATCTCCCACATGAGCGAGGCGATCCGATCGAGCGTGCTCTCCGCGTCGGATCCGACCTCGCAGACGAGCGCGCTGTCGGTCACGATCGCCCCGCCGACGACCGCGTCGCCTGGTCGTTTCGTGGTCGGCATCGATTCGCCGGTCACGACCGACTCGTCGACGGCGGCCGTCCCCTCACGAACCGTCCCGTCGACCGGCACCCGTTCGCCGGGGCGGACGACGACCGCCTCACCGGGTTCGAGGCGATCGACGGAGACGGTCTCGGTCTCGCCGTCGGCGGTCCGCCGGGTCGCCGCTCGCACGCCGGCGCTCGTCACGTCCGCGAGCAGCCCCGTCGCCCGGCGCTTGATCCGTCCCTCGTAGTACCCCCCCAGCGAGACGACCATGATCACGGCGACGGTCACGTCGTAGTAGAGGTGCGTCCGCCCGAAGACGAGCGCGATCGTGCTGTAGACGTAGGCCGACCCCGCAGCGATGGCGATCAGCAGGTCCATGTTCGGCCGGCCGACCCGCAGGCTGACGTAGGCACCCCTGAGCACCGGATAGCCGGTGTAGCACAGCACGCCCCCGGAGAACACCCCGAGGAGCGCCAACGGGACGGAACTCCCGGCGGCCGATCCAGCGCCAGTCGTGAGCACACCCGTCTCGATCCCGACGTAACTCGGGTAGAGGTAGAAGACGTACCAGGGCATGACGAGCATCGAGAGAAAGCCACCGACGAGCAATCGCTGGACCAGCGCCTCGTCGGCACGTGCGTCGCGGGCCGTCCCGTCGCGCAGTCGCGTCTCGTAGCCGTAGCCCGAGAGGACCGCCGGGAGTTCGTCGTGATCGAGCCGATCAGGATCGTAGACCACGCGCGCGGTATCCGTCGCGTAGCTCGCCTCGACGGTGTGGACGGCCGGTTCGCGCTCGCCTAGCAGCGAGACGAACCCCTCGCAGGTCGCACAGTGCATCCCGTCGACGGCGAGGAAGGCCGTTTCGAATCCGGTCGGGACGGCGTCCGTGCGAGCCGCCGGAGAGGCCGTCTCGTCGGCGGCATCCTCCCGAGCCGTATCGCCGACGGAATTCTCCCGGGCCGCCTCGACGCGAACACGAACGTCGCCACGATCGAGGTCGTCGGTGTCGACCAGCGTCCGACTCACCTCGAGACAGCCGCGACAGCAGAAGGTCCCGTCGACGTCCGGGTCGCTCACCGGAGGATCGGGCGTCGGGAGTTCACAGAGCGAACAGTCGCTCATTGGCGGACGATACGGCCCACCCAGGGGTAGCCGTGGTCCCGAACATGGTTGACCGCCACGCTAGTCAGCCCGGCGCCCAGCTGGAGAACGAGGCTGTCCTCGCCATCGCCGGTGGACGGCAGTCACTACGAGTCGCCACGCCAGGACGAACGCCAGCCCGAATCCCACGATGACGACCATGAAGATCGGCGTTGCCCCGCCCGGAAAGAGCGACGTCGCTCGGATCGCCCCACCGAGCAGCGAGGCGACGACCCAGGCGCCGGCGACGACGCCGGCCGTCCAGGCGAACGAACCGAGCGTGCGCTCGCTGTAGGCGCCGAGAAGCGGCGCGACGAGCAGCCAGCCGATCGCGAACGGCGTCACCGCTTTGACGGTGTAGGTCGGAAACGCCCAGGGATCCAGCCCGTGTCTGGTGAGCCCGTACCCGATGAACGTCGTGATGACGACCAGGTCGAGGACCGGCAACACGGGCGAGCGTGGGACGGTACGTGCCAACCGGCGAACGTGCGCGTGTGACTCGGACATAGGTGGTTCGAGGGAGTGTCGGCCAGTGGCCCCGGTCGGACCGACCCCGTCGCACGGAGTCTCCGGCCGTCGTCCGGATGAAGGGGATGGGACCGACACAGAACTACTCCCGAACGTGTTCCGATCGATCGGTACCGTCTTCGACCGACCACGATAGCTGGTCCGTTCGGTCACGCCACCCGAACACCCGCATTGTCGGTGCCTGTGCTGCTCGAACAGTCGCATTCTCGGTGACTGCGCTGTCGCTGGCTGCCCTACTGCTCTGTCGCTGATTGCTCTTGTTGATTCCCGCGTGTCACGTGCGACCTACCAGAGAACGACCAGGCGAGAACGAGAGCGCGGCCAGCCGAGAACGGTCGCGCCCCAGGCGGACTGAGCGTGTGGAATCGACCGGACCAGTCGGCGTGAGCGTTGGGTCGAATTGTCCCGAAACCCCGCTACGCCAGAGATCGAGTCCGTGACGACCCACTGGCGGAACACCCGAGCCCTCGGCGGGTTATACTGTGTGTCTTTTTATAGGTTTAAGAGGTCAAGCCGAACAGCTCCAGAGCGTTCTCGTTGTCAAGGAATCATCTTCAGGGTTGAACATATGTAGTCCCCTACTACCGCATGTACCAATGACTTCCCTCTCAATCGATCGACGACGACTCATGGCTGCGATGGGTGCGACCAGTGCGGTTGCGTTAGCGGGCTGCCTCAGCAGCAGTGGAAACGAGCAGGAACCGACGAACGATGCGACTGCCAAGACGAGCGACGAGGGGCTCGATCCAGCGAAACCGACGGATGTCGACCGGATCGCGGCCGATCCGACCGACCTGCCCGACCCGGTCGACTGGTCGTCCCCGCGGACCCACGAGATCGAAGTGACGACGACCGAACGCATCGCCGAGATCGAACCCGGCGTCACGTTCAAATACATGACGTTCGACGACCAGGTTCCAGGGCCGATGATCCGGGTACGGCGCGGCGACACCGTCCGGCTCACCCTGACGAACGCCGCCGAGTCGGCGGTCGTCCACAACATCGACCTCCACGCCGTCTACGGACCTGGCGGCGGCGCGGACGACACGATGGTCGACCCGGGCCAGTCGGCGACGATCGAGTTCAAAGCGATGTACCCCGGCGTCCACGTCTACCACTGTGCGGTCCCGGACATGGACATGCACATCAGCGCGGGCATGTTCGGTGCGATCCTGGTCGAGCCCGAGGACGGTCTCCCCGAGGTCGACCGCGAGCTGTACTTCGGGCAGAACGAGATCTACACGAACGGTGCCGCTGGCGAGGATGGCCACCACGAGTTCGATTACGACGGGATGGCAAGCGAAGAACCCACCTACGTCACGCTGAACGGCGAGGCGTACGCCTTCACCGAGAATGGATACGGGCCAGTCACGGTCCAGAAGGGAGAGCGGGTCCGCATCTTCCACGCCAACGGCGGGCCGAACCTCACCAGCTCCTGGCACGCCATCGGCAACGTCTGGGAGACGCTCTACCGCGACGGCGACATGGTCTCCGACCCCGCCCGATACGTCGAGACGACCCCGGTCGTCCCCGGCTCGGTCGGTGCGGCGGAGATCGACACGCCGGTTCCCGGCCCGATCAAGATCGTCGACCACGCACTCAGTCGAGTCGTCCGCAAGGGCATGCTCGGCGTGATCCAGGTCGAGGGCGAGCCGGAACCGGAGATCTTCAACCCGGAGCCCTGAGCGGGTGACGAGCCCGCCGATCCGGGGCGACTGCGGACCGATCGACCGTCCCGCGATCGGGCTATCCTGCAGGAGACCGTGATATTTCGCCGTGACAGTCCGACCACGCCATGACACCCCACTGCCTCACTCGACGCGACGCACTCGGCACTAGCGTCGGCCTTGCCGGTATCGTTCTCGCCGGTTGTCTCGACCGAGGCGACGAGACGGCCGAACCGGAAAACGCGGGCGAACTCGGTACCCCGACGGACCGGATCACCGTCACGACGACGTCCCGACCGTTCCCCGAGTTCGATCCCCAGATCGTCCACGTGAGCGAGGGGGCCACCGTCGAGTGGGTCGTCGAAACGGGCCGTCACGACGTGGCGGCCTACCACCGCGACACCCACCCACCCCACCGGACGCCCGACGGGATCGAACCCTGGGGCAGCGCGCGGCTCAGCCAGCCCGGTGAGACGTTCGAACACACGTTCGAGCGTGAAGGGGTCTACGACTACGTGGACACCCAGCAAGTCTGTACCTCACACGAGGTCGCGGGCAACATCGGGCGCGTCGTCGTCGGCTGGCCCGATCCCGACGCCGAGCCGGCGATGGACGACCCGCCGGCGGAGATGCCCCAGCGGGCTATCAACGCGCTCAGTATGTTCAACGAACGAACCCGTCCGGTGCTGGACGCCGGGCCGTGACGATCGATCGGCCAAGCAGTCCAGACCGACCCGAAACACCCCGACTCGAAGCAAGACGATGAACGTGAACGAAACGACCGTCGACAGACGAACGATGCTGCGGGTGGCCGGAGCGACTGCGATCGGCCTGCCGCTCGCGGGCTGCATCGAGCGAATCGGTGACGAGACGGGAGCGACTCGTGAGGACCTCGTATTGGCACCCCCAGCGAGTCACGACCGCGCCCGTGAAACGGACGTCCCGCACCCGATCTACGGCGACGACCTCCCGGAAGCGACCGTCCAGGCCCCACTACACGACCGCTCGGTGACGACCACCGAGTTCGTCGGCGATCGGGCGACGATGCTGACGTTCGTCTTCACGAGCTGTACGACCGTCTGTCCAGGCCTCACCTCGACGCTCCGCCGGATCCAGGCCGATTCGATCGAGCGGGGCTACGCCGACGAGATCGCGTTCCAGACGGTCACGTTCGATCCCGAGTACGACACCACGGACGTCCTCAGGGAGTACGGGGAGAAACAGGGCGTCGACTTCGACGTCGGGAACTGGTACTTCCTCAGGCCAGAGACGCCCGCGCGTGCCACGTCGGTCGTCGAAGACACGTTCGGCGTCGCGTTCGAGCGCGCGGACGAGAGCGACCCGACCGAATCGGAGAACGAGACGACCGATGACGATCACACCGAGAGTGACGGCGAAACGGGCGATACCGACCACGACGGGATGAACGAGAGCGACGGTGACACCGACGAGACCCACGACGGACACGGACGCAGCCACCGTCACTTCGTCCACACCTCGCTGGTGTTGCTGGTGAACAGAGACGGGCTGGTCGAGCGAGCCTACGCTGGCGGGCCGCCAGCCCCGCGAACCGTGCTGGACGACGCCCGCACGGTCGTCGAGGAGGGATGATCGTGCGACGACGCGAGCTGATTGCAGGCGGCGCTGCACTGGCCACCCTTGGCGGTGCAGGCGCGCTGGCCGTCACCGACTGGCAACCCGGGTCTGACGACGGGGGAGTCGAGCCGGTCGAACTCGCGGCGATCTCCGGGCAGGGCGAGGAGGGGGACACCGTTACCGTCCCCGAGCGCGGTCGAGTGAGTCTGGTCGAGCTGTTCGCGACCTCGTGTGACGTCTGTTCGCGCCAGATGGCGCCGCTCGGCCGCGTCGCAGAGCGCGTCGGCGACGACGTCCAGGTCGTCTCGGTGACGAACGAGCCCCTCGGCGGGACGGTCACCCGGGCGGACGTCGCCGACTGGTGGACCGCTCACGAGGGTACCTGGCCCGTCGCCCACGACGCAGACCTCGACCTCACGAGTGCGCTGAACGCCGTGAGCGTCCCGTACACGGTCGTTCTCGACGCCGAGAACAGGGTCGACTGGCGCCACAGCGGCTACGCCGACCACGCGACCCTGCTCGCCCGGCTCGAGGAGGCCCGGGCGTGATGCCCGCCCACCACCGCGACGGGCGGGGCCGACCACGAGCGCACGTGAACTGCCCCACGTATCGAGGGGGAACCCATATGATACCCGAGAACGAACCCAGAGTGAAGCCGACATGGAGAGCGAGTCAATGAAGGAGTACGAGTTCACGTGCCCGGCGTGCGGCCAGCAGATCGAGATCAACGGGCCGATGCGGACGGCAATCCTGTCGAACGGCTGCCCCATCTGTTCGACATCCGTCAGTGACGACAGTTTCGCCCCCGCGTGAGTACCGTCGACTCACCAGTTCGTTTTACGAAGTACCGTGGCTGCGTCCACACTCACGTTTCCCGGAGTGAACGTCGTCGAACGGAACGATTCTTTGTCGAAAATCGACCGCCAGGCGGGCGCCTCACTCGCTTTCCGTCCGATCGATCTCGGTTCGTCGCCCACTCAGATCCACCGGTTCGAGCGTGTAGAGCTGGATATCGAGATCCGGCTTCGAGTTCGCCCAGATCTCGAAGAGCGGTCGCTTCGCCTCGCCGTACTGCTCGATTCGGTCGACGGTAAGTTCCTCCGGCGGCACTTCCGTCAGCGAGCCGACGGCGACGACGCTTCGGTAACTCGATTCGGCGTCCGTCTCGTCGTAGACCACCAGCCTGGCCCGCGGCGACGAGGAGAGGTACTCACGCTTCTCGCTCTCTGGCGTCGAGACCAGCCGCAGATAGAACACGCGCTCGTCCGGATCGTAGCCGTACGAGATCGGAATCGCGTAGGGTTCGTCGTCGCGAGCGAGCGAGAGGACCCCGGTCTCCTGCCCGCCGAGGAACTCGTCCAGTTCGCCCGCCGTCATTTCCGTTTCCCGTGCGAGTGACATCGTCGTACGTTGCCCGTGCGCCCGGGCCGTCTTAATCCCACCGTCTGCCCCCGAACCGCCAGTCCGATCGGCGAACCCGAACGAGCGCGCCCTGGATCGCTTACGCACTCGGATCGAGCACGTCGTCGAGCAGTTTGCGCTGGGCGGTGACGAGGTGTTCGGTGAACGTCGACTGTGAGATACCGAGTTCGGCCGCGAGTTCCGACGCGTTGGCTCCCCTGGGCCGTTCGAAGTAGCCGTTCTCGTAGGCGGTTTCGAGCACCTCCCGCTGTCGGTCGGTGAGTTTCCCCCGGTTGACGAAGACGCCGTCGTCGGGCGTCCCCTCGAGCGGTGGCTGGAGCAGCCGTCTGACGTCGACCGACGGGAATCGGTCCCTGAGGTCACCCATCACGTCCTGCAACTGGTCGAACGATTCGGCGTGGAAGACGAGCGTCAACTCCCCGTCGTCCGCGACGTATCGATGGACGGGACAGCCGTGGGACCCGAGACACGCGCACGGACAGTCGTCGGATTCCTCGTGGGACGTGCGGTAGATCGCGGTCGATCCGTACGAGAATACGGCACCGTCGGTGGGTTCGTCCGCAGTGGACGTCGCGTCTGTGGCGGATTCGGCGTCCGCAGACGCAGTGTCGGCGTCGGGGCCACCATCCTCTGTCTCGGCGTTGACGGCAGGTTCGTCCGCCGCAGCGAGGTATTCGGTGACGCTCCCACTCGAGGCGGCCGGTGAGACGCTCGTCGACGTCTGGTCGATGACCGAGCCCGTCCGCGCCGACTCCCGGGCGATCGGACAGCCGTCGGGCGCCGTGATCGCGACCGTCGCACGTATTCCCTCGCCCATTCGTGTCCGGCGTTGGGGTCGCGCTCCCTTTAGTCCAGTGGTGGCACCACGCCGCTGGTCACCCTGGGTGACCGCTCTCCTCGCAGACGGCGAACGCCGGTGTGCCCGCGTGTGGATTCCAGCCACGCGAGAACGCACCCCAGGGCCTTATCTGTGGGTCGACTACGTTGCAATAGACCCATGGAAACTCCCCAGCACTCGACGTTCGTCTGTCCGGAGTGTGCGTCGTCGTTCGTCGTGGACGACGACAAGCGAGCGGCGCTCGTCGAACACGGGTGCGTGCGCTGTGGCACCGCACTCACCCCCGACGCGTTCGCCTGAGCGGTCCCGTGACACCGGAGTATATAAACTACCCCCAATAGCTGTGGTGTCAACTCGTCCCCCTCCGGTCCCGACAGTGTAGTATGAGCCAATCCATGCAGGCGCCGACCCAGACCCCGAAGACGCCCTACTCGACGACCACTCCCGACTACGACGTCGCCGCCGTCGTCAGTGCGTTCGACGACCCGGCCTGCCGGCAGATCCTCGAAGCGACCAGCGACGAGGCCCGTTCCGCGAAAGAGATCGCCGAGACCACCGACCTGGCACTCTCGACGACCTACCGAAAACTCGACGAGCTCGAAGAGACGGGCCTCCTCGAAGACGGACTGCGCCTCCGACGCTCCGGCAACCACACGGCCGAGTACACCGCGTGTCTCGACGAGTTCGTCCTCTCGGTCTCCCCCGAAGACGGCGTTCAATTGCGCATCGCCGAGGGAGAATCCGTCGACGGCGTCGGCGCAATCTAGCACTCGATTACGTCTCGATCGATTCGTTCCGGTCCATTCATTTTCCGTCCCACGTCGTTCCGGCTGGCCCGATTCATTCGTCCCGATCAGGTAGCAGGAACTGGTCTGGCACCCAAGGCAAGCACTGGTTTCACACCCGAGCGGATCGTCTCTGACGGTGAAAACGATGGCCGAACACTACGACCGCGTCCTCCTCGCGATCGCACTCCTCCTCGCGTCGGGGGTACTCGTCGGGGCACTCACCGCGGTGCCGATGCAACTCGCCCGAGTCGTGAGCGTCCTCGCCGCGACACCGTTCGTCTACGACGCACTCTTTCGAAATCCGCCCCGACCGACGGAGCCGGCCCCACGGGTCACCGCGGCTATCGTCTGGCAGGCGGTGGTCGTCTGGGCGATCATCGTCGCTCTCGGCTAGGGGCAACGATCAGGAACTGCCGCGACGCGATCCGACAACGCAGCGGCCGACAGCTCAGTCGTGGTTCCCGCCGGTGACGACGACCGGCCGATCCGTCTCCAGGATGACCGACTGGGCGACGCTCCCGAAGAGTGCCTTCCCGACGGGGGAGCGTTTGCGACCGCCGAGGACGATCGAGTCGACGTCGTACTCGTCGGCGACGCCGAGGATGTCCGCGACCGTGTCCCCGCTATCCTCGACGACCGTCGTCTCGATACCCCGTTCGTCCAGATGCTCGGTCGCCTCCCGCACCGACCCGACGCGCGTCGCCGAGTTGAACTGCTTCAGTTCGTCGGGGAGGTCTTCGCCCTCGCCGTGGAAGACGAAGAGCGCGATCGCTTCGACCGACTCACTCGCGTTCGGGAGGTCGGCGACGTACTGTGCCTGGGCGAGCGCACGGTCTTCGTCTTCGTCGAGTGGTAACAGGACGCGATACATACCCACTGATTCGAGCGGGCCGATATAAAACCAGGCGCCGATTCCGGCCGCCTCGATGGGGTCACCCGGCAGGTCGGCCGGGAACGGCCCCCGACAGTTACGACCCGTCGGCCCGAACTGGGCGTATGGACGCGGTCACGCTGGACGGACTGACGAAGGATTACGGCGAGGTGCTCGCGAACGACGACGTCTCGTTCGCCGTCGAGACCGGCGAGATCTTCGGCTATCTGGGGCCGAACGGGGCCGGCAAGACGACGACTATCCGGATGCTCCTCGGTCTCATCTCGCCGACGGACGGCTCGGCGACGGTGCTCGGCGCCGACGTACGCGACGAATCGGCGCTCATCGAGGCCCGCCGCCGGATCGGCTACCTGCCCGACGACCCGCAGTTCGACGAGACGGCGACCGGCCAGGAGATTATCGACCTCCACGCCAGCATCAAGGGTGATCAGCGGAGCGACGAACTGGTCGAACTGTTCGAGCCGCCGCTCGATCGCGCCATCCGTGAGTACTCCCACGGCAACGTCCGCAAGCTGGGGCTCGTACTCACGTTCATGCACGATCCCGAGCTGGTTATCCTGGACGAGCCGACGGGCGGACTCGACCCACTCATGAAACAGCGCTTCGGCGAGTTCCTCCGCCGGGAGAGCGAGAACGGCCTCACCGTGTTGTTCTCCTCGCACATCCTCGGCGAGGTCAGGCGCCTC
Source organism: Halovivax ruber XH-70 (assembly GCF_000328525.1). Classification (NCBI taxonomy): domain Archaea; kingdom Methanobacteriati; phylum Methanobacteriota; class Halobacteria; order Halobacteriales; family Natrialbaceae; genus Halovivax; species Halovivax ruber. The sequence goes on from NC_019964.1 coordinate 2,942,996, forward strand.
TGCGACCGCGTCGCCATCATCCGGCAGGGCCGGCTGGTTACCGTCGAGCCGGTCGAATCGCTGCTCGAACGCAGCGGCAAGGTCGTCCGGCTGGTCGCCGCAGACGCGATTCCACAGTCGGCGCTCGCGGGCGTAGACGGCGTCCACGAGCTGGCGGCTGGCGTCGCCGGGGCGGCGGTCGGACCCGCCACAGGCGACGAGACGGGCGGGACGGCCTGGACGGACAGCGCGGGTGCTGGTGGTGAGGGGATCGCCGCCGAAGCCGACGCGGACGAGCACTTCCACGAGTATACCTTCACGTACACGGGCGAGATGGACGCGCTGCTCGCGCGCCTCGGTGAGTACTCGCTGCACGACTGCACGATCGAGGAGGCGCCGCTCGAGGACGTCTTCCTCAGATTCTACGGCGACGAATCCAGTGAGACCGGGTCACGTGCGTCGCCGCCCGCTTCCGACGCCACCGGAGGTGCGTCGCACTGATGGAGCTCGCTACCTATTACGGACGGAATCGAGTTCGCGGGAGTGTCTACCTCGCCCTCGCCATGTCGCTGCTCGCGGCGATGGTGATCTGGGTCTACCCCTCGTTCGCCGACGCCTTCGGCGAGGACGAGTTGCTAGAGGCCTATCCCCCGCAGGTCCTCCAGGTGTTCGACATCGAGACGATGGGATCGATCGAGGGGTTCCTCTCGTTCGAACTGTACACGTTCGGCTGGGTGATCCTCCTCGGGCTGTACCTCGCGTATCTGGCCGCCGGGACGATCGCCGACGACATCGACCGCGAGCGGACCGACATCCTGCTCACGCTGCCGATTTCGCGAGCCAGCGTCGTCGCCCAGACGTTCGCCGCGCTGGCCGTCCCGATCGTCGCCGTCAACGTGATCACGCCGATCGTCGTCTACGTCAGTACCCGGCTGGTCGACCATCCGATCGGCGCTGCGGACCTCGCCGCAGTGCACGCCCTCTCGATCCCGTACCTCTTCGCCTGCGCGGCGATCGGCCTGCTCGCCTCCGTCGTCGCCGATCGGGCCGCCATCGCCCAGCGGGTCGCCCTGGGCGCCATCTTCGGGCTCTACATGCTCGAATCGCTCCTGGAAGGGACCGACTACGAGGCCGTCGGCGCCATCTCGCCGACGCGGTACTTCGACCCGAACGCGATCCTCCTGGACGCCGAGTACGACCTCGTCGGCGCGGGGATCCTCGTCGCCGGAACGCTCGTCCTCGTCGTCGTCTCGCAGCTGTGGTTCCGACGGCGGGACGTGTGACGAATCCGCGGACCGTTCGGGCGACGACGAAGCCGAACGTTGACGTGACGGGCCTGCGAAGTATCACTATGTTCGAACGGATTCTGGTGCCGACCGACGGCAGCCCCCACGCGACGACCGCTATCGAGGACGCCATCGAACTCGCGGCCGATCAGGACGCCACCCTGCACGCACTCTCCGTCGCCGACAGCGGCCCGCTCGGCGACGTGCGCCTGCCCGGCGAGGCGGCGAATCCGAGCGAGGCACTGGCCGAACGGGCGCAGGGCTTCGTCGACGACGCCGTCGAACGGGCCGAAGCGGCAGGCGTCGAGGCCACCGGAACGATCCGGAACGGCCCGCCGTCGTCGGAGATCCTCGACTACGCCCGCGAGATCGACGCGGACGTCATCGTCATGGGGAGCCGCGGTCGCGGCGGCCTCCACCGCATGGCCGTCGGGAGCGTCGCCGATCACGTCATCCGGTTCGGCGAGTTCCGCGTTCTCGTCGTCGACGCCGGCGAGGACGCCACCGACACGTGAACGGTCGCTGACGCACGTGGAGGATGTGAATCGGAGCGAGTGCTATCGCTTTCGGTCGAATCGAACTCACTCGCTACCGGTCGAAGCGCGCGGTGGGTACCGATCGGACGTATCCGATCGCCCGGCAACTGGTTTTGCTTACAGTTCTTCGACGAGTCGGTTGACCGCGCGGGTTCGCTGGCCGAACGACCAGCCCACGAGCGCGAGGCCGACGTACAACGCGATCGCGAGGCCGACGTAGAGCCAGGGAACCGCTCGGGGGACGAAGCCGTAGTTGCTCAGCGCTCCGGCCAGGAGCAGCGAGAGGACGACGAGCGCGACACCGATGTCGCCGCCGCGCATGCTCGGGAGTTCCGGCGGGTCCGAGAGGACGCGCCCGAGTGCGTAGAAGAGGAGTGTAAAGGAAAGCCAGCCACTGACGACGATCGGCGCACCTTCGAGTGTGACGTCGAATCCGTACCGCGGGAGGTACCGAACGTGGGTAAAGAGCGTCCCGACGACGCCGATACCGAGCAGTAGCCAAAGAACCGTATCCGGACGATCGGTCGCCATACTGAACGGTTCGTCGGAGTGTCCGTAAAACGCGCGGTTCGCTCCCGACCGGGCCCGATCCCCCTCAGTCGGCCGAGATCGGGGCCTCGGTCAGCTCGGTCACGGCGTCGACCGTGTCGAGCCACTCCTCGGCGTCGAGTGCGGCCATGCTGCCGGTCCCGGCGGAGGTGATCGCCTGCCGGTAGTCGGGGTCCATCACGTCGCCGGCGCCGAAAACGCCCTCGACGGCCGTCTCGGTCGTCATGCCCGTGAGCGTGTCGAGGTGTCCGGACTCCGTGAGCGGCACGGGCGTCTCCGTGAGGAAGTCCGTGTTCGGGACGTGGCCGACGCCGTAGAAGATGCCGCCGACGTCGACGGTCTCTTTCGTGACGTCCTCGCCGTCCTCGTAGCGTTCCTTCGGGTAGCCCTCGGGGTGAGAGACCAGCGTCGCGCCGGTGACACCGTCTTCCTGGGAGCCACAGATCTCGAGGAGTTCCGTGTTCCAGCGGAACGAAATGTCGTCGTGCTCGCGGGCGCGATCGGCCATGATGTCGGAGGCGCGCAGTTCCTCGCGACGGTGGACGACCGTCACGCTCTCGGCGAACTTCGTGAGGAAGAGCGCCTCCTCCATCGCCGAGTCGCCCCCGCCGATCACGAGGACGTCGTCGCCGCGGTGGAACGCGCCGTCACAGGTCGCACACGTCGAGAGGCCGTAGCCCATCAGCTCGTCCTCGCCGTCGGCGCCGACCCAGCGGGCACTCGCACCAGTGGCGACGATCAGCGCGCGGGTCCGGAGGTGCTCGCCGGAGGCCAGTTCGAGCGTGAACGGCCGATCGTCGAGCGTCGCGTCCTCGACGGTCTCGTGGGCGAACTCGGCGCCGAATGCCTGTGCCTGCTCTTTGCCCCGTTGAATCAGCTCCATGCCGCCGACGCCCTCGGGGAAGCCGAGATAGTTCTCGACGTCGGTCGTCAGCGTGAGCTGCCCGCCCGGCTCCGGCCCTTCGAGGACCAGCGGCTCGAGGTCGGCGCGGGCGGCGTAGACCGCGGCCGAGAGGCCGGCGACGCCGGAGCCGACGATGACGACGTCGCGGACGGACTCGTCAGTCTCGGCTGACGGTTCGCTCATCGTCTCACCGTTCATGCCGCGGTGTAACCCTCGATCAGGTCGCGGAGCCGGTCCTCCGGCAGCGCGCCGGTCACCTGCTCAGCCTGCTCGCCGTCGGCGAAGAGTACGAGCGTCGGAACGCCACGGACGCCGTACTCGGCAGCCAGTGGCTGGTGGGCGTCGACGTCGACCTTCGCGATTACGGCGTCGGTCTCGGCGGCGAGTTTCTCGAGAGCCGGTTCGATCATCTTGCAGGGCCCACACCAGTCCGCGTAGAAGTCCGTGAGGACCACGTCGTTCTCGGCGACGACGCTATCCAGATGCTCCTGGTCGTCGATATAGACGGGTTCGTCGGTGCCTGTCTCGTTGGTTGCGGTCGTCTCGGTTGTCATCACTCACCCGTTGGGGCCGAGCGTGTTTAAAGGTTTTGTGTGTTGTGCACAATACAGCCAAATGCAACCGGCCAGCTGAGCACCACCGCCGCCGCACTCAGCACAGAATCGGCCGAAATCTGGTGGGCAAAGCGGTTGTCAGATGTGCACCAGCACCCAAATACTGATGACCCGCTCGGCGGGGCGATCGGTCACTCGAGCAGGACCACGGCCGCGACGAGGAGCAGGTTGATGGCTACGCCGGCTACGCCCTTCTCGACGAGCAGTTCGAGCCGACCGTCCCACATCGCGACGAGGACAGCCGTCGAGAGGACAGCAGCCCCGACGACGACCGGCGGCCACCAGTCCGTGCCGAGCGCGACCCCGACGCCACCGAGGACGAACCCCACCGTCACGCCGACGTACAGAACGCTGGCCGCCGCCAGTATCGTTCCTTCCGAAAACACCGGCGAAAGGAGCCACGACTGGCCGTTCCAGCCCATCTCGTCTTCCACCTCGATCCAGCCCTGGCTCAGCACGACGTACCACAGGTGGACCAGTCCGTGGGGGACCAGGAAGACACCGACGATGAGTCTACGCATCCGCGCCCTCCGCGTCGGGGGCGTAGCCCAGTCGACCGCCGGTCAGCGCGACGATGGCGACGACTCCAGCGAGGAGGACGCCCACCTGAACAGAAAGCAGGGTCGTGTACGTGGGTCCGAAGACGAGCTCGTCGGAGAACGGGACGAGGTGGACCGTGGCCGTGTTGAAGCCGCCGTGTAGCACCATCATCAGGAGGACGCTCCCCGTATGGTTGTAGATCCAGGTGTAGAAGAACGCGTAGCCGACGATCCCGACCGCCGTGAGCAGGACCAGCCCGCCGAGGACGACCGGATCGGTGATGCCGTGACTCGATCGCGGATCGACGAAGAACACCGGCAGGTGCCAGACCGCCCAGACGACCCCCAGCAGCAGCGTCGCGCCGATGGGCCCGTACCGTGACTGCAGTCGCGGCAGCGCGAACCCGCGCCACCCAGGTTCCTCGCCGAGTCCGGCCAGTAACGAGAGGCCGACGAGGGTCGGCAGGTACGTCGTCAACGGGTCGGGCAGCCGCGCCAGCACGGGATCGTACCCCAGGAGCGCGAAGCCGACGTCCGTCAGCCCGAAGAGCACCACCGGGGTCGCGAGCGTTGCGATCCACCACCGGACGGGCACGCGCCAGCGGCCGATACGGCCGATCCAGGCCCGGACGGAGCCGCCCGTGTACCCGAGGACGACGCCACCGGCGATCGCCGGCCCGAACTGGGCGACGAGCAGGTTCAGCCCCCCGAATACCTCGTCGACGCCGAGGGCCGACGGAAGGAATCCGAGCCAGGAGATGGCGTAGGCCAGCGCGAAGAAGGCCGCGACCGGATGTCGGCCGACTCGGTCGCGAAGCAGTGACATGCGGAGATGGTCAACGCACCGAGGCTTAGAACCCCACCGAGCGGGCAGTACACTAGGGAAGGCGGCGGATGGAACGGCCCATCGAGGAGAGAGAGACGGCCTCGAAGGCCCGCCGATCCAATCGTCGAGCAGTTCCACCGAGGGGATCAGCGGCCGGCGCATGCTGGATCGGCCGGCGGGCAGCGTCCCGGCGGGCTTGTGAACGGCGAATTGTATTTCGCATCCAATGCCGAGATGGGTGATCGACGAACACGGACCGAACGCTTCGGTTGTTCAACGAAGGAATCCGTGTTCCAGACCCCGGAACGGTGAAGACCTCCCCGGGAGACGCCCACCAGCAGAGTTAAAGGTGTGAGCCAGCACTATTGTACTGTATGAGCAAGACAATCGAATCCGATCCGACGATCGACCCCGACGAAGTGGCCGCTCGCCGCGACGACGACGATTTCTACGTCCTCGACGTCCGACGTGAGGAGGACTTCGACGAGTGGCACGTCGAGGGGAGCACGAACCTCCCGATCTACGACGATCTCCTGGAGAACGACCTCTCGGGACTCGAGGCCGCCATCGACGACATCCCGCAGGACGACGAGGTCACCGTCGTCTGTGCCGCAGGCGTCACCTCGGCCACCGCGGCCGCACACCTCCGCGAGCACGGCTTCGACGCCCGCTCGATGGCCGACGGAATGACCGGCTGGGGCCAGGTCCACGTAGCCTACCCAGTCGACGGTGACGGGACACGCGTCAGCGAGCCGACCACGACCGACGCGCCGTCGGTCGACGGCGTCACGCAGGTCGTCCGACCCGGAACGGGGTGTGTCTCCTACCTCGTCGAAGCCGGTGACGAGGCCGTCGTCGTCGACCCGAGCCTCTACGTCGACGAGTACCGCGCCCTCGCCGACGAGCGAGACGTCGAAATCGTCGCCGCAGTCGACACGCACGCCCACGCCGACCACGTCAGCGGCGGGCGCGTCATGGCCCAGGAGTGGGGAATCCCGTACTACCTCCACGAGGGAGACGGCGGCGAGCTCGAGGACTTCGAGTCGGTCGCAGACGGCGACTCGATCCCCGTCGGCGACCGCACGCTCGACGTACTCCACACACCCGGTCACACGCCCGGCAGCATCTCGCTACGCTGGGAAGACGGCCTCCTCTCGGGTGACACGCTGTTCATCCGCAGCGTCGGCCGGCCCGACCTCGAAGGCAACACGGAGGCCGACGTCCGCGAGGGCGCGACCGAACTCTTCTCGAGCCTCGAGACCCTCGCCGCGTTACCCGACGACACCGCCGTCCTGCCGGGCCACATGAGCGACGAGGAAATCCGCCCGCTCGCGACGACGCTCGGCGAACTCGAGGCCGAGAACGACCTCTTCGGCGAAGACGACCAGGAAGCCTTTATCCAGACAATCGTCGACGGCCTCTCCGACGAACCCGCGAACTACAACCGGATCAAGGCGATCAACTGGGGCGAGGAAGCGCTGACCGAAGAGGCCGAATCGCTCGAACTCGGCCCGAACAACTGCGCGGCGAACTAGACGGCAGTCCGTCGCTACACGTCCCGCGGGAGCGTCGCCATTTCCAGTATCGGCATCGCCTCCAGTAACATCGCCGCGTCCAGGAGCGTGGCCGCTTCCAGCAACGTCGTCGCGTCCAGTAGCGTCGCCGTCTTCAGTAACGTTGTCGCGTCCAGTTACCGCCCGGAGACGACGGCCGAGTCCGAGCGGACGATCGCGTAACCGCCGACGAGCAAGGCCACGCCGGACAGCACAAAGAGCGCGTCCCAGAGAATGGGAGGACCCGGCCCCGCCGGCCAGACGCGGTGCAGGACGAGGAGGTGGTGGTCGACGACCCCCTCGACGAGGTTGAAGAGGCCGAAGCCCATCAGCACGGAGCCGAGGAGTGTTCGCCCGGTCACCGAGACATCCGAGTGCCGCCAGGCGCGAGAGAGCAGGACGACCCCGACGATCGTGAACAGGTACGTGCCGACGTGGAAAAGCCCATCGGCGAGGACGTTCACTTCGAGCCCCGCCACGTCGGTTGGGGCGACGCGTGACGACACCATGTGGTGGACCTGCAGCACCTGATGGAGGACGATCCCGTCGAAGAAGCCGCCGAGACCGACGCCGAGGACGATCCCTGCCCGGATCGACGGTGCCGCCCGCTCGCGAACGCCCAGCCACGTTTCCTCGGATCGATCGGTCGACATCGGGTTGGAGGACAGCACGAGCGTGGATCAACCCCGAACGTGGGTCTGCAAGCCATCATCACCACCTCATGCAGCCATTACCACCACTTCACGCAGCCATCATCACCACTTCACGAAGCTATCACCCGCCGCCTCACGACTCGACGTCGTCGATCGCCGCGGTAAATCGCTCCAGGGGTTGGGCACCGACGAGAAAACTCTGTTCACGGGTATCGGCGTTCGACACCAGGAACGACGGGGTCCCGGACACGCCGAACGACGCGGCGAACTCGACGTCCGATTCGACCATCGACTGGTACCGGGCCCGGTCGTCGGCGAGGCAGGTCTGCAGTCGATCGGCGTCGACGCCGTCGACCTCGCGTGTGTACGAGACGAGGTTTCCGGCGTCCGCCCAGCCGGTGTTCTTCCCGTCCTGTCGAGCGAAGATCGCCTCGTGCCAGTCCCAGTAGGCGGCAGGGTCGTCTTCGCGCACGTGTTCCCAGACGCAGCGTGCAGCGATCGCCGCCGTCAACGAGTCCTCGCCGAAGACCGCGATCGGGACGAACACGATGCGAACCTGCCCTGACTCGACGTGGGACCTGACCAGGTCGGGAAGCGTCTCCCGTTCGAACGTCTCACAGAACGGACACTGGAAGTCGGTCCAGTAGTACAGTTCGAGCGACGCGTCCGGCTGGCCGAGGATCGGCTTGCCCGTCAGATCGACACCGACCGGCGTGGTTTCCTCGCTCCCGTGCATCGTCGGTGAGATCGGGTCGGAAGCGGCGTCCTCCTCGCCGGAACTCGCGAGAAAGAGACCGCTCCCGCCGAGGGCGAGCACACCACCGGCCACGACCGCGCGCCTGGATTTCGAATCGAGCGCCATCTAGCTAGCTGCAACCTTCGAAACAGGGACGGTAAACGAGTGGGGCGTTTCGCTGACTCGGCAAATCGAGGCAGGCAGTTTTGTCCCCGCCAGCCCTCACTGTCGGACGATGGACCGTATCGGTCGCACGCGTCGGTGGGCGTCGACAGCCGCGCGAAATCTGGTCGAAGCCGTCACCTACCCCTTCGAGTCGTGGCCCGGCACGATCGGGCTCGTCGGCGTGACGGGTGCGACGTACGTGCTCCTCGTGCTGGCGTCGATGCCCGAGTACACCCTGCAGATGCTCGGCGACGGGATCCACTGGTTCGACACCGTCATCGTCGACCTGACGGACACGATCTATCGAACCGACGGTGCCGTCGGGCTCGGGATCGTCGTCTCCTACGCGCTGCTCACCGGCGTCGCCGTCGTCAACGCCGTCGCCCAGCTTCGGCTCGTGGGTCTCGGCGGCCTGACGGATCTCACCGGCGTCCTCCCCGGGCTGCTCGCCTCCGGCTGTGCGAGTTGCGGGGCGGGACTGCTCGGCTTTCTGGGATTCGCCGGCGGCCTCGCCGTGCTTCCCTACGACGGCGCACTCGTGCGGATCGGTGGGCTCGCACTCCTCCTCTTCTTCCTCGGACGAGCCGGGCACCCGGAACGCTGTGTCGTCTCGCCGGGGGTGACCGACGGATGAGTGGCATCGGCTCCCGGCTGCGCTGGAGCGTCCGCCTCGCTCGAACGAACCGACGAGCGATCGGCTGGGGTGCCCTCGCCGCCGTCGGGGTCTTCGCACTGTTCGGTGTCGTAACGGGGCTGATCGAGAACCCGCTGTACGTCCGGATGGTCCCGCGAACGCCGGTCGACTACCTGCTCCTCACCGTGACGGCGATCCTCGCGGGCGTCTACGTCGCCCAGCGGCTGGCGACCGCGATCCCCGGGTCCGCCGACGCTGCCGGCGAGGACCGGTGGGCGATCGGCGGCCTCGTCGGCGGGTTCCTCGCCGTCGGCTGCCCGATCTGTAACGTCTTCCTGCTCGCGCTGTTCAGTTCCTCGGCGCTGATGACCTACTTCGACCCGCTACGGCCCATTCTCGGGCTCGTCTCGGTGGCGATGCTGGGCGGGTTGATCTACGTCCGGAACCGCCGATCGTGTCTCGCCTGCTCGATCGAGTGAGCGGTCCGCGACCAGTCCCGCTCACGCGTTTCGGGACTCGCAAGACGCACAGCCGGTGCGCCAGCGCACGATGGCGCCGACGACCAAGATTGCGAGTCCGACGAAGAGTGCCTCGACGATGCCGGCACCCATACCGACGGCCGCACCGCCCGACGTCGCGGCCGTGCCACCGGCGATCGCAGCCCCACCGGGCCCGAGACAGCAAAAACTCGCCAGGGCGCCGAGGCCGACGATCGATCGTCGCGACGCGGACTCGTCGTCCATATCTCGGATCAGGCGAGCGAATCCCATAGGTATTGTGGACAGTCCGCATCCGGAGAACGCAGGGCTGCTCCGTCCGCATCAGGAAAACGCGAGTGCGCTAGAGGGGAGATCGGCGGGTACTTTTGGCCGGAGATCCACGAAGTGACTATGGCCAGAGAGCCCGATCCGGCGGCGCTCTTCGACGTCCTCGCGGACGACTACGCCCGCCGGATGCTCGCCGCCGCGGACGGGTCGCCGAAGACGGCGAAGGCACTCAGCGACGCCTGCGACGCCTCACTGTCGACGATCTACCGGCGGCTCTCGATGCTCGACGAACACGATCTGATCGACGAGCGAACGACCATCGGGCCGGACGGTGCGCACCGACGGGAGTACGAGACCGCTCTGGAGGGACTGGCCATCGATCTCGCCGACGGTGAGTTCCAGGTCACCGTGGAGACGGCCGACGACCTCGCCGATTCGTTCACCGACCTCTGGACCGACCTTCGTGACGAAACGCCGTAAGGAGTGCTCATGATCGAAACACCCGTCCTCGTCGCGAAGTCGCTCACCTTCGTCCTGAGCCTCGTCGTTGCCGCGCTGGCTTACCACGGCTACCGCCGAAGCGGGGAGCAACCGATGCTGTACGTCGCCGCCGGCTTCGTCTTCATCGGTGCGGGTGCAATCTGCGAGGGACTCATCCACCTCGCGTTCGACACCTCGCTCGCCTCGGCCGGCCTCATTCAGGCGGCGATCGTCTCGAGCGGCATGGTGCTCGTGTTGCTCTCGCTCCGTTCCTGATTCGGCCGGATAGGGGCGCCGCCGACACGATCTGGACGACTACCCGCCGTCGGCCCCGGTGTCGCGCTCGTCGCCCCCGTGACCGTCGCCGTCACCGTGGCTATGATCGTGGTCGTGACTGCGATCGTGATCGTGGCTGTGCTCGTGCTCGTCACCGTTGCTGTGGTCGTGTTCGTGGCCGCCACCATGGCTATGATCGTGTTCGTGATCGTGCCCGGCCAGGACGAACTGGCTCGAGAACGCGCGGTCGACGACCTCGGGGAGCGCAGGGTGGATGTGAACCGACTCGCGGATGTCGTGGACGGTCCCCGATCCGGCTTTCATGGCGACGACGACTTCCTGAATCAGCGAGGAGGCGTCGGGTCCGACGATGTGACACCCGAGGATGGTCCCGTCGGGATCGATCAGGACTCGAACGAAGCCCTCGGCGTTCATGGCCGTCCCACGGGCCGTGTCCGCGTAGTCGTAGCTGGTCGTGGCGTACTCGCGGTCGGCCGCGACCAGTGCCTGTTCGGTCGTCCCGACGCCGGCGACCTCCGGCGAGGCGAACACGGCGTAGGGGATCGCCGTGTAGTCGATCGGGTCGAGGTCGTCGCCGAGAACGTTCCCGACGACGGTTCTGGCCTCGTGGTTGGCGTTGTGTTTCAGCAGGTACTCGCCGACGATGTCCCCGAGTGCCCAGACGTCGTCGGCCGTGGTCCGGAGGTACTCGTCCGTCTCGATGAACCCCTGCTCGTCGGTCTCGACGCCCGGGACGTCGAGCGCAAGCGTGTCCGAGTTGGGTCGGCGGCCCGCCGCGACGAGGAGCGTGTCGCCGGTGACGGTCACGTCGTCGAGTTCGGAGACGTCGTCCCACGCGGGCGGGTAGGGTCGGGCCTCGACGGTGACCGCGTCGTCGTCCCCCGAGACGGTGACGGCTTCGTAGCCGACGTGAACGTCGAATCGGTCTCTGTAGCGCTCGGTGAACGAGATACCGACGGGTTCGTCCGCGTGTGGCAACAGCCGGGGCCGACGACCGACGATGGTTACGTCGCTGCCGAAGGTGCCGAAGAAGTGCGCGAGTTCGGCCGCAACGTACCCGCCGCCGATTATCACGAGGTGCCCGGGCGGCGATTCGAGTTGCAGGCCCTCCCGACTCGTCAGGTACGGGACGTCCTCGATTCCCTCGATGTCAGGAATCGACGGTCGCGACCCGGCGGCGAGGAGGATGGTCTCCGCGCGGACGCGCTCGCCGGCGTCTCGTCCCTCGACGAGCTCGATCGTGTGGTCGTCGACGAACTGGCCCATCCCCTCGAACAGGGTGTGGCGGTTCGACGAGCGCAGTCCGCGGCGGATCGACTCGGCGCTGCCCGAGACGTCGTCGTTCACTTCGCGGACGATCTCGGCGAAATCGACGCCGGTGACGTCGGCGTGGATCCCGAACGCCTCCGCGCGGTCGATCGTCTGGCGCACGGTCGCGTGATACAGCAGCCGTTTCGAGGGGATACAGCCCCGGTTGAGACAGGTTCCCCCGAGCGGGTCCTTCTCGACGACGGCGACCGATTGGTCCTGGTTCGCCACAGCGTTCGCCACGTCGAGCCCGGATCCAGAGCCGACGACGAGGAAGTCGACCGCTTCGGTTCCTGACGTCATGGGGGTCGAACCACGGCGACGGGGATGTAACTAGCAGGCAGTCGGAGAAGCGAGAGACGGCGTCAGATCGCGTCGTCAGGGTCGTGTTCGTCGGCCATGCGCGTCGCCTCGACCGCGTAGCGCTCACGCTCGTCGTCCCGGACGGTTCCGAGGTCGTCGGCCGCCACGTCGAGGGCGGCCGTCGTCTCGCGGATATCGGTACTGCTCGTCAACGCGCGCTCCTTGCGGAAGTAGCGTTCGCCGTCGGGGGTCGCGTAGACGAGGATGATCAGGTTCTGCTCGTCGTCGGAGTAGGTTCGCTCGACGAGCCAGACGCGAACTGTCTCGTCGTCGGTCGAACTCGCTGCACTGGGCGCGGAAACTGGATCGGACCTGGGAGCAGGATCGGACATCGTGGCCTAGCTGTCGGCGACGGCGATGTCTTCGGGGGCGTCGTACTTGTTCTCGAACTCCTGGATGAGCTGGCCCATCTTCGCGTACCAGTCGTTCAACTTGCGCTGCATGTCGCTCGCGATCTGGTCGGGATCGGTGGGCCGGTAGACGTGGTAGTAGCCGCCTTGCTCGTAGTTGATCTGTTCTTTCTGGATGAAGCCACTCTGGAGGAGTCGCTGGATCGACCGGTACGCCGTCGAGCGTTCGCGGTCGACGTCGTCGGCGATCTCGTCGATCGTCAGCGGTTCGTCGCTCTCGACGACCGCCCTGAAACAGTCCTTGTCGAGTTGCTTGAGTCCGTGGATACACTCCAGCAGGCCCTCACACTCCATGTCCTGCTGAAGCTGTTCCGCCATCGACTGTGCCATTTTCTACCTGAAGGGTGGGGCCACAGCGATAAAAGGGTTGTGCGTATATTGTACAATCTCGCTGAACCGGTCGAGACCAGCTCTCCGCGGAAATTACCGGGTTGGATCGGACGGAACTCGGAGTCGATCGCCGTAGCCGTCCCGGGTTCGTCGCCGCGTGGCGGGCCCGCCGCTGGCGGGGAAGGAAACGCCGACGAAAATATGTGCGTGAAACCGCGCCGCGACCGGCGACGCCGGCGCGTTCGGTTCGAATAGAATGCGTCGGCGACGAGAAACGGACCGTCGCGCGACGAGCCGAAACCGCTTAGTCCGCGGCGGGCGCGGTCGATCGTTCGTTCGCCCGCATGGTCGCGATCGTGCTGTAGATCACGGCGCCGCCGACCATGAACGCCGAGAGTAGGATCAGGGCGAACCCGACCGTGTTCAGCAGTTCAACGGCGAAGTAGTCGCCAGCCTGCTGGAAGGCGACGGCGATCGATCCACCCAGGAGCATCAGTCCGAAGTAGATCTTGATGTCGTCCTCGTTGACGATGCTGGTCGCGGCCGAGCCGATCCGTGCGCCGAGTGCGCTCCCGGCCAGCAGCGGGGCGACGATCGAGAGGTCGACGCCGCCTTCCATCCCGTAGAGGAAGGATCCGATCCCGCCCGAGAAGACGATCTCGAACAGGTCGGTCCCCACGGCCACCGGGACGGGAACACCGATCAGGTAGAACATCGCGGGCATGCGGATGAAGCCGCCGCCGACGCCGAGGAAGCCCGAGAGTAGCCCCGTGGCGAACGCGACGCCCAGGACCATCCACAGGGAAACCTGGATCCCGCCGGCGATCGTCATCATTGGCGGGACGCGGTAGGACTGGATCTTCTTCGCGATGTCCGGGATGGCGTCGGGATCGATCTCCCCGTCTGCGGCATCGTGGTGACCGCCGCCGCCATCGTCGCTCCCGTCGTTTTTGAGGGCGTTACGGGTAACGAACACGCCGATCGAGCCAAGCAGGAGGACGTAGGTGACGCCGATGACCCCGCCCGCGAGGCCGAGATCCTCGAGGTAGAACACCCCGATTCGCCCGACCTCGATGCCGACCGTGGTCCCGACGATCATCAACCCGCCCAACTTGTAATCGACCTGTCCGAGGTCGTGGTGTTTCAGCGTCGCGATGACGGCCGTCCCGAAGACGAACGCCATCCCGCTCCCGACGGCGACGCGGGCGGGGTACCCCATCACGAGCAGCGCGGGCGTGACGAGGAAGGATCCACCCATCCCGAAGAAGCCGAACAGGACGCCGACCATAAAGCCGAAGCTCACGAAGAGGATGATCATCGTGAGCGCGATTCCGAATAGCTCCATCTATGTACTCTTGATCGCTTTGATGACTGGTGGTGCTGCGACTCGTTCGAGGAGCCCGTAGCCGCCGTAGAGGACGATGGCCTCGACGAGGACAGCGCCCACGAGGACGGCCGCCTGTACTTCCGGTGAAAGTGCGGTTAGCTCAATCATGGTATCGACCCGACTCGTCTTTCGGTTGTGCGTGAATCATGGGATTCTGCTCACCTCACCGTACCCCAAGAACACGTATAACGCTTTTGGGATAGCCACACAATATTACTGCAGAGTATGTGATCGCTAACCGACGAGAATATTCCCGTGGGTTCTCTAAATATAGCGCCTCTCCGCCGGATCCACGAGCGAGCAGGCGCGCGGGCAAACGTGACAGTCGCCGAATACTGTGCCCGTGGTGGTCCCGAATCGGAGGCACCGGAGCACGCGCGATACCTTCGGCTCCGAAGTCCACGGATCCGATCCACGCGCGGGCGTAGCAACGCCCACGACCGACGCGCGATGGGGACGCCCGCCGTTCGACCGTTCCGACCGCCGCGGCCACGTCGGCGCCGTCCCGACGGGTACCGGTATTGATCTATCCAAACAATATTATACCGTGCGTGCGTAGGAACACCTATATGAAAGCAGTCATCGCAACGGACCTCTCGGCCGCAAGCGAAGCCACGATCGAGAACGAAACCTGCCTCGAGTGTCTCGGGAACATCGGCATCGAAGAGATCCACCTCGTCACCGTCATCCCGTCGAACGTCCACGCGGGCATGCCCGGGATGGACTTCGAGAAGCGACGCCGACAGGCCCTCGACCGGTACAGCACCGTCATCGAGAACGCCGGGTTCGACGTCGAGACCCACGTCGTCCGCGGGACGCCCCACCGCCGCATCACGGGCATCGCCGAGACGATCGGTGCGAGCCTGACGGTCGTCGGGTCGCGCGGGAAGAGCCCGCTCGAGAACCGCGTCATCGGCTCGACCGCGCGCAACCTCGCGCGGACGACGGAGACGCCGCTGCTGGTCAACCGCGTCGAGCGCGAGGCCGACGAGCCCGACCTGCTCGAGTCGCACCTGTTCCAGCGGATGCTCTACGCCACTGACTTCTCCGAGAACGCCGAACACGCGTTCGAATTGTTCTCCGTTCTCAAGAACGCAACCGAGGAGGCCAGGCTGGTCCACGTACAGACCCCGAAGGATCCCGGCCTGCCGGAAGACGCGAACCCCGAGATGCGCCTCGACGAACTGGCGACCCAGCTCGAAGCGTGGGACATCGAGGTCGAGACCGAGGTTCGCGAGGGCGACCCGGCCGACGAGGTCATGGCCGCCGAAGCCGACTACGAGCCGTCGACCACCCTCGTCGGCTCGCGCGGACACAGCCGACTCCGCAGGCTGCTGCTCGGCAGCGTCTCCGAGGACATCGTCGCTCGCGCGAACGGAAACGTGCTCCTCGTGCCGCCGGGCGCGCACGTCTGAAGCGTCTCTCGTCCGTCTACTCCACGTCTCGTGTCGCCTGGCGCGGACGGCTGCGGCCTACCCGTTTCGAAGCTCGATGTCGCCGACCATCGTGGTCGGGTGGACCTCGCAGATGTAGGTCACCATCTCGCTACTGACCTCGAACTCGAGCCACTGGTCGTCGCCCGGTTCCGTGACGATCTCCGTCTGGAGGTCGTCGACGACCGCCTCGCTCTCGTCGTGGATTGCGATGTTGTGTTGGGCGCCGTCACCTTGCGTCCACCCGATCTCGTAGGTCTCGCCCTCGACGAGCGAGAGCGTCGGGTTCGTCGACCCCTCGATCGCACTCGGCGCGAGCCCTTCCCACCCGGCCGTGATGCCGTCGAGCTCGATCTGTGCGCCGGGTTCGAGTTCGGTCACGCTACTCGCACCGTTGCCGCCACCACCCGGTCCACCGCCATCGCCGCCACAACCTGCGAGAGACACCGCTGCAACCGCTGCCCCGGCTCGTAACACCGCTCGTCGAGTGAATCGAGCACTCATACCGAACAGACACCGAAACTGGTGATAAAGCGCTGGTGCCGTGCCGATGAGTCTCTCTCGATCGAGACCGACACCGACGACGGACAGTGGCGCGAATCGACCGATCGTATTTCCCGGTGGCCATCGTAAGCGTGAGATACCACCGTGATCGGACCGACGACCACGAAGGGGAGGCAACCGTGCTAGCCCTCGTCGACGCGTTCGTCGGCCTCACCGGCGAGAACCCCGTCGTGCAGGGACTCGCCGGCGGCCTCGTCATCGCCGCGTTGAACCTGTTCGGCGCGTCGCTCGTCTTCGTCTGGCGCGACCCATCCGAACGCGCGCTAGACGGCGCGCTGGGCTTCGCCGCGGGTGTGATGCTCGCCGCGGCGTTCACGAGCCTCATCATCCCTGGCATCGAGCAGTACTCCGGCGGTGACCCGATTCCGACCCTCGTCGGGGTCGCCCTCGGCGTCGCTTTCCTCGATCGAGCGGACATCCTCGTCCCCCACGCCCACTACCTCCTGACGGGCAGCAGGCGGCCCGACATCGGGGATCCGATCGCCGACGAGGGAACTGACCCCGGAGAACCGGCCGAATCGAGAGCGAGCGAAACCGCCGCAGAGCGCTCGGAGCGCCTCGCCCCCGTCGTGCTGTTCATCCTCGCCATCACGTTGCACAACATGCCCGAGGGGCTGGCCGTCGGCGTCGGCTTCGGCTCCGGCAACGTCGAGAACGCGGTCGCGCTCATGCTCGCGATCGGTATCCAGAACATTCCGGAGGGACTCGCCGTCTCCGTCGCCGCCATCAACGCGGGGCTGGACCGACGCATCTACGCCGTCTTCGCCGGGCTCCGATCCGGTGTCGTCGAGATTCCCCTCGCCGTGCTGGGCGCGCTCGCCGTGGCCACGGTCGAGCCGTTGCTCCCCTACGCGATGGGCTTTGCCGCAGGCGCGATGCTCTTCGTCATCTCCGACGAGATCATCCCCGAGACGCACACCCGCGGCCACGAGCGGATCGCTACCCTCGGCGTCATGGCCGGGGTGATCGTCATGCTGTACTTGGACGTGAGTCTTGGGTAACGACCGCGAGTGTCGCTACCGAGTCGGCCGCACTGGGCGCCGACCACCGAGAGAGAGAGAGAGAGAGACGTCGCCGGGCGACCGTCGGTTATTCCCAGTATTGTGGAAACTGAACAGGGATTAAACGACCGCGAGCACGACGTGTCGGTACGGACGGAATTCGCCGGCGACACCCCCGACTGGCGGTCGATCCGGCGACCGACCGGCACACGAACCCCACCATGACAACGACAGACTCCCTGACGACGTACGAACTGACCGGCGAGCGGTTGAGCCCGCGACGAATGCGAATCGACACCGGCGACGCGGAGTTCGTCGTCGGCGCCGACGTAAATCCCGTCGAGTACTTTCTGGGTGCCGTCCTCGGGTGTCTGAACTCCACGGGATCCGTGGTCGCCCGCGACATGGACGTCACGATCGACGAGCTGACGGTGCAGGTCGCAGGTGACGTCGACTACGCGACCTATCGCGGCGAGCCATCGGACGCGCGACCGGGACTTCAGGAGCTCGACGTGGAGATTTCCGTCGAGAGCGACGCCGACGAGGAGACCATAGACGCGTGGCTCGCCGCGGTCGAGAACCGCTGTCCAGTCACCGACAACGTCGAGAACGAGACGGCCGTCACGGTCAGCGTCGAGTCGGCCTGAGCCGGCGCGACGCTACCGCGTTTCACGCCCGACCGCCTTCGCCAGGGAGAGCAAGAAACCCACCCCGGCCTGTACTTCCGGATCCCGCATCGCTTTGACGAGCCCGATCACACCCACGGGTGCTGCCGGCTCCGCGCCCGCCTCGCCGACAGCCGCGAGCAGGGATTCGAGCGTTCGAGCCACGTCCTCGTCGGCCGCCGTGTCGGCGACCTCGCCCAGGCTGGTCCCGGTGGCCGCCAACTGGGTGACCATCTCGTCGTCCATCGCCTGCGAGCCCAGCGCGGCGACGTCCGCAAGCGCCGCCAGGTCGTCGAGCGTTCCCGACCGCTGGAGTCGAGCGAGCGTCTCGACGGCCTCGGCGAGGTCGTCGGCATTCTCACCGGTCGCCGCGCCGAGCCGATCGCGCTCGGTGGTGGCTGTGGCTTCCGCTGACGCCGCCGCGTCGGCGTCCGGGGTCGGTTCTACGTCGGTCGCGTCGTTGGAGTCGGTGGAATCGGCGTCGGTCGTGTGGTCTGAGTCAGTCATCACAGGAGCCCCCGTGCGGTGAGCCAGTAGGATTCGTTGTAGCCGAGCTTCGCCCAGTGCAGTGGGCGCGACGGCTCGCGAACGTACGGTTCCTCGCCGTAGGAGAACTCGATGAACGTCGCTTCGTCCATCCCGGCCTCGAGGAAGCAGACGGTCTTGCCGTCGTAGACGGCCGTCGGCGTCTCGCCGCGAGCGCGGGTGGCGAGACGGTCGGCGACGACGCCCGCCTCGTAGTGAGCGACGCTACCGGCCTTGCTCGTCGGCACGTCCGCGACGTCCCCGATCGCGGAGACGTCCTCGGCGTGTTCCGCTTCGAGCGTGTGCCGGTCGACGTCGACCCAGCCGTCGTCGCCGAGGCCGGCGTCGATCACGAGGTCGCTGCCCGCGTGGGGCGGAATGGCCACGAGCAGGTCGTAGTCCAGCTCGCTGCCCTCCATCGATTCGACAATCCCGGCGTCGGGGTCGACCGACTCGACGTTGAAGAACGTCTCCACGTCGACGTTACGCGCGTCGAACAGGTCGGTCGCCCACTCGGCGATCGACTCCAGCCCGTGCGCACGATTGATTGGGTACGTGTAGGTGAGGTCGACGTCCTCCCGGCGCCCGCGCTCGCGGAGCCAGTCGTCGACCATCAGCGTGAACTCGACGGGCGCGGCCGGGCACATGTGCGGCACGCCGGCGACGCTCAGCACGAGGTGGCCCTCGGTGAAGTCGGCGAGTTCGTCACGCAGCGTCTCGGCGCCGTCGGGCCCGTAGAAGTGGTGGCCACCCTCGGCGAGGCCGGGCACAGCATCGGGGTCGAGGGAGGCACCCGTCGCGAGCACGAGGTGGTCGTAACCGAGCCGCGAGCCGTCGGCGAACGTCAGCGCGTGGCCGTCCGTGTCGACGGCGGTCACCTCGGCGACGTCCAGCGCGACCCGCCGGTCGACGAGTTCGTCGATCGGTCGAGCGGCGTCGTCGACCGTCTTCTTCCCGAACGGAACGTACAGGAAGGTCGGCTTGTACACGTGCTCGGGATCGGCCGTGATCAGGCGAACCTCGACGTCGCCGGCCGCGAGTTCCGGCGCCAATTCGTCCGCGAGACGGTTCGCGAGCACCGTCCCGCCCGTCCCGCCGCCGACGATCGCGATGCGGTACATCTCAGGTCACCTCCAGATAGATGGTCCACTCGTCGTCGCCCTCGTCGATCTCGACGAGGTCGTGGCCGGCTTCGTCCAGCCACGCGGGGACGTCGGTCGTCGAGTTGCGTTCCGAGGTCCGGAGCGCGACCGTCGTCCCCGGATCGAGCGTCTTCACCCGGCCGATGAGGTCCATCAGCGGGCCAGGGCACGTCGCCCCGCGTGAATCGATCGTGACGTCGGCGTCAGATGGGTTCGTCATTGGAATCACCAGTATCCGTTCGACTGACTGCGGCCGAACACACGTTATACTACAGTATTGCACAATATAAACAACCACATGGACTCCAGCGCCGTCGGAACGGGCGACGGGTATATACGACCGGAGGCACCCGACGTCACGCGGCCGCAGCCGATCGATTCGACAGGGCTGACCCAGTCGACCGCGTCGAGTCGGTGGCCGTCAAGGCGATCGATGGGGTCGTTCAGACCCAGCGGGTCCGTCCAGTTAGGATCGAGTTGGCCAACGTGACCCGAGCCGGGCGCTCGAGCGATCCGACACGAGCCCGGGCACGGTTCGAACCGCCTCGCCTCACGGCCGGAGCCGCCAGGCGCGACCGATCACCCACGAGAGATTCCGAAAGCGGCGAGCACTCGAGAGAGAGAGAGAGAGAGAGAGAGAGAGAGAGAGAGAGAGAGCTACCGTCACCTCCTCGTGGGGCGATTCTGGCCAGTGCGTGTGCACATCGACCCAGGGGCAGCCGACACCCGTTATTGTACCCACACCACACAACCATTATGTCGATCGAGTCCGTACACGTCATCGATGAGCGAATCACTCGACGACGAACGTGCTCGTATTCGCGAGCAGAAGAAACGAGAACTCCAGGAGCGTCTCGAAAACGGCGCCAGTTTCGACGACACCGGGAGTGAGACGGCCGGGACGCCGACCGAACCGATCCACGTCGACGGCCCCGACCACCTCTCCGAGGTCGTCTCGACGAACGACGTCGTCCTCGTCGACTTCTACGCCGACTGGTGTGGCCCCTGCAAGATGCTGGAGCCGACGGTCGAGGCACTGGCCGCCGAGAGCGAGGCGGCCGTCGCAAAGGTCGACATCGACGCCCACCAGCGCATGGCCCAGCAACACGGCGTCCGTGGCGTCCCGACGCTCGTCCTCTACGCGAACGGCGAACCCGCCGAACGGACCAGCGGCGTCCAGGACCGCGCCACGCTCGAGCAGCTGATCGGGCAGTACACGTAATCGAATTCCCCGCCCGCCGGAGACGTACGTCCGACCGTCATCGACCACCCACGACCGACTGCGACACCACACCTTCACCAATGAGCCAGGACTGGAAACGAGCGATCGAGGCCCAGCGCGAGGAGAAATCGCAGTACTTCGGCGAGCATCCACACTCACCGATCCCGCCCGCCGAACGCGAGAGCTTCGACGGGCTCTCGTACTACGCGATCGACGCCGACTACCGGTTCGAGGTCCCGCTCGATCGGTACGACGACCCCGAACCCGTCATCGTCGGGACGAGCACGGACGGTGAACAGACCTACTACCGGTGGGGCGAGTTCACGGTCACGATCGACGGCGCGGACGTCGCCATCCAGGCGTACAAGGCGGATCCCGACGACGACCGACTCTGGGTGCCCTTCCGCGACGAGACCAACGGCGACGAAACCTACGGTGCCGGCCGGTACATCGACCTGGAGACCGACCATCACCGGACGACCGACGGCGAGTGGGTCCTCGACTTCGACGAAGCGTACAACCCGACCTGTGCGTACTCCGATCAGTACGAGTGTCCGCTCCCGCCGACGGAGAACTGGCTCGACGTCCCGATCGAGGCCGGCGAACGGGCGTACGAACCCGACTCGGGGCGGCCGTTCTGAGGAACCAGCTGGACACCCGTTTTGCAGGCCCTTACTCGTCGAGAAACGTCTCTTCGAATCGACGGACACTCTCGTCGGTGCCCGCGAGGACGAGCTCGTCGTCCGGTTCGAGAACGAACGACGCCGGATCGAACGACGTGATCGTCTCCCCGTCCCGAACGACGGCGAGGACGGTACAGCCGGTCTCGGCGCGCACGTCGGCGTCGACGACCGTCGATCCGGCGAGTCGTCCAGCGGGAAGTCTGACGAGGTCGATCCGCGTGTCGAACGTGAGGACCGTCTCGTCGTCGAGGACGGTCGAGGCCAGCATCCGGCCGCTGACGGTCGCCAGCGACTGCACGTAGTCCGCCCCCGCCCGGTAGAGCTTGGGTTCGCTCTCCGGGTCGTTCGCCCGCACGAGCACCTCGGCCTCGGGGTTCAGTTCCGCGACGATGAGCGTCGTGAAGATCGCCGTCGTGTCGTCGTTGACCGCGACGATGACGGCCGACGCGTCCGTGACGCCGGCCTCGCGAAAGACGTCGGGTTCCCGTGTATCGCCGACCACGTCGACCGCCGGGCCCGCTTCCCTGTCGATCACCGTCACGGCCGCTGCCGTCTCCTCGAGTTCAGAAGCGGCGGCTGCCCCGGCGTCGCCGTAGCCGGCGACGAGGACGCGACGGCCAGCGAGTGAACGGATGGTAGACGTCGCCTCCTCGCGCAACGCGGCGATCCGGTCCGGCGCCCCGGCGACCAGCAATCGGACGTCCTCGTCGAGTTCGACGGACGGCGGGATCGAGCTCTCGAAGCTCCCGCCGATCCACGCGCCGACGACGTCGACGGCGAAGCGGTCGTCGAGTTCGACCTCGCCGGCGCGGCGGTTACAGAGGTCACTGCCGGGATCGATCGAGAGTTCGATCAGTTCGAGGTCGTCTCCGAGTTCGACGCTATCCTCGACGACCGTCGTCACGCTGGTCGGCACGTGATGCGCGAGGCTCTCGCCGAGTAACTGGCGCGGTGAGAGGACGGCGTCCGCGCCGGCGATCCGATGGTAGTCGGTCACGCTGGCGTCCTCGACGAGGGTGACGACCTCGATGTCGGAAACGGCTTCCCGCGCAGTGAGGACGATACTGGCGCTCGTATCGTCCGGCGCGTCGGAAACGAGGGCCGCCGCTCGCTCGATGCCAGCGTCGCGCAGGACGTCGATCGACTCCGGATCCCCGTGGACGACCGTCCGTCCGGCGGCGTGTAAGTCGCGTGCACGGGCTTCGTCCGATTCGACGACGACGGCGTCGCGTCCGCGCGAATCGAGTTCGTCCAGGAACGCCTCGCCGCGCGAGGAGTACGTACAGAGGATCACGTGGTCGTCGGCGTCGGGCGCGGCCGTCGGGAGGCTCTCCTCGAGTGCGCGTTGCAACCACGGGACCGCGAAGACATCCACCGCCGTGAGGATGAGTCCGATTCCAGTCAGTTGCATGGTGATCACGAGGACGTTCATCTGTGGCGTGTCCCAGCCCGCGTCCTGGCCGTAGCCAGTGGTCGTGAACGACTGAAAGACTACCTCGAGTGCCTGATACCACGGACGTGGACGCCCCTCCCACGTCGCCATCCCGTATGCGTACAGGAGTGTGAAGAAGACCGTCGTCACGGCTACCAGCACGAGGTAGTAGGCGGTCCGACGGGATCGGAGCAGCGACATACGAACGAATGGGCACCCCACGGAGTTACCGATACCGGCTCTCCTGAGTACCCGTCTCGGAGCGAGCGGACCACGGTCGATCCGACGCGAACGGCGGCCGACGATCAGTGACTGTGGCCGAGCAGGGCGATCCCGTACATCACGCCGAGGCCGGCGACGAAGACGACGAAGTAGCCGAGTCGATTGCGAACCTCGGCCTCGGCGTTGATCTCCGGGATCAGGTCCGAGCTCGCGATGTAGATGAAGTTCCCCGCGGCGAACGTGAGGAGTGCGACCGGTGGTTCGCCGACGATGTCGGAAAGCGCGTAGCCGACGAGGCCGCCGACGACGACCGTGAGCGCGGTCGCGAAGTTGATGGCGAGCGCGCGCACCTTCTCGAACCCGCCGTAGACGAGGATGCCGAAGTCACCGATCTCCTGGGGGATCTCGTGTAGCGCGATGGCGAACGCGGTGACGAACCCGACTTCCACGTCGATGAGGAACGCGCCGGCGATGACGAGCCCGTCGATGAAGTTGTGCAGCGAGTCGGAGACCAACACGAGGTAGGTCACCGGTTCGTGTTCGTGGTCGGTGCCGTGGTGGTGGTGCCAGTGGATGAATTGCTCTAACACGTAGAAGAACGCGAACCCGACGACGAGCGCGACGAACAGGCCTCGCGTGTGGAGCGAGCCGTGCGAGCGGATCGCCCGCGGGAGCAGGTGGAAGAAGGCGCCCCCGAGCAGCGCGCCAGCGGCGAACGCGACGAGCCACAGGAGCAGGCGCTCGACGAGGTGGTCTGCCAGGAAGAGCGTGAAGACGCCGATCCAGGCGAACAGGCTGATAAGCAGCGTCGTGAGGAGTATCCAGCCGAGCG
Organism: Halovivax ruber XH-70; assembly: GCF_000328525.1. NCBI lineage: Archaea > Methanobacteriati > Methanobacteriota > Halobacteria > Halobacteriales > Natrialbaceae > Halovivax > Halovivax ruber. Next base: position 2,967,033 of record NC_019964.1, read on the forward strand.
GACCCATATCGATACCGGGGCTTGCGAGCGGACCGCCATAGCTTCTGCGTGTTCGGTCGAGCCACGAAGCCGGGCGGTGGGCAGGGAGGTCGTCGCGATGGCGGACGGAACGACGGTCACGACCGTGGTCGAGCCAGACCGTGTCGCCGACGGCGTCCCCTACACGTATGTCACTCGCGGCCCAACCGTCTCGTATGTACGACCGAGTGCTCGTCCCCGTCGACGATCGCGAACCGTCGTCAGTCGCCCTCACGTACGCGATCGAGGTCGCGGCCGCACACGACGCGACGGCCCACCTGCTGTACGTCGCGGACACGAACAAGCCGAGTCAGGTACAGTATCAGGGCGCCGTTCTCGACATCCTCGAGCAGGAAGGCGAAGAGGTGCTCGCAGACGCCAGCGAGCGGGCGACGAATGCAGGGGTTACCGTCGACGACGAACTCGTGCAGGGCGATCCGCACCACGAGATCGTCGCCGCGTCCGAAGGCGCCGACCTCGTGGTGATGGGGACCCACGGCCGGAGCGGGATCGACGGCTACCTCCTGGGAAGCGTCACGGAACACGTCGTCAGAAAGACCGAGACGCCCGTGGTGACGGTTCGCGAGGAGGCGACGTGGACGTACCCCCACGAGCGGGTGCTCGTCCCGTTCGACGGCAGTCCCCACGCCCGCGACGCGCTCGAGCTGGCGACGACCGTCGCCGCGGACACCGGAGCGACGCTGCATCTGCTCGGCGTCGTCGACGAACCAACCTTCGGCGCCTTCGGCTCGTCGACGGGAGACGAAGACGCCCGTGAACTCCTCGACGCCGCAATGGCCGACATCGACGACGTCCCAGTCGAGACAGTCGTCGAAAGCGGCGCCGTTCTGGAGACGATTCGGGCGGTCGCGACGGACGCGGGGGCCGACCTGATCGTCATGGGCACCCACGGCCGCCAGGGCGTGAACGAGCGGCTCCTCGGCTCGACGACCGACCGCGTGCTCCGGAGTGCCCCGGTTCCCGTGCTGACGATCGGGTCCCAGACTGAGGACTGAGTCCGTCGAACGAGACGTCACCGCGCTCCCCGGCCCCCAGTTCGATCCTTCTCAATTCTACCCGAATTCATCGGCGATCCGAACGGTACACACAACCCTATCCCGCTCGGTGTCGTCTCGTTCAGCATGGCAGACACGAAGCGCGGTCGAGACAAGCAAGCGCAAGACGAGGAAGAACGCCAGCGCGAGCGGGCGCTCGAGCAGGAACTCGAACGCGGCGACGAGGCCGAGCCGGCGGCCGATAGCGAGCAGGGAGCAGTGGCCCTCGAAACCGCGGATCCGCCGACGTGTCACCGCCGAGACTGCAACGAGCCGGCGGCGTTTCGCGTGCTCGAGCGATACGAGGAGGAAACCGGCCACGGCACCGTCGCGGCGGTGGCGGCGCTGTGTCACGATCACACCGCCGAAGAAGGGCCGGCGAACCTCGACGACGCCACCCCCGACTACGTCTTTCGTATCGATCCGATCACGCCGCCGGACGCTGCGGACGGCGAGTGAGAAACCGTGCTGACTGCGAGTGGCCCTTCTGACGAGAAATGCGAGGGGTCGGACCGCGAGTGAGACCGCCGCTCGCGACGAGTGTGACGACAGCACCCACGCCGGGTCGGCCGGATCTGGTTTTCGACCGGACGGGCAACTCGTGAGCAGCCGAGCGGCACGTTGGCATAGCCGCGCGGATGCCGACACACCGAAATGTATCGACTCGAAACTCTCGAGAGATGACCGTCGGAGTCGTCGGCGCGGGGATGTCCGGACTGGCGCTCGTGCGAGCGGTAGCACAGCGCGGCGAGGAGGTAATCGCGTTCGAGGCCCGGGACGAGCCGGGGGGCGTCGTCCAGAGTCGCGAGGTTGACGGCCGGATCGTCGAGCTCGGCCCGCAACGGCTGCGCCTGACGCCGGGCCTCGAGTCGATGATCGACGACTACGACCTGCGCGAGAGCCTCCGGTACGGCGCCGACGACCAGCCGATCTACGTCTACCACGACGGCGACCTGAAGGTCGCGCCGCTGTCGGTCCGCGAGGCGATCACGACCGATCTCATCAGCCCGCTGGGCAAGCTCCGGATGCTACTCGAACCGCTGTTCGGCCCGCCCAAACCCGGCGAGACCGTCGACGAGTTCCTCGTCCGGAAGTTCGGGACGCAGGCGGCTCGGCGGTACGCCGGCCCGCTGTACAGCGGCCTCTACGGCACCGACCCGCGCGACATGCTGATGGAATACTCGCTCGGGCGCGTGCTCGAAAAACGCGGCGTCGAGCGCAGCATCCTCCTGAAAGTACTCGAATCGGTTCGATCCGACCGCGAGACGCCCCCGATCGTCTCCTTCGACGACGGGATCGGCGAACTCGTGGACGCTCTGTACGAGGCCCACGCCGATTCGATCCACCTGGGGACGCCGGTCGAGGCGATCCGGCCGGTCGACGACACGAACGGCTCCGACGCCGCCGGCTACGAACTCGAGACGGCCGACGGAATCGAGCGCGTCGACGATGTCGTCGTGACGACGCCGGCGCCGATCGCGGCCGAACTGCTCGAACCGGTCGACACCGACCTCGCTACGGCCCTCGATCGGTTCAACTACAACCCGATCGGGCTGGTCTTTCTCGACGCCGACTTCGGGGGCCGGGGCCTCGGCACGCTCGTCCCGCCGGACGCCGACGACGTCTCGATCAGCGGACTGACCTGGAACGCCAGCATCCTCGATCGCGACCGCCTCTACACCGCCTACCTCGATCCGCTGTCGTACCCGCCGCTGCTGGAGGCGACCGAGGGCGAGCTCGGCCAGGTCGCGGCGCGGGAGTTCGAGCGCATCACCGGCGCATCGGCGGAGCCGATCCACGTCCACCGCTGGGAACCGGGCATGCCCGCCTACGACCGCACCTGGACCGCGATGGACGACCTCGAACCCCCAGCAGGGATCCACCTCTGCGCCAGCTACGTGGGTCGACCCGGGATCCCCGGCCGGATCCGCAACGCCGAGGCGCTCGCCAAGCAACTCGTCGGCGGCACAAGCGAGTAACGGACCGGCCTCCGGGTCCGAAGTGGCTAAACCGCTCCGGCGGCAAGCGTCGAGCATGGAAACCGGGATCGTCCTGCTCAACTTCGGCGAACCGGCGACGCCCGACCGCGAGACCGTGCTCGAGTACCTGACGCGGATCTTCTTCGACAACGCGGATCTCGAGGCGGCCGACTCGGAGGAAGCAGCCAGGGAGCGCTCGCGTGAACTCGCGGAGCGACGCCTCCCGAGCATCATGGAGGAGTACGAGGAGATCGGCGGCTCGCCGCTCCAGGACCAGGCGGTCGCTCAGGCCGACGCGCTGGCCGAGCGCCTCGACTCGCGCGGCCACGACGTGACCGTCCGCCACGCGATGCAGTTCACCGAACCGCTGATCCCCGAGGTCGCGGCCGACCTCGCCGCCGACGGCGTCGACGAGATCGTCGCCCTCCCCATCTACCCGCTGTGTGGCCCCTCGACGACCGTCTCCTCGATCGACGCGCTCGAATCGGCGATCGACGAGCTCGACGGCTACGACCCCGAGTTCGCCTCGGTCACGGGCTGGCACCGCGTTCCGGCGTACAACCGCCTGCGAGCGGACGGCATCGCCGCGTACGCCGAGGAGACCGGTGTCGACCTGCACGATCCCGACACTGCATTCGTCTTCTCGGCTCACGGCACGCCGACGAAGTACCTGGAGGCGGGCAGCCGCTACGACGAGTACGTCGAGGAACACGCGGCCACGATGGCCCGCCTGCTCGACCTCGAGGACTACCACATCGGCTACCAGAACCACGCCAACCGCGGCATCGAGTGGACCGACCCCGAGACGGAGGACGTGGTCGAAGAGTTGGGCGACGAGGCCGACCGCGTCGTCGTCGAGCCGATGAGCTTCATGCACGAACAGTCCGAGACCCTCGCCGAACTCGACGTCGACCTCGCGGAAGACGCTGCCGACGTCGGCCTCGATCTCTACCGGGTGCCGGTCCCGCACGACGACCCGCGCTTCGCCGACCTGCTGGCCGACCTGCTCGAACCCTTCTGTGCTGGCTTCGACCCGGCGTACTACCAGCTCCGCCAGTGTGAGTGTCGAGCCGAGCCGGGAACCTACTGTCTGAACGCCGGTGTGCGGCCGGAAACGCGATAGTCACCAGTCCTATTTCCACCGAGCGGCCCATCGCTGCGCCGTCCAAAATATTGCGAAACCAGCTTCGTCATCCACACTACCGCGAGACCGACTGCGCCGCCTCGAAGAAGGCCGCGACGTTCTCGACCGGGGTGTGCCGGTCGACGCCGTGGCCGAGGTTGAGGATGTGCCCCGCCTCGCCGGCGGCGTCGACGATCTCCAGGGTGCGCTCGCGGACGGCGTCGGGCTCGCCGTAGAGCAGCGCGGGATCGAGGTTGCCCTGGATCGGTCTGTCGCCCAGTTGCTCGCGAGCCGCGGCGACGTCGACCGTCCAGTCGAGGCCGACCACGTCGGCGCCGGTGTCGGCGAGTAAGTCGAGGTTACCCGAGAGGTTCCGGGCGAAGACGATCGTGGGCGCGTCGGTCGCCTCGACGATCTCGCGGTGTAACGGGAGGACGAAGCGCCGGTAGTCTGCGGGCGAGAGGAGGCCAGCGTAGGTGTCGAACAGCTGGATCGCGTCGGCACCCGACTCGACCTGGAATTCGACGTAATCGACTATCACGTCCGTGAACGCGCGCAGGAGGCGCTCGAATGCCTCGGGGTGCTCGGCGCGCAGTCGGCGCACGGCCATGAAGCTCCGCGAGGGCTCGCCCTGGCAGGTGTAGGCGGCGAGGGTGAACGGACCGCCCGTGAAGCCGAGCGTCGCGGCGTCCGACCCGAGTTCGGCGGCAAGTCGAGAGAGCAATTCTCCGACGTAGGGGAGGTGCTCGCGGACGTCCTCGACCGTCCGGTCCGTATCGGCCGGCGACTCGACCGGGTTCTCGACGACGGGGCCCACGCCCGACTCCAGATGGTACGAGAAGCCGAGCGGTTCGAGCACCGTCAGGATATCCGAGTACATGACGACGGCATCCGGTTCGAACCGTTCGTAGGGCTGGAGGCTGATCTCGGCCGCGAGGTCGGGCGTCGAGATGGCCTCGAGGAAGGAGTAATCCGCGCGCAGTTCGCGATACTCGGGAAGGTACCGCCCCGCCTGTCGCATCATCCAGACCGGCGGCCGCTCGGTTCGCTCCCCGCGGGCCGCCCGGAGAAACAGGTCTCTCATGGGCGGTGATTCGGGGGGAGCGGGCCTAACCCTTGTGACCCGCGACGGGTTCGATCTGAACGGTCGCCGCCCTTCGATTTCAATCGAGCACCGACTATCCGTTGCGACCGGTCACCGCCCGTCGACGGCGCCGGTTTCGAGATACCGGGAGGGGACGTGTACCTTGAGCGGGGCGGGGACGTACCGGACGAGCCTGACGGCGAGGTCGGCGAGCGACTTGCGAAGGAGGACGTAGACGGTCGAGACCGCGAGGAGACCGCCAACAGGGCCCCAGGCGATCGGGCCGGCGGGCTCGGCAGCCAGGCCGATCACGGCGACGCCGGCGACGCTCGCGAGCCCGAGGTCCTCCGGCGAGCCGTCGTAGCGGACCCAGCGCCTGGCCGTGAGCCAGCGGTCGTGGTAGTGGCTGTAGACCGCGCGGTCGCTGCCGGCCTGCCAGGGCCGGAGTTCGAGGCCGGCGCCGGCGACGTCGGTCGCGGCGTGGAGCGCGGCCGCAGTGAGCGCGATCGCGACGCCCACCGTCACGGCCGACGGGGCGACCAGCGCAGCGGCGGTCGCGGGAATCGCCGCGAGCCAGCCGTAGATGGGGTAGTGGAGGGTTCGTCGATGCCCGACGTAGAGGTCGAGATCCGGCAGGAGGCCACCGACGAGGCCCGCCAGGATTGCGACCGGCGCCAGCTCCGGCGCGCCAACAACGACGGGAAGAGCGAGGGCCATTCCCAGCAACGCGTGCGTCGTCGCCATCATTGTGTACCTGAAATAGGGAGGCTGACCCTATAGCCGTTTCGCGGCCCAAAAGACGGCGATTCGGTTTTGGCTCCAATGGCAAGGATTAGGGCGCACGCGCCCCGAGGTGTGGACAACGGACGTGCCCCTCCTCTCGTCGACCTCCCTCGTGACCGTCGGCCTCGCCCTCGTCGTGGGCGGGCTAGTGACGTCGCTCTGGCTCGGCGTCGACCGGCGCGAAGCGGACGTCGCCGTCAACGCGGCCGCCGCGCTCGCCGCGACCGCGAGCCCGCTCGTCGTGGAGTACGGCATCGCCAGTCTCGTCGACACCAGCGTCGACTTCGGACCGATCCTGCCGCTGTGTATCGCCGTGGCCGGCTTTCTTCATATGCTCGGCATGCACGGGTGGTACGACACGGTCTGGTGGTGGGATCACGTGACCCACACCGTCTCGGCGGCGCTGGTCGCCGCGCTCGTCTACGCGTGGGTGGTCGTCGCCGGCGCCGACGTGTTGCCGGGCCCGCTTGGCCGGTCCGTCGGGGCGGCGACGATCGGCCTCACCCTCGCTGCCGGCGTCGCCTGGGAGGTCCTCGAACACGCCGCCAGAGTCGCCAGCGACCGCGCCGGGATCGAACGCGTCCTCGAACACTACGGCCGATTCGACACGCCGCTCGACCTCCTCTTCGACGGGATTGGTGCAATCGCCATCGTCGCACTCGACGGCCGCATCTTCACGCCGCTGTTCGAACCGATTCCCGGCCTGTCGCGGACGCTACTTTCCTGGTTCGTCGTGGCCATCGGCGCGATCGCCGCCGCCTCGGCGGTGGTCGTCGTCGCCGGACGCGAGGGGTGACGTGCGGTCGGTGCGCTCGTGTATTTCTGATTGACCGCGACGGCCGGGGACGTGACCGCCGGGACAGTCGCCGACGTACTCTTCTGCAACCGGCCGTTCGAAATGTTCTTTTTGCTGTCGGGTGGATCGAAATTCGATGTCCTCACGGAGAGCCCTCCTGGCGGCTACCGGTACGGCCGCTTCCGTCGGAACAGCCGGCTGTATCGGTCTGATTCGCCGCGAGCTTGCCGGTTATACCCCGATCGACGGCCCCTGTGACGAGCCCGCTGGCGCGTGGCCGACCGCCGGTGGCGATCCCGGACGCACCGGTCGGACCGACACCGCTCCGCCGGCGCACGACGCCGCCGCTGTGGACCTGCTCGCCGGTGTCCGTGACGATAGTCAGCAACACTCCTCGTCCCTCCCCGTGGTCGGGGATGGAACGGTGTACGTCCCCGCGACCGGAGGACTCGTCGCGATCGACCTCGACGCGCCGCTGGACGGGCCGATCTGGAATCGCGACCTCGACGACGGCATCAATGCCGTCCCGGTGCTCGCCTGCGGGGCCGTCTTCACCCCGGGAACGAATCGACTGGCCGCCCTCGACCGGGCATCGGGCGACCGGTACTGGCGAGCTGACGCCGTAAGTCACCACTACAACGATGTCACTGCCGCGGTTCTCGATGACACCATCTACGTCGCCGGATTGAGTCCCACCGCCGTCGACATATTTACCGGGACGGTCCAGTGGCTCAAGGGTGCCGGCACGACGCTTTCGCTCGACGACGGAGGCGTCTACACGACTCGCAATGACTCGCGGGTCAGCGGTATCTTCGCGTACGACCTGAACGGCGAGGAACGCTGGCACGTCTCGGGCGCGTTCGTCGGGTCCCCCACGGTCCTCGACGGAACTGCCTGGGCCGTCGACGACAGCGGGACGGTATACGCAATCGACGCCAGGACCGGGGACGTCGACTGGTCCCGCTTGCTTCCGGGTGTCGACAGAGCCGACGCCGGACTCGCGGTGGCCGGCGACGAGGTATTCGTTCCCGCCGGCACCGGGTCCACGAGCGTGGCTCTCGACGCGACCACGGGCGAGATCCGCTGGACCGCCGGCACCGGGATCGTCACCAGCCGTCCGGTGGTCGGCGACGACTGGGTCGCGTTCGGACGGACGAACGACGGAGTCACCGTCTACGACCGATCGACGGGCGAGGAACGGATCACCTGGTCGCGCGCGGCGTATCACCTCGGGACGATCGATGGGCTCGTCCCGGTTGAAGACGGGTTCGTAATCCGGGAGGGAACCTCCATGGGCCTCTCACTGCTTCGGTAACCGACACGCATCCGCAGGCAGTGTGGACTCAGTAGTCAGAGGCGGAACTGTAGTATAGCGCTCGCTACGTTTCCGAGGAGTCGTCACCGAAGGAACGCTCCGCATTCGAGAACTGGTACGCCGGTCGCACGTCCCCGAGAAGCGTTTCGACGACCTCCCAGAGAATCAGAGAAGGCGTCTCGTGTTCGAACGTGAGGCCCCATCGGTCCGTCTCATCGGCGGCGGTGTACTGGAAGTGCGCCCGTCCAAGGTCGGGGTGGTCCTCGTCCTGATGCCAACCAGCGTGAAACCCCGTATTCGGGTCGGTGAAGTCGATGCGGAACCAATCGTGTGGATCCTGACGATACCACTTAATCGTCAAGGTCGGAGACTCGGGCCCCGCCGGCGGATCGAGACGAGTCGGGTCGAACGTCGCCCGTAACTGCGTTGCCTCGATATCGTCCGGCACAAACTCGACCGCCGTTATTTGGGGAACGCGGTCGAGTACGTCACGCTTCAGTTGGGCGTAGAGATTCGCGTTCGGGTCACTGCCCGGATGCGGAACGGACATCCGTCAGCAGTTCGCCCCGGCGGGCTCCGTCGTGGGAGCCAGAAAGTCCCATTCGCGGACGGCGAACCCGACGATCTCGATGCGTCGTTGCAGGTGGTCCCACTCGCCGGCGATCTCGCGACGGCGATCCTCCTCGTCGGCGTCGAGGGCCTCGTCGGCGATGGTACCGCGAAGCTGGTTCGGTGTTTCGACGTCGAACTCGTCCTGCCACCCTCTGATCCGGGCCTTCATGTCGGTAAGGCGGTCGGTGAGTTCCTCGACAGTGTGCTCGCCGTCTCGTAGCCGCATCGACTCCTGCATCGCCTGCCGGCGGTAGTCCGGGTAGTACGTCGTGTGCGTGCCGCGGTCGTCACAGTGGAGGACCCCGTCCTCGACGAGCCGTTCGAGGACGCGGCTTGTGGGGCCGTGCGACCAGTCCGCTTCGGCGGCGATCCAGTTCGCCGTCTGTGGCTCCGACAACTGCCGGGCGACCATCCGCACGCGGTCCTCGCCGGTGGTCTGCCGGTCTCGTAGTCCCGTGTCCGTATCAAATTCGTCTTCGCTCATACGCGCTCGTTCGGCCTCTGTCTTAATATAGGTTGAGATGGTTCGTCGTATATTGAGTGGACCTCGATCCCTATCCAGATGTATTGGGTGAGAGTCGGACCGGACCACAGAACGTTCTCCACAGTGTACCAGCTTGACCCCGGCCACTGACGGTAACTGAGGGGGAGAAGACTACAGCAGAGCCCCCTACTCGTCCACCTGGAATTCCGGCCGGTAGGTGACAGTGCCGCTCACGTCCTCCAGAGCCCCATCGGTCACACGGGGACGGCGTCCCGTTCGGCGGCCCAGTCGTACTCGGAGAGGGCAGCTTTGACGACCGGAATACGGTCGGCCAGATGCTCCCACTCGCCGGCGACGTCTCGCCGAGCCGTTCGCTCGGACGGATCGTCGACGTCGGAGATGCTGGCACGCAGTTGACCGGGTGAATCGACGTCGTATTCGACTTTCCAGTCCGCGATCGTCGTCCGCATCGATTCGAGCGCGGTGGTCAACTCCTCGCGGTCGTGTTCGCGCTGGAGACTGGCGACCTCTCGGTAGGTGGCCATGAGTTGGTCGACGCAGTAGAGCGTCTGATCACCGTGTTCGAGCCGTCGAAGGACATCGTCTTCGACGAGCTGGTCGAGGTATTTCTGGGCCGTCTTCTGCGAGACGTCCGTCTCGTCCGCGACCCAGGAAGCGGTACGCGGTGTTCTGAGCGTCCGCGCTGCCGCCCGGACCCGCTCTCCGCGCGTCATCGACGGGCCGGCCGGATCGTCACCGGTTTCGGTATCGTCGGGCATGGCTGGTACTACGGCGGCGGCGGTGAACATATATCCATCGGGTAGAATATATCTCCTTCATCCGTGCGGATACGATTATTCACTGCGACCGTGAGGTCGCGAGCCCGTTTGCCGACCGAGATACACTCAGAGAGAGAGATCGCGTTCGAACTACCGGCAGTGGCTACGGTAAAAGCGTCAGGTGAAAATACCGTCACACCTGCTCGCGGAGTTCGCGGACCGCCGCCACCGAGTCAGCCTCTGGATCCGGGAGGGACTCGAAGAGAACGGTTCCCAGCGGGACCTTCTCGCTGTTCTCGCCATCGTCGGGATCTCCTGAGGGCGCCCCCATAGGAACCCGTCCGGTGACAATTGCCATCATTCTGTCGGTACTCAATCGTCAGGTACGATGGCCCCACTAATTCGCGACTCCTGCTGGCTCGAAACGGCAGTGTCCCCAGATGACAACCACCATTTGCTACGGTCACAGCTACCACGCTCCCCTACACCGCTCCGACGGCCGCCATCCCGCCGTACCCGAGGACGAACGCGAGGACGAACGAGCCGATCCAGGCGAGGACCGTCACGCCGAGCTTTCGGGGGCTGACGGACGCGGCGCCGCCGACGGCGAGGCCGCTGCCGACGATCGCGCTCACGACGATCTCGTTGAACGAGACCGGTACGCCAAGCAGGACGGCCGTCTGGGCGATGAGGAACGAGGGGACCAGCGTCGCGATGGAGCGCCGCGGGCCCAGCGAGGCGTACTCCTGAGAGACCGCCTTGATCATTCTGGGTGCACCGGTCCAGGAGCCGACGAGGATCCCCAGGCCACCGCCGAGGAGGACGACGATCGGCTGGACCATCGATACCTCGGAGAGCAGAGGCAACAGCGGTCCGACGGCGAGCCCGACCTGACTCGCACCGGCAGAGAAGGCGACGAGGCCGCCGAGGACGAGCAGGAATCGCCGGAGTCCGCCGTGTAAGTCACGGCGGACGTCCCAGCGGACGACGACCGCGGCGAGGAGTCCGACGCCGAACGAGGTCGCAATCGCGCTCGCGGTCGCGCCGATGGGCAGCGCGCGGGCGCCGCCGGCCGCGAGACTCCCGCCGATCGGCGCCAGGAACGAAAACTCCAGGTTCGCGATGACGGCCCCGACGACGCCGGCGAGGATCGGGACGCTCCGGGTCTCGGGGACGGATTGGCGGGGGAGAACGCTCGCGATTCCGTAGGCGATCCCGCCACCGACGAACGGTGTGAAAAGCCACAGCGCGCCGATCTCGACGTACTTCGCCCACGCGGGCGACCCGCCCAGGGCCAGCCCGACGCCGATCACCGACCCGGTGACGGTGAAGGCCGTCGCGATGGGGTAGCCGGTCGCGATCCCGATCGCCATCAGGCCGGCGCCGATGAGCAACACGGCGATGACGCCGGTCGGCGGGAGCGTGACGCCGTCGACGAGACCGCTGCCGACGGCCTCCGAGACGTTCGCACCCTGCGTCACCGCCCCGACGAAGCCCAGGATCCCGACGATAAAGGCGGCCCGCATCGTCGAGATGGCGTTGGCCCCGACGGCGGGGGCGAATGGGGTCGCGCCGCTCGAACCGGCGCCGATGACCCAGGCCATGAAGAGACTCGCGAGTGCGGCCAGGCCGAACAGGAGAACGGTCGCTAGATCCATCTATCGTCTCACGTATAGAAAGTGTAAGCGAGGGTGATTCAGCACGTGATGCTCAGTCGGCCGAGGCGGCCGTTGCGTCGGTGTCCTGCGAGCGGCTGCGCCAGACGCCCTGGAGGTACGCGCCGGCGAACATGCCGACGAGTGCCCACAGGATGGTGACGTTGCCGATGCCGATGCTGGCGTAGGCCGCGCCGGGACAGATCCCGGAGAGACCCCAGCCGACGCCGAAGATCGACCCGCCGATCAGCACGTTGCGATCGAAGGGCTTGAGGCGGCGTTCGTACGCGTCGCCCGTCATCGGCGCGCGATCGCGGATCCGGGGGACGAGGAAGAACGCGATCCCCGTCACGATCGCCGCACCGAACATGACGAACGGGAGCCCGAAGTCCTCGAACTGGAGGAAGTCGAGCACGACCTCCGGTCGGGCCATGTGGCTGTAGGCCAGGCCGAACCCGAAGACGAGGCCGCCGACGAGTACGAGCGGTCCGAACAGCGGGTGCTCGGTGCGGTCAGGGGCCGCCATTACGGGCTCACCCCCAGTGCGGCGACGACCTGTGCGGTCACGATCGCGACGGCGAGGAACGTGATCACGCCGACGATCGAGGTCTTCGAGGCCGAGCCGACGCCACAGACGCCGTGGCCCGAGGTGCAACCTTTCCCGATTCGGGTGCCGATGCCGACGAGCACGCCGCCGAGCAGGAGTCGCCAGGGTTGGACATCCGTCATCCAGGCGCCGCCCTGCCAGAAGACGGCGTAGACCGCCCCGCCGAGGACGATCCCGACGGTGAAGAGGACGCGCCAGTCCCGGTCGTACCGGTACTTCTGGAAGCGCGACTGCCCGGAAACGTACGACAGCGTCGACTCGAGGAAGGTGCTCGCACCGGCGATGATCCCCGTCCCGAGGTAGATGAGTACGGCGCCGAGGCCGACGAGCAGGCCCCCGATGGCGTAGCGGCCGATCCCGTTGGGGAACGGCTCTGCCGGGATCGCGAGGGGGGCGAACTCGGCGGCTGCCGAGAGCGATGTGAGGTCGGCCGCCGCCAGCAGCGGCGTGAGTTCAGGAGGCATTGCGATCTCGATCACGGTGTTCAGTCACCGGCCAGCGATTCCTGACTGGCCGCGCAGTTGTTCGGGCCGAGCTCGAGTTCGAACGCCTCGTCGTCGGTGGCGGCCTGCTGACCGAGGTTGGTCGGAATGATGTCCTCGTAGTTGGCCGGACGGGGCGGCATGTCCGAGAGGATCAGCTCGATGAAGTCGTCCTTCGCCATCGTGAGTGCGTCCATCTCGTCTTCCAATTGGCCGATCGGAGCCGTATAGGTTCCGTCTGCGGCGGGGTCGGCCGCGTCGCTGAAGTGGGCGCCGCCGATCAGCGTGTCGTCGGGCAGCGTCAGGACGCGTTCCTGGAGCGAGTCGTAGAGCTGTCCCGCGGCTTCGGGGGCGCCGTCGTCGCCCTCCTCCAGATCGGGACGAGCGACGCTCTCGATGAAGAGGCCGTCACCGGTGGCCAGCAGCGAGTCGTCGAACAGGTACGAGGTCATCCCGGAGGTGTGCCCGGGCGTGGAGACGGTCTCGATCGTCGCGTCACCGACCGCGAACTCGTCGCCGTCGGCGGCGAGCGTCAGTTCGTCGGCGTAAGTGACGCCACGGTCGACGGACGCCTCGGGGATCACGCCCTCGACACCCTCGTCGTCAAGCGCACGGACGCCGCTGATGTGGTCCGCGTGGATGTGCGTGTCGATGGCGTAGGTGAGGTCGGCGTCGAGTTCGTCGGCGTCGTCGAGGTAGCGGGTGGTGAACGCCCGAAGCGGGTCGACCACGGCGGCCTCGTCGCCGTCGACGAGGAGGTAGCCGAGACAGCCGCTCGAGGGACGCTGGTACTGGTAGAGCGTTCCGGCGCCGTCGTAGCGCGAGACCTCGACGCGCTCGTAGATGCGCGCCCAGCCGTTCATCCCGTCTTCGAGGTGGTTCGTCTCGTAGCCGCGCTCTTTGAGGACGCCGGCGACGTACTCGCTGGAGCCGCCCTTCGCACAGAGGACCGTGACCTCGCGGTCGTCGGGCACCTGGGCGAGGACGTCGTCGTCGATCTCGTCGTCCAGGAACTCGAAGTAGGGGACGTTGATTGATTCGACGGTCTCACCGTCGATCTTCCACTCGTCGTACTCCGACTCCATGCGCGTGTCGAGCAGTGTGACCTGCTCGCCGTCGTCGATCTGGGCTTTCAGCTCGCTCGGCTCGATCGATTCGATTTCCACGTCGAGTTCGGGTAAGTCCATGTCGGCCATGTTGTACACCGCTTCGTACCGGGTGCTCGCACATAAGGGTTTTCATAGTAATCCCCCATCCACACAATACTGGACAGCAATCCTGTGTGGGAGTGTTCTGTTGTTTGTTCGTATGCGTGCGTGATACGCCAATATAGACCCACCATTTCGCACCCTCGATATCACGGTTGTTCGTATCCACCCCACTAATCGACATTCTTTTATGGTCCGCCCCAATATTGTGTGGTAGCTCCAATACAGAGCACCAATACAACATGAGTTCGCAATACGACATCACCGAGACGCTCGACGTGAAAGGACAGTCCTGCCCAATGCCAGTCGTCAAGACGAAGGGGGCGGTCGACGACCTCGACGAGGGTCAGATCCTCGAAGTCGTCGCGACCGACTCCGGCAGCATGAGCGACCTCGCGGGCTGGGCCGAGGGGACCGAGGGCGTGACCCTCCTGGACCAGGTCGAGGGCGACGACGTCTACAAACACTACGTCGAGAAGACCGCGTAAGATGAGCGCAGAGAACGAACCATCCGCGACTGAAACCGCTGGTCCGGAGATCGACCCCGAGGAGTTCGCGGCGCTGCGCGAGCGCGTCGAGGAGCTCGAAGCGTCGGTCGTCGAGACCGACACCGGAGACGACGGGAAGAAGATGACCATCGTCGCCACCCAGGGCACCTTCGACATGGCCTACCCGCCGCTCATCCTGGCGAGCACGGCCGCCGCCTTCGGCTGGGACGTCGTGGTCTTCCACACGTTCTGGGGTCTCGACATCCTCCACGAGGAGAACTCACAGGACCTCAAACTGTCCGCCGTCGGCAACCCGAACATGCCGCTCCCGAACGCGATCGCTGCGCTCCCCGGCATGGACGCGATGGCGACGAAGATGATGGAGAAGAAGATCGACGAGAACGGCACGGCCACCATCGAGGAACTCATCGACCTGTCGTTAGAGAGCGGCGTCGACCTCCAGGCCTGCCAGATGACCATCGAGTTGATGGACTACGACGAGGACGACTTCTACGACGGCGTCACGACCGGCGTCGGCGCCGCAACCGCGATCCAGCACATGGCCGAATCGGACGTCCAGTTGCTGGTCTGATCGCGCGCAGACATCTCACTACGACACGCGACACCCCACTACCGTACGCGGAACTCCATGACGACAGGCTGTCACCACACTACGACTCACATCGATCTCACCTCACGAACATGAATACGGATCATCCCACGTCGACACCGACCGAACTGCCCGAGCCACCGAGCCTGCGCGTCGTCGAGGCCGTCGCCGAGGCCGACGGAGTCGATCCGGCGATGCTCGATCCGCCCCTCTACGAGGTCCTCGATCCGGAAGCGCTCGACCGCCTGTTCGCGCCCACACCGACCGACCCCTCCCGCGGGACGGTCCGGTTCGACTACCGCGGTCACGAGGTGACGGTCCGGGCGGACGGCACAGTCGACGTCACGTGAGACCCAGACGCTAAACGACCGGGCAATCGCAACCAGCAGCATTTCGATCGATCCGCCATCGCAGACCCAGCGCGGCGCCGTCGTCACGCGTCACCGGAGCGAAGTGGACCGTGGGGACGGCCGTCGAGGCCACATCTGCGAGCGAAACGACGGCCGACGATAACGCACCGCGACGCTGAGCCGGGGGTCGTCCGTTCAGACTGTGCCACAGCCCCACGAGTACACCGATTTCGTCACTTCTGGCGGATGCAGATCACCGAATACAGGATACCGGCGGCGTCCATTTTGATACGGCATCGCGTCCAGAGACGCTGGTCTCCATTCCGGTCGACGGCGTCGAACTCGAGGGCATGCTGGCGGCTCCGGCCGACGCCCCCGGCGTGGTCGTCTTCGCCCACGGGAGCGCCTCGAGCCGGAAGAGTCCCCGCAACAACTTCGTCGCGGACGTCATCCGAAAGCGAGGACTGGGAAGGCTGCTGTTCGACCTACTCACCGAACGGGAAAACCGAAACCGCGAGAAGCGCTTCGACATCCCGTTACTGACAGACCGTCTGGTCGCAGTCACCGAGTGGGTGTGGGACCGGGAGGAGACTCGCGACGCGAACGTCGGATACTTCGGTTCGAGTACGAGCGGCGCATCGGCGCTCCGAGGCGCGACGCGGTTGCAGGGCGAGATCGATGCCGTCGTCTCGCGTGGCGGCCGCGTCTACATGGCGGCCGAGGCGCTTCCAGACGTTCGAGCACCCACCTGTTCATCGTTGGGGTGCCGATACCCAGGTGCTCGAACTCAACAGGGGGCCGCCGCTCAGCTCACCTGCGAGTACGAACTCCACGTCGTGGAGGGCGCCGGCCACCTCTTCGAGGAAGCGGCCGAACTGGAGGAGGTCGCCGCAGTCGCAGCCAACTAGTTCGCAGCGGCGCTTCCCTGAGCGCTCGATGCCGGGACCGCAACTGTGGTGGGTTCGACGACTCTTCGGGCGAGTCGTCACAGCCTCAGAGCCGTGTCGCCCCGGTCCTCGGATCGCTCTCCCCGTTCGTCCTTCCCGAGGAGTGGAGAGTCAGGCGACCCGTCCGTGCATCACCTCCATGGGCAGTCGCCACACCGTCTCGATTCGGTGGTCGACGATCCGTCATCCAGCAGCGTCTCGCGGATGTAAAATCGGTCGACGGCCGCCGTAGGTCGGTAGCCGATCGTGGGCGGCTTCGTACAGAGCCGCGTGGGAATCCCCGCGTCGCTACGGGACGACGAAGAGTCACTCGCCGGGTTCGAGTACCCGCCGCCCCTCCGCCAGAACGGTGGTGATATCGGGCGTGTCGAACAGTTCGCGAACGAAAACGGTGCCAAGGCATATACTCCGGGCTCGCAGAGTCTCAGTCATGCCGATATCTGGTCTCGGACTGCTCGTCCTTCTGTTCGTCCTCGCGTTCGCGTTCGGCGCCTACCGGATCATCCGGACGATCAAGCCCTTCATCGTCAACGCCGTGGTCGGCCTGTTGGGCCTCCTGTTACTCGCCTGGCTCGGCTTCGGCGTCGAGATCACGCCGCTGGTCGTGCTCGTCGTCGCCATCGGCGGCATCCCCGGCGCGATCCTCGTCGTCCTGCTTGCCTACCTCGGGATCGGCTTCGAACCCGCTACAGTGATCGCGCTGCTCGCCGCGATCTAGCCCGTCGTCGCCGCGCCCAAGCGCAACCGGAGCGCTCCCGCTCCGGGTTTTGACCGGGCTCGACATCCATCGAGCGGTCGCGCCCGGTGGACCAGGGGTCCCGTCGGTGAACTACCGTTCACGTCCGTCGGACTGCCGGTCAGGTCCGCCGCGCTACCGGTCGCCGTCGCGATCGTTCGCGACAGCCGTTTCGATGGCGAAACTCGACGCGGAGACGATGTCGCCGATGCCGACCGTGCCGGCGGGGTCCTCGACGACCCGGTTCGGGCAGGCGACGACCGTCGGCGTCGCGAGCTGGCCGCCCTCGGTCGAGGCGCCGACATGGTCGGCGAGGCGTTCGACGGCCTCCCGGCCCTTCGCGGAGGGGTCGTACGTCAGGCCTGTCTCGAGGTCGGCTGGTGCCGTGATGTCGCCCCGTGCGGCCTTGGTCGCGGCGTTGATGGCGGCGAACTCAAGCCCGCGTCGGACCGCGTCCGGCGGGTGGTACGATTCCATCACGGCGAGGTGGTACTCCATCACGTGCAACCGGATGCAGTCGACGCCGAGTTCCGCGCGGAGCGCAGAGAGTATCTGGTAGTGGGCGAGGATCTCGTCGGGGTTGAACGGCGTCTCCTCCGTCGGTCGCGCGGGTACGACGTCCAGACCCGCGTCGTCGGCGAGCAGCGAGAGTTCGTGGGTGTCCGCCCCGATCACGTCCGCCTCCGGAAGGATCCACTCGTAGATGCTCGCTCGGAGGTCGTCGTCGTGAGTCACGGCGTACTCGACGTGGACGTCGACGTCGCCACCGGCCCGGAGCCCGCGGATCACGTCCCGGGCGTGACGCAGCCGCCCCGCGTAGTCGCCGTCGACGTGCGCCGGCGTCAGGTTGTGATAGCCGGCCAGCAGCGCCCCGTCGACGCGGGCGCCGACCTGGTCGACGGCCGCGTCGAGGGCGCCCGCTGACAGGTCGAACTCCGGGGGCCGTGACGCGGCGATGAACCGGGAGTCGTCTGTTGCCCGGACGCCGAACAGTTCGTCGCCGGTCCTGAACTCGAACACCCAGTTGATCTTCGTCCGGTCGGTGTTTACCGCCTCGGCGAGCGGGACGAGCCTGACCGTCCCGCCCTCGACGAGCGGGTACTGGACCCGGTCGGGGCGGTCGAACAGCGACACCTGGCGCTCCGAGAGCAGGTAGGTGTACGCAATCGGGGCCGCCCCCAGCGAGGAGACGAGGTTGGTCATGATACCCGTCTGACCGCCCATCTGCTGGGCGTCGGGCGAAAGCTCCGCCTCGAGGGCGGCGGCGAACGCGCCGGTCATCGCGATCTCGTCGCCCCGGCCGGCCGCCATCGTGTGCGCGATTGCCGCCGCGAGATTGCGCCGCGAGTCGAGCGGGTCCGGCGGCAGTCGATCGCCGGGTTCGGACGGTCGCTCGAGGAACGCCTCGAGGTCGTCGTCGACCCGGACGATGCCGTCCACGTTCGCGTTGTACGCGACGAACAGGGGCAATCCGTCCAGGGCGGCGATGTCGGCGTCGAGCCGCTCGCGCTCGGTGGTCATACGGCCGCCTACCACACCGATCGGATTAACGGTGTGTGGGCGAGCCCCGCCGAGCGGCCGACCGGGCCGTCGCGCGGCCGCTCATCCTCAGACTGGCCGCTCACCCACCGGCTTATTGGCGCTCGCGTGGTCGGAGTGACAGACCGATGGTAGAAAACGCGTTTACCAGGCGGTTGGCGGACGTCAGCGGCGAGGACACTGACTCGGTCGGGGGCAAGAGCGCGAACCTCGGGGAGCTCGCCGACCTGGACGTGCCCGTCCTGCCGGGATTCACGACGACGGCCGCGGCCTACGACCACTACGTCGAAGGGACCGGCGTCGGCGAGGCGATCGAGGCGGAACTCGCCGACCTCGACGCCGACGACGTGGCGGACCTCCAGCGGCGCGGCGAAACCGTCCGCGATCTCATCTCCGAGGGGGAGATGCCCGCGGACCTAGCGTCCCGAATCCTCGAGCGCTACGAGGAGCTCGCGGACGAGCTCGGGATCGACGACCCCGAGGTGGCCGTCAGGAGTTCCGCGACCGCCGAGGACCTGCCGGAGGCCTCCTTCGCCGGACAGCAGGAGACGTTCCTGAACGTCGCCGGGCGGCGGGAACTGATCGACTCGATCAAACACTGCTTCGCATCGCTGTTTACCGACCGGGCGATCGCCTACCGCGAGAACAACGACTTCGATCACTTCGCGGTCAAACTCGCCGTCGGGGTCCAGAAGATGGGGCGGGCGGACCGCGCGTCGTCGGGCGTGCTCTTCACCCTGGACCCCGACACCGGCCTCGAGGACGTCGTCACGATCGAGGCGGCCTACGGGTTCGGGGAACCGATCGTCCAAGGGGTGGTCGATCCCGACAGGTACGTCGTCTTCAAACCGACGACCGGGATCGTCGAGAAAGCGGTCGGCGGGAAGGCCCAGCGCATGGTTCGTCGGAACGGCGGCACCAAGCTCGAGTCGGTCCCGGCGGAGGAACGCGAGGCGTTCGCACTCTCCGACGACCGGATCCGGGAGCTGGCGGAGTACGCGACCCGCATCGAGGAACACTTCGGGCGGCCCCAGGACATCGAGTGGCTCGTCGACGGCGAACTGGACGAGCTGTTCGTCGTGCAGGCACGGCCGGAGACCGTCCACGGGGCGGCCGCGGGGAACGTCCTTCGCACGTACGATCTCGCGGAGACGGCCGAGGAGGTGCTCGACGGGATCGCAATCGGAAACGCCATCTCGTCCGGGTCCGTCCGCGTCCTCTCGGATCTCCGGGAGATGGACCGGGTCGAGGACGGCGACGTGCTCGTCACCGAGATGACCGACCCGGACAGGGGGCCCGTGATGAAGCGATCGAGCGCCATCGTGACCGATCGCGGCGGCAAGACGTCCCACGCGGCGATCGTCTCGCGGGAGCTCGGGGTCCCCGCGGTCGTCCGCACCGGGAACGCGACCGAGGTCCTGTCGAACGGAACCGAGGTGACGGTCGACTGCTCGACCGACACCGGACGGGTCTTCGAGGGCGAGCTCGAGTACGACGTGACCGAGGAGGCGGTCGACGAGCTTCCCGAGACGGACGCCGACGTCAGGCTGATCCTCGGGGACCCCGGCCGGGCGTTCGCGCTCGCGAACCTCCCGGTCGACGGCGTCGGACTGGCGCGCGAGGAGTTCATCGTCACGTCCCACGTGGGCTATCACCCGCTCGAGTTGCTCGAGCGCGGCGAGGAAGAGCGGTTCGTCGACGCGTTGCGGACCGGCATCGCGAAGATCGGCGCCGCATTCTACCCCGACGACGTCGTCTTCCGGCTCAGCGACTTCAAGACCGACGAGTACCGGAACCTCGAGGGCGGGTGGAAGTACGAACCCGAGGAGGCCAACCCGATGCTCGGCTGGCGGGGCGCCGCCCGGTACTACGACGAGGCGTTCCGCGAGGCGTTCCGGCTGGAGTGCGAGGCGCTCCGGCAAGTTCGCGAGGAGGTGGGCCTCGAGAACGTGGTCGTGATGGTCCCGTTCTGTCGCACGCCCGCGGAGGGCGAGCGCGTCCTCGAGCTCCTGGCTGAGTTCGGCCTGCCGCCCGCGGAGCTCGACGTCTGGGTGATGGCCGAGCTGCCCGCGAACGTCGTGCTCGCGGACCGCTTCGCGGCGCTGTTCGACGGCTTCTCCGTCGGCTCGAACGACCTCACCCAGCTCACCCTCGGCGTCGACCGGAACTCGGAGAAACTCGCGCCGCTGTTCGACGAGAGCGACGAGGCGGTCACCCGAACGATCGAGTCGCTGATCGAGACAGCCCACGACCACGACCGGCCGGTCGGGATCTGCGGCGACGCGCCCTCGACGATTCCGGAGTACACCGAGTTCCTGCTCGAGGCCGGCATCGACTCGATCTCGGTCTCGCCGGACGTCGCCGTCGAGACGTTGCTGACGGTCGCCGAACACGAGCGGAACGGGTGACGGCCGGTCCGCCACCCGGGCGCTCCCCGTCGTCGATCCCGATGAAAGGTTTACCAATAGCGTCGTGGGAGTGAGACCACTCCAGGTTCGCATGAGCACTGACTTCGCAGCTCGGACACCGCGGACGAGAGCGTCGACGCCCGCACCGACGAGTCGGCGAACCGACGCCGGTGAATCGAACCCATGAAGGCCGTCGTCCTGGCCGGCGGGTACGCCACGCGGCTCTGGCCGATCACGCGCCACCGACCGAAGATGTTCCTCCCGCTGGGCGAACGAACCGTCATCGACCGCCTCTACACCGAACTCGAGGCGGCCGATCGGCTCGACACGGTCTACGTGAGCACGAACGAGCGGTTCGCCCCCGACTTCGAGGCGCACCTGGCCGATCGTCCCTACGAGAAACCGCAGCTGTCGATCGAGGAGACGCGCGAGGAGGGCGAGAAGTTCGGCGTCGTCGGCGCGCTCGAGGAGTTGATCGACCGCGAGGGAATCGACGACGACCTGCTGGTGATCGCGGGCGACAACGTCTTCGACTTCGCGATCGAGTCCTTCCTCGCGTTCTTCGACCGGCGGGACGCCCCGACGATCGCCGCCTACGACGTCGGCGAGCCCGAGCGGGCCGGCGGCTACGGCGTCGTCGAGTTGGAGGGCGACCGCGTCGTCGACTTCGTGGAAAAGCCCGACGATCCGCCCGGGACGCGCGTCTCGATCGGGTGCTACGCGTTCCCCCGCGAGACCCTCTCACTGCTCTCGACGTGCCTCGAGGCCGGGAACGACCCGGACGAGCCGGGGCGGTTCGTCGAGTGGCTCTACGACCGGGAACCGACGTACGCGTACGCGTTCGACGGGGCCTGGTTCGACGTCGGCACCAGGGAGAGCTACCTCGACGCCGTTTCCTGGCGCCTCGGCGGCGATTCGCTGGTCGCCGACTCGGCGTCCCTCGAGACCGTCGCCGTCGGGTCGAACGTCCACGTGATGGCGGAGGCGAGCCTCGTCGACGCCGAACTCGAGCGTGCGGTGATCTTCCCAGAGGTGACGCTCGCGGGAACGACCGTCCGGCGGTCGATCGTCGACGAGGGCGCCACGCTGGAGGGACTCGACCTCGCGGACGCGATGGTCGGCGCCCACACCCGGATTCCGGACGGTTCGCGGGAGTGACGACGCCGTGGCGGTCGCACCCGCAGTGAGCGAGTCGAGACGGCGCGAGGCCCGGGCGTCCCTATCACGGCGACTCGGCGGCGACCGGGACGCAGAACACCGGCACGTCGGCCTGGCCAACGACGTTTTCGGTGACGCTCCCGAGGAACCACTGCCCGACTCCGGTCTGGCCGTGGGTCCCCATGACGATCAGGTCGGCGCCGTAGTCGCTCGCGGCCGCGGTGATCGCCGTCACCGGATCGCCCGTCTCGACGGAGTCGGAGACGCCGACTGCGGCCTCCTCCGCGCGCTCCCGGACCGTTTCGATCGCCGCCTCGCCGCGACGCTCGAGTTCCTCGCGGAGGGCGTCCGGCTCCCGGCCGCCGGGGAACGGACTCGTGTCGACGGCGGACATCACGTGGACCATCGCGTCCAGGTGCGTCGCCAGGGCGATCCCCCAGTCGGTCGCGATCGCGGCGCCCTCGCTGCCGTCGGTCGGCAGGAGGAGCCGTTCGAACGTCACGCCCGCGGCGTCGGAGACCGGGGCGTTCGGGGGGACGGCGAGCACCGGCGTGCGCGCCGTCCGGAGCACGTTCTCGGTGACGCTCCCCAGGAGAATCCTGTCGATGCCGGTCCGACCCTTCGTTCCCATCGCGATGACGTCGATCTCCCGTCTGTGGGCGTACTCCCTGATCGACTGGAACGGCGTCCCCCGCTCGACAGCGGTCACGACTTCGGTGTCCGCGTCGGCAGCCTCGACCATGCTCGCGACCGCCTCGACCGCTTCCTCCGCGTCCGCCTCGAGCTCGGCCAGGACCGTTTCGGCGTCGGCCGGGACGTGTCGGGCGTCGACGATGGTGAGGACGTGTACGTCGGCACCGGTTCGCGACGCGAGCGCGATCCCGTACTTCGCGCCCGCGAGCGCCCCCTCGCTGCCGTCCGTCGGAATCAGTATCGACTCGATGAGCCGGCTCATAGTGGTCTACTCACCGTCACGGCGGATAATGGTGCAGGGCGGCCGACGACGAGGCGGGTTCCGTCAGCCCGGGCCGTCGCGATCGAGCACCTCGGCGAAGACCGCGAGCAGGTCGGCGAGCTGGCGGGGAAGCAAGAAGTGCTCGCGAACGTGTTCTCGCGCGTTCTCGCCGTACGTCGTTCGCCGGTCCTCGTCGTCGAGGAGGGCGACGATCCGGTCGGCGGCGCCGGCGACGTCATCCGGTTCGACGAGGTACCCAGTGTGGCCGTCTTCGATCTGCAGGGGGATCCCCCCGACGTTCGAGCCGACGACCGGCGTGCGCTTCCAGAGGGCCTCCGAGACGACGAGACCGAACCCCTCGCGAAGCGACTTCTGGACGACGACGTCGGACTCGCGCTGGAGGAGGTTCACCGTCACGTCCGGGCGATCGGTCAGCACGTGGACGTCCGGTTCGTCGACCGCTTCCCTGGCGACGCGCTCGTACAGCTCCACGCCCTCCGGATCGTCGCCGGCCATGCTCCCGACCAGCGCCAGCTGGAGGTCCGGAATCTCCTCGCGAGCGCGGCGGAACGCCTCGAGAGTGCCGAACTGGTCCTTCCACGGGTCGAAGCGCGAGATTTGCGTGACGAGCGGCGCGTCGAACGACAGCGGATCCAGCCGGTCGCGCTCGGCAGCCGCCGTCTCCGCGTCGAGCGAGCGGTTCTTCGCCGTCAGCGGATCGATCGACGGGTGGACCACGCTCTGGGCCGGGACGTCGATCTCCGCCCCGTAGGCCGACCGGCTGAAGATCGCGTTGTCGACCCGAGTCGCGTACTCCGAGACGAACGCGAGGTACTCGTCGGAGGGATCGGTGAGGTCGATGTGACAGCGCCAGACGATCGGGGCCCCGGGCATCGTTCGCTCGAGCCGGTCGATCATCCCGAGGGGCTGGGGATCGTGGATCACGACGAGGTCGTACGCGCCCTCCAGCTCGGCCGCGTTTCGCTCGGTCGTCTCGCGGTAGGTGGCTTTCATCTCCTCGGTCAGCGGCTCGGCGTCACCCTGGAGCCCGTTGTGGGTCGCCTTCGTCACTTCGAAGAAGTCGTCGTCGGCGTCCATGACGAGCCAGTCGGTGTCGACGCCGAGATCGATGCACACCGGAACGATCGAAGGGAGCAACTCGGCGACGCCGCCGCCGGTCGCGGTCGAGTTGACGTGGAGGACCCGGACGTCCGAAAGCGCCGCGGCGAGCGATCGGAGCCGGTCGAGTCGATCGGCTCCCGTCACGGGTGCGTACGCCTCGATCGATCGATCCGGGAGTGATGGAGCGTGCATCGTCCGTACCCGTCGGTACGACGACGACGGTGGTATCAGTTTGGGGTCGGTCGGATCCGTCTCGGCGAGCGCATCGTCCGACTGCGACGAGCCGTCAGTCCGCCACCGCGTGCGAATCGCGATGGCGGCGCGGTCCCGACGGCTCCGGGCCTCGGCTCACCGAACGATCGTGACCGAAACGGGGGACCGACGCGTTACCGCTTCCGCGACGCTTCCGAGCACCACCCTGGAGAGGCCGGAGCGCCCGGTGCTCCCCATCACGACGTGATCGGCGTCGTGGTCGTCGATGGCCTCGACGATCGTCCGCGGGGCGTTGCCTTCGACGAGTTCGGTCTCGACGGCACGCCCGTTCGCGGCCGCCAGCTCCCTCGCCTCCTCGAGAATCGCCTCCCCCTCAGCTCGCGCGAGTTCGTAGGGCGACACTTCCGGATCGGACGGGATTCGAGTGACCTGCACCACGTGCAAGACGACGACCCTGGCGTCCGGAAACAGCTCGAAGGCTTCGGCGAGCGCATCGTCCGACTGCGACGAGCCGTCGACGGGGACGAGGACGGTGGTTCCCATACGAAACGTTCGGCCAGAAGTGGCTTAGTACCCGGGCAGGACGGGGTCGCTCCCGGACCACCCGCGAGTTCACCGCGTTCGAAGCGATCACGCGTCGTCAGGATGGACAACGACGAGTTCGCGGTCGTCCCGACGAACGGACGGGGGTACGGCCCGTCGGGGCGATGGCGATTGGTCAATCGGTGGCTCCATACCCTTCTCGGCGTCCTCCTGGCTCTTGTCGTGTTTTTGACGTATCTCGTCACGCCGCCAGATACCCTCTTCTGAACGCCCCGTGGCTCCCGTTTTATACGCGCCGGCGGGGAAGCGCTAGTCCGACGCCCTAGACCCGCGTCGTTCGTACCGCCCCTCACCATGTCACAGTACGTTCTCAGCCCGCTCGACGGATCGGACTGCGAGTTCGCCGGGCCGGCGGACGGTTTCCCGTCGGTTCTTGCCGACGAAGTCACCGCGTTACACGTCGTCGATCTCATGTCAGGCCGCGTCGCACCCGTCGGATCGAGCGACCGCGACGCGGAGTGCGACGAGGGGATCCGTCCGACCCCAGCGGGCTGGAGGAAGGCACGGCCGAGACGATGGGTGAACCCGAAGCCAGGGGCGCTTCGGTTCGCGAGCGGTCCGGACGGGAACCGCCCACCGTGACTATCTCGGGTGTTTCGACACGCATGCGATGGGCATACGGCACGGGACGGTGTCGAATCTCGCGCGACGTCGATGCGCAGAACCGAATCGCAATCCGACGAATTCGCTCGGGCGTGAGCGACTGCACCCGGCAAGGTGACGACGATGAGTGAGGCGATCACGGCAGAGTCCGACGACTGGTACGCCGCGCCCGTCGAGGACGTTTACGACGCGCACGAAACCGACGGACGGGGGCTTTCGAGCGACGACGCCGAATCCCGTCTGGAGGAGTACGGGCCGAATCGCCTCCCCCGGGCGGCCCGCACGCCGGCCTGGCGGATCGTCGCCCGACAGTTCAAAGATCCGCTCATCTACGTTCTCATCGTCGCGGGCGTCGTCTCGCTCGCCATCGGCGAACAGTTAGACGCCGCGTTCATCACGGCGGTCCTGGCGATCAACGCGGTCATCGGCAGCCTCCAGGAGTGGCAGGCCGAGAAGAGCACTCGAGCGCTGCAGGAACTGATCGAGGAGCGCGCGACCGTCGTCCGCGACGGGGAAACGCGCGATATCGACAGCGACGCGGTCGTCCCGGGTGACGTCGTGCGCCTGGAGTCGGGCGACCGGGTTCCCGCCGACGTTCGCCTGACCGCGACCGCCGACCTCAGGATCGACGAGGCGCCGCTTACGGGGGAATCCGAGCCCGTGGCGAAGGACGAGAACTGGGAAGCGACGGCGGAGACGTCGCTCGGCGACCGGCGCAACATGGCGTACGCGGGGACGAGCGTGGCACGGGGACGGGGGACAGGGGTCGTCGTCGACACCGGGACGAACACGAAGATCGGCCAACTGGCGGCGGACGTGACCACCCTCGAGGGCGAGCGACCCCCGCTCGTGACGCGGATGGAGCGATTCACGCGCGTGATCGGCGTCGCGGTCCTCGTCGCGGCGGCGCTCATCGCGGTGTTGGGAGTCGTGGTCCACGAGTACGACGTGCTCGTGATGTTCCTGTTCGCGGTCGCCCTGGCGGTCTCGGCGATCCCCGAAGGGCTTCCCGTCGGCATGACCGTCGCGCTGGGGGTCGCCAGCCGTCGGATGGCAGACGTCGGCGTCATCGTCCGACAGATGGTCGCGGTCGAAGGGCTCGGGAGCTGTACCATGATCGCGTCGGACAAGACGGGCACGCTCACCGCCAACGAACTCACCGTCACGCAGATTCGACTGGCCGACGGGACCACATACGACGTAACCGGGGAGGGGTACGAACCGGACGGGACCGTCCGCGAGAACGGCGAGGAGGTCGACGTCGAGGCCCACGACCACCTCGATCGAATCGCACGAGCGGCGGTTCTCTGTAACGAGGGAACGCTCGCTCTGCGGAACGACGAGTGGTCCTGGCGCGGCGATCCGACCGACATCGCGTTGCTCTCCCTGGGTCGCAAGCTCGGGTGGACGAGTGCCGAAGCGCGCGAGGAGTACCCTCAGGTCGGGGAGATCCCCTTCGAATCCGAGCAGCGGTACGCGGCCACGTTCCACCGGGCGGACGAGACGGTCCGGCTGTTCGTCAAGGGAGCCCCGGAACGCGTCCTGGAGATGTGCGAAGACGCGCGTCCGGACGCCTCGCTGACGGCTCTCGAAGCCGAAGCGGAGGCGATGGCGAAGGAGGGGTACCGCGTCCTCGCGGTCGCCGAACGGACGCTCGAGGAACGAGTCGATACCGAGGGACCGCCCGACGAGCCCGACGAGCTCACGTTCCTGGGGTTTCTCGGTCTTATGGACCCGCTCCGGTCGGGGGCCGAGGAGGCGGTCGCGGACGCGCGCAAAGCTGGTGTCACCGTCACGATGATCACCGGCGACCATCCCGAGACGGCCCTGACGATCGCCCGGGAACTCGGGCTGGCCGAGGAGCGAGACGACGTGATAACGGGCGCGGAACTGGCCGACGTCTCGGGCGGTGAACTGCAGGAGATACTCGAGGACACGCGGGTGTTCGCGCGGGTTTCCCCGTCGCAGAAACTCGCCATCGTCGAGGCGGCCGGCGACGCCGGCCACTACGTCGCCGTCACCGGCGACGGCGTCAACGACGCGCCGGCGCTGCGGCAGGCGAACATCGGCATCGCGATGGGGCAGATGGGAACCGACGTCGCCCGCGACGAATCGGAGCTCGTCCTCAGCGACGACAATTTCGTCTCGATCGTCGACGGGATCAGGGAGGGGCGGATCGCGTACGACAACATCCGGAAGATCGTCTACTTGCTGGTGTCGACCGGGGCGGCCGAGGTCGTCCTCATCATGCTGGCGATCCTCGCCGGATTGCCCCTCCCGCTGACGCCCGTGCAGATCCTCTGGCTCAACCTCGTCACGAACGGCATCCAGGACGTCGCGCTGGCGTTCGAACCCGAAGAGAACGACGTCCTGGACAGGCCGCCCCGCTCGCCGACGGAGCGGGTCTTCGATCGCCTCATGGTCGAACGGACGGTCATCGGGGCGCTCGTCATGGGACCACTCGCGTTCGTGGTATTCGTCTGGTTGCTCGGTGCGGGGCTCCCCGAGACGGCCGCCCGCAACCACATCCTGTTGTTGATGGTGATGTTCGAGATCGTCAACGTCGGCAACGCCCGCTCGGAGACCGTCTCGCTGTTCCGACTCTCGCCGCTTGCGAGCCCGATCCTCCTGACGGGGACGATCATCGCCTTCCTCGTCCACGTGGCCGCGATGCATCTCGAACCCCTCCGATCGCTCCTCGAAGCGGCGCCAGTTTCGCCGGGCGTCTGGCTCGGTCTGGCCGCCGTCGCACTCGCCGTCGCGGCCGCCATCGAGCTTCACAAGGTGTGGTGGAGTCGTCGGTCCCAACGGGCGGTATGAGGCCGACCCCGGGCTCGCCCGTCGACACTTCCGTCCCCGAAATCCGTCGTCGCGCCGTCGGTCCCGGGTTCGCGTTTTATAGGAGTCCGGCCGCGACGACACGGTGACCGTTGAGACGACCAAATCGCCGGCCGATCGCCACGAAGCGCGGTGAGGAGCTCCTCGACTGCGCCGACGAGCGCGCGGACGACCCGAACGGATCCGCAAAGCGGTCGTACCAGCCGCTGGTCCGATCGTACCAGTCGCGTGCGGCGGCCTTCGATCGGGGGAACGCGAGCGATCGACCCCGGTGGCGATTCGGTCGTCATCGCGAACGGGTGTTATCCGGACAGGGTTCGGTCGTCGGCGGTTCGATCAGGGTGGTCCGCCCCATACCGGACCGTCGACCAGGGCGGATGCGATTCGCAGGCCACGTCACCTGACGACCGTCACCGGGACGGGCGCCCGGCGGACGACCGTCTCGGCGACGCTCCCGAGGAGCACCCGCGATGCGCCGTCCCGGCCGTGGCTTCCCACAAGAATGTGGTCGACGGCGCGATCGTCGGCGCACGCGACGATCTCTCGCGACGGGCGACCGATCCTGACCGCGGTGTCGACGTCGCCCTCGAACGGTCGGTCCGCGACCAGCCGTTCGAGCATCCCGTGGCGTCGCTCCCGCAGGGCGTCGTAATCTTGTCCCCGCTGTTCAAGGTGAATCTCGGGCGGTCCCCCCTCGAACACGTACAGGAGCGTGATCGACGCATCCGGGAAGGCTTCGAGGGCGTAGTCGAGCGCCCGTTCTGACTGTTCCGAACCGTCGACGGGGACGAGGACGGATTTCGTCATCTGCGAGAGCCGTCCCTCCGCGGCGGACAGTCGATTCGTGCGCGAACGGACGGTTGGCCCGGTGCTCTCGCTCGCTCGTGGGCGCGCTCAGCCATGGTGATCCGAACACCGTCTACGCCTGCGAGGGAGTAAAGGTTCGATGCCGGCCCCAGCGAGTGTCAGGAAGACTGACGAGCCGCGATCGAGTTCGAGCGCTGCGCAGAGACCGCCACGGGAGGAGCGGCGCCGCGGATTCGACCGTCCCGCCGGGGGCGTTTCTCGGCGATCGGCACCGCGCCATCGCCCATGGGAACCGTTCTCGTCATCGAAGTCGACCCAGGCGCCCACCCCGCCGGCGTCGACGGCAGTTCTGCCGATGAACGTATGTGGCAGACGGTCGTAGCACCTCGCATGGCACTGATTGAGGACCTCCGGGACGATCCGGAACGCATCACCTCGCTCATTGAGCACACGAACGTCGATCCGGCCGCGACCGACGCCGAGATCCGCGAGCTCTGTGCGGAGGTTCGCGAGTACGACTTCCGATCGGCAGTCGTGGTACCGTACCACGCGAGGTTGGCCGACGAACTGCTCGGCGATCACGCGAACGTCGTGGTCGTCGTCGGCTTTCCGTACGGGATCCAGAACCCGGCGGCGAAACGCGCCGAGGTCGAGGCGTTGCAGGAGTACGCCGACGAATTCGACATGGTGATGAACCGAACAGCGTTCGCCACCGACGATCACGAAACCGTCGTCGAGGACGTCGCGGCCGTCAACGACGCGGTCGGGGGAAAGCCGTTGAAGTGCATCATCGAGTCGCCGGCACTGTCGGCGGCGGAGATCCGCCGTGCGGCGGAACTGGTCGAGCGGGGCGGCGCCGACATCGTCAAGACGGCCGTCGGCTACGACGGGGCGACGAATCCGGCGGAAGTCCGTGCCATCCGGGAGTCGGTCTCCGACGAGACGGGTGTCAAGGCCTCAGGCGGGATCAGCGACTTCGAAGCGGCCCTGGAGATGGTCGAGGCGGGGGCAACTCATCTCGGCGCGTCGTCGGGCGTCGACATCGTCGACTCGATCGAGTAGGCACCTACTCGATCTCGAGCACTTCGACGTCGAACGTCGGCGACTGGCCCGCCCGCTTGGAGTCGACGTCCACCGGTACAGACGCCTCGTCGACGGGCGCGACCTCGCCCAACGATCCGGTCGCCGCATGAATTTCCCGGGCGGTTCGCGACGGTTTCGTCGGTGTCGGCGTCTTCGAGGGCGACGAGCGCCGTCACGCAGAGTTCTCGACATCGACTCCTGGTGGACGGCTGTGACGTCCCCGTCGAGGTCGGTCGGTTCAGTCTTCGGGAGGGTGACCGTCAGGACGCCGTTTCGGCACGTGGCCTCGACGGCGTCCTCGTCGACCTCGACCGGCAATCGGACCGACCGTCGAATTGTCCGGTGGGTGCGCTCGCTCCGGAGGTACTGCTCCTCGTCATCCCGCTCCTCCCGTTCGCGTTCGGCGGTGACGTGGATCGTCCGGTCCGCGAGGCGAACGTCGATGTCCTCGCGATCGAACCCCGAGACGTCCGCCGTCAGGACGAACTGGTCCTCGCGGTCTGCCAGATCGATTCCCATGCCGGTCGTCGAGCGCATCTCCCACGCCTCGCCGAAATCCTGGCCGTTCCACCGGTCGACCAGTTCCTCGAACTGTCGTCGCATGTGTTCGAACTGTTCCTCGAGCGCCCTGAACGGATTCGAATCCGTGCGCATGACGTATCCGGGACGATGTCCCGGCAGGGACTCCACCGACCCAGTTTGTAATACGTTTACACACCACTGGTCCGTCGACGGGAGACCCGCCCGCACGGTGGCGAATTCGACCAGACAGCCCGCGTAACTGTTCCACACGCCGGGAAGAGTCACCGGGATTGACGATGCTGGTCGTCGCTGATTCTCGTATGAACTTCGACGAGTTCACCGGCGAGGTCCAGCACCGACTCGAGTTCCCGGACACCGGTCGGACCGTCCGGGCCATCCGGGCGACCCTCATGCCCCTCGGACAGCGGATCCCTGCGGGGAACGCCGAGGATCTCGCGGCGAACCTGCCCCTCGAGATCAAGTGGTACATGACCGGCGCCGTCGCCGACCACGGCCAGCGCTTCGACTGGAGCGAGTACCTCTCCCGCGTCAGCGAGATCGAGGGCGAGGGCGTCGAGGACGCCGAGGCCGTCTACCACGCCCGTGTCATCGTCGACCTGGTGGCCGAAATCGTGCCCGCTTCGGACTTCCGGCAGCTTCGCGACCAGCTCCCCGAGAGCCAGCACGACCAGAACTGGCGGAAGCTCTTCGAAATCGTCGACGCCGGCGGCTGGGACGAGACCGCCGGACGCGGCGATACCGGCGGGACGGGCCCGGAAGACCAGGCGCCGGTCGAAGAGGAGTGATCCGAAGCCGAGTCACAGCGCCACGAAGGCGAGGATACCAACCGCGGCGACGGCCGCCAGCGGGCCGGCGATCTTCGACCGGAGACGACTACTGACGAACTCGATCAGCGCGATTTTCGAGGTCACGCTCGCGACGATGCCCAGCAGGACCATGCCCGCGACGCGGTCGACGCCGACCGACCCGCCGGTCAGCACCGTCGCGGCGGTCACCGAGACGGCGGCCGAAGAGACGAGTCCGCCGGCGAAGGCCGTCGCGTACAGACCGAAATCGCTGAGGAATTCCTGCGAGAGGACGGAGACGAGCAGGATGGCGACGTAGGCGACGGCGAACTTGGCCGCCGCGGCCAGCGAGAGCGGGGAACCGAAGTCGATGTCGAAGTCGTCCCTGATGTCGCCGAAGCACCACCGGTAACCGGCGAGCGCGAGCGCGACGGTCACCATCGCGACCGTCGGCAGCCAGAGGGTTCTGAGCATCCCGACCGCGAGGACGACGGCGATCCCGACGTTCCTGACGATCATCGTCGTGGTGGCCAGCAACACCGCCGCCGATGCCGCGTCGTCCGCATCCGCGGACTGCGTCGCGAACCGGGCGAGGACGCCGGCCGCCGCGAACGAGTTCGCTCCGCCGGCGAGGAGGCCGGTGAGGGCTAGCCCCCGCGAGCCGCCGAACTGGCGCATCGAGACGTAGGACGCGAACTGGATCGCAAGCACGAAAATCGTAAACAGCAGCACTTCCCGGAGAGAGACGACGCCGTACGGGTCGACGGGTTCGGCCGGAAGCACGGGGTACAGGATGAACACCAGGGCCGCGAGTTTGAGCGAGTCGAGGAGTTCGTGATCGGAGATGGCCCCGACGTATCGGTGTAGCCGATCTCGCTCCGCCAGGAGCGCGACCAGCAGGATAGCGATGGACGTGGACTCGAAGAACGCGCCGTACCCGACGAGGAGGCCGAGGAGCGCGACGATGAAGACGGTGACAGATGTGGTGAGGCCGACATTGGCGTGGTCCAGCGAGAATCGAATGTACGCGACGAGGACGGCGATGACAGCGGCTAGGGCCAGGTAGACGCCGACGACGGCCGCCTGGCCCGCCCGGTCGCCGACGTAAACCACGATCGGGCCGGCCCCGCAGAGAAACGCCATCGTCCGCAGTCCCGCGTACTTCCGCCTCGGGAGCCGCTCGCGTTCCAGACCGATCAG